>DATIJJ010000069.1:0-36132 GCA_035478795.1 Gammaproteobacteria bacterium | reverse complement strand
ACGTCTTCGCCGGCAGTACGCGTCAGCGATGCCAGGGTCGTTGCAACATTGCCTGTATCATTAATTGCAGTCACATTGCCATTGATATCCGTTACACTTCTGTTAACAACACCACCCAAAATGACAGAAATGCCCGAAATCAGCGGATCATTTGCCCCATACACTTTTGTTTGATTGGCAATCGATGCAGTCAACGATTTTGCAGTAATCTGGAATGGATTGGTGGATCCATTAAACGTAATTGCATAATTGTTTCCACTGTTTCCATCAGATACCGTTACAGTATTTTGTGTAAAGTTGTATGAGCCAACATCTTCACCCGTTACACGTCCCATGTTCCCTGTGAGTGTATCGTACAAGGTACCTGCAGTGACTGAATAAGCTGTTTTTGCTGAATTCGGATCATCCGCACCATAAATTTTTGATTGTCCGGCATTCGAGCTGATCGTGATGGGCGCTTGCGTAATGGTTCCGATATTCGCATTCGCGGTTGACGAACCCAATTGATATCCATAAACCGTTGCAGCACCATTGCTCGCACCTACCAGCGAAATGCCTGAAACTGCAACATTAATACCGGTTCCTGCATTCGCTGTTGCATAAGTGCCACTCGTCGGATTATTGAATGTGATGGTATCGCCATCGATCGCACCGGAATTGGTGTAATTTCCAGCGGCCAGTGTGGCAACAGTCGTTGCGTTATAGACTTTTGAAACGGTACCGGTCAGTACCGGAGTCACCGTTGGAGCGGTTGTGTAGAGGAATCCATTACCTGTTCCGAGAACTGTCGTGACACCATAAGTCGCATTGTATTGTTTGAAGTTATAGCTCAAACCACCGCGTGTATCACTGGCCGGATCGGCTGACCAGACCTGGAAGGATCCGCTACCCGGATTCAGGGCAGAAGCGCCTGCATTATTGATAAATTGATTGCCGGCCAACACGATATTGCCTGTGCTGGTAGTGACTGTTGAATTCAGGGTGATGGCGGCAGCCGGTGCAACCAATGTCGCACCCCCTTGAGCCGAAATACCATTGACCGTGCCTACATCATCCGTGAGACTTGCAACTGTCAGCGGATTGCCGCTGGCATTCGTTACTGAAAGTGACGCACCACTACCGAGCGATGCAGCCAATTGTCCAATCACATTATTGGTATTGAGCGTAGCACCACCCGCATCGCGTAATAATAATTTGGCACTGTCTGTACCGAGATTCAACGCGCCACTTTGTGTGATGGTTCCACCCGTTTGCAAGGTTAACACACCACTGGCTGCGACAGTGGCTGCCGGTGTCCATGCGGCAAGATTGATATTGCCTGCGCTGCTATTGCCAATGCGAAGATTGGTGGATCGGACATCATTTAATGCAGCGGCTGTCAGTTGCATGCTGCCTGTACCACCGGCGATACCAATCGTTCTTGATGCAGTACTCGGTTGCAATATCGCGGCTGCGGCCGTTCCAACACCCGTACCGGTTCCACCGATTTGTGAAGGTGTTCCGCTCGTATCAAAACTCATGGTATCCGCGGTTAAATTAATCGTGCCTGTTGTCAGTAATTTTGAACCTGAGTTTAACGTCAGCGTATTGGCTCCGGCGTTGACTGTGATATTCCCGCTCGTACTGGCATTGGTATTACTGTTAACCGTCACGCCTGCCCCGGTCAGTGATATATTGCCTGTGCCTGCAGAACTGATAACGGCATTGATTGTCAGAAGACCGGGTGTTTGTGCTGAAATATCCGATGCACCGGTAGATGTTGTGAGGTTTCCAACCGTCAGGGTGCCTGTCGCATTCGTAATGGTCACTTTCCCACCGGCAGCCGCGTTGGAAGCGCTTATGCCCGAGTTACTGCGATTATTGTTAAGAACCACATCGCCCGACGCAAAGTTATGGAGTTGTACACCGGATGCTACTGTATTCAAACTGATGCCAGTACCGGCATTAACCAGCATGCTGTTGGCAGGGTTGACTGTCACTGTCCCGGTACCCGTGACAGAGGCTGTATTGATTCCACCATTGGTGGTATCGAATATGACGCCTCCCGTGGGTACTGTTACATCATTGTTGAGTGTAATAGCGCCACCTCGCGTCTCGAGTACAAACCCACCACCTACATTCGTCAAGCCGGTGACAGCGGCATCGGTACTGATTGTACCTGTATGAGCACTGTCGCCGATCTGCAAGAGATTTGTCGTATTAATTGTACTGAGTGCACTGTTGGATAAACCGAGACCCGTCAATCCGCTACCCAGCGTAATCGCACGATTCGCTGTAAAGGAAGTCAGGGACACCTGGACCCCGCCGCCAATACTACCGCCAGCCAACGACATGGTATCTGCCGTCAGCTGTATCTGGGAGCCTGATGACTCGGTAAATGTGCCTGCCGTATTATCCAGCGTACCGGTTTGTGCATTGGCAAAAATACTGCTGGATCCTGTCACTGTTGCCTTATTGGTAATACCCGTTCCGGTCAGTGTCACAGTACCCGTGCCTGCAGAGGAAACATTATTATTGAGTGTCAAAAGACCGGCTGTTTGTAATGTAATATTCGATGCGCCTGTCGATGTTGAAATAGCACCACTTGTCGATAAGGTGCCTGTGGCATTAATTACAGATAACGTTCCACCAGCAACTGAATTGCTGGCAGTGAGTGTCATGTTGCGACTGTTGATAAAGCTAATGTTGCCAGATGTGCTATTTGTCAAAGTGACTGCATTGGCTAGATTACTACTGCTCAAATTGATACCGGCACCCGAATTGACGGTCAGACTATTGGCACCGCCTGTTCCAATAGTCAAAGCACCTGAGCCGGTTATACTTGCTGTTCCGACTCCACCGCCAGTCGTTGCGAGCGTCAAGTTACCTGGAGTTGTGACATTATTATTTAATGTAATAGCGCCACCACTGGTTTGAAAGAGCCATCCACCGGTTGCATTTGCCCCACCGGTTACTGCAGCATCCGTGCTTAATGTTCCTGTATGAGCGACATCACCGATCGTCAAGAGACCGGTTGTTGTAATCGTATTCAGTGCGCCATTTGAAAGACCCAGACCCGTTCCACCTGAACCAAGGGTAATTGCACGACTCAATGTACTTGATGTCAGATTCAGGTTACCCGAGCCGCCCGTAATTGTTCCACCTGCCAGCGTCATGGTATCAGCCGTCAAATTAATGGCTGTACTGCCTGATGAATTCGTTAATGTTCCTGCACTGTTATTCAACGTACCGGTTCCTGCACTAATCGTAATGCCACCCGGGCCTGTTACCGTTGAAGTATTTGTCACACCTGTTCCCGTCAATGACACACTGCCCGTGCCTGCAGATGAAACAGCATTACCGGTTGTTAAAAGCCCCGCTGTTTGTAAGATAATGTTCGAAGCGCCTGTCGATGTTGAAACAGCACCACTTGTCGATAAGGTGCCTGTGGCATTAATCACAGATAACGTTCCACCAGCGACTGAATTGCTGGCAGTCAGTGTCATGCTGCGATTGTTGTCGAAAATAATGTTGTTAGACGTGCTGTTTGTCAGAGTGACGCTATTTGCCAGATTGCTTACGTTAGTCAAATTGATACCGGCACCCGAATTGACTGTCAGACTGTTTGCACCGCCTGTTCCAATTGTCAAAGCACCTGCGCCGTTCACAGCGGCTGTACCTGTGCCACCTCCAGTCGTTGCGAGCGTCAAATTACCTGGAGTCGTAACTGCATTATCCAATGTAATAGTGCCGCCTTTGGTTTGAAAGAGCCATCCACCGGTTGCATTTGCCCCACCGGTTACTGCAGCATCCGCGGTCAGTGTTCCTGTATGAGCAACATCACCAATCGTCAAAAGACCGGTTGTTGTAATCGTATTAAGCGCAGCATTTGAAAGACCGAGACCCGTTCCACCCGTACCGATGGTAATCGCAGTACCCGGAGTAAAGGATGTCAGTGATACACCACCCGAACCGGCAGAGAGCGTACCGCCAGTGAGTACCATAGAATTTGATGTTAATTGAATGAGCCCATTATTGGTTGAAACTGCATTCGTTGTTATCGCGCCTGTCCCGTTAGTCACAGACAATACGCCACCGGATGCTGAATTGCTGGCAGTCAGCGTCATGGCGTGACTATTGGTATAGCTGATATTGTTTGCCGTGCTATTTGTCAGATTGACTATACTGGCTTGATTGCCCCCACTGTTCAAAGTGATACCGGATCCTGCATTGACTGTCAGGGTATTGGCGCCACTGGGCCCGACCGTCAGGGTACTTCCACCAGACACACCACCGCCGGTTGCACCACCGCCGGTTGTCGACATGGTCAAATTCTTCGGTGTTACCAGAGTGAAGCTATTACCTAATGAAATACTGCCACCGCCGCTTTGAAATACGAGATTAGCCGTTATATTCGGGACACTCCATGAAGCATCCATACTCAATGGACCTGTATGGGCCACATCACCAAGCGTGAATGTACCACTGGTCGTAATGGTATTCAGTTGAGTGTTAGATAGTTCTAAACCGCCACCTGACGTACCCGAACCAAAAGCGATCAGGGCACTGGGTGTCGCGGATGTCAGGCTCACGCTACCTGTGCCACCTGTAATTACCCCTGCTGACCCACTTACAAATGAAACTGTGTCAGCGATTAAATTAATCGAGCCGGTGCCTCCTCCATTAGTAATGGTGTGACCAGTGATGTTAGTTAATGTACCGCCAACTCCTGCATTAATCGTAGTGCCGCCCGTCGTACCTGTGATCGTCGAGTTATTGGTGATACCTGTTCCTGTCAACGATATACTGCCCGTGCCTCCCGCGGTAAGCGTACTGCTCACGGTCAAAAGGCCAGGTGTTTGTAAGGTAATATTCGATGCACCCGTGCCCGTTGAAATAGCATTGGTTGTCATCGTTCCTGTTCCATTGATCACAGACAATGTACCGCCGGCGACTGAACTGCTTGCAGTAAGCGTCATATTGCGATTATTTCTAAAGATGATATTGCCGGATGTACTATTCGTCAGACTGACGCTGTTTGCCAGATTGCTCGTGTTACTGATATTGATTCCTGTAGCTGCGCTGACTGTCAAATTGTTTGCACCCGCTGTTCCAATCGTCAGAAGAGCAGAACCATTTACTGCACCCGCGCCTGACGTGACAGACAAATCAGCGCCAGTTAAGGTAATCGCTGGCAATGCTATACTGGCATTGGCAAGATTGATCGTGAGACTGTCGCCTGATCCACCGGTAATAGCACCTCCAAATGTTTCTGTGCCCGTGCCATTACCTTTAATAGAAGTCGCAGTTGAAGTTCCCCCGAGCGTAATCGGATTGTTGATCGTAATACCATTGCCTGAGAAAGTCAGAGCACCGCCACTGCTAACGCCCGTTCCACTCAATGTGATGGTATTGGTATTGCCAAACGTTGCATTATTGAAATTCAAATCCAGTGCACCACCCGATAATACTGTCGCAGCACTGGTACTCATTGCAGTGGTGTTGGGAATACTCAGTGTCCCGGCATTAACAGTCGTTGCACCGGTATAACTGTTACTGGCATTCGATATGATTAACGTTCCAGCGCCACTCTTACTAAATCCACCGCCACTGCCGCTGATTAGGCCCGAGATGGTTGCCGTGCTAGAAGCAACTGAAATGACATTATTCAAGGCTCCCGTCAAACTGATTGGACTGGTCAGTGTAAATGTGGTGGAAGGTGACAATTGTGCCGTGCTGTTCGTAGCTGAACTGTTAAATTGAATGGACGATGGGTTCGTTAAATTTGCCCCCAATCCTGTCAAATCCAGTATAGCTGTTGAACCAGCGGAAGGCGTAATCGCAATAACGCCACCACCTGCTTGTCCCAATGCGCCGACGACAGTAGGACTTAATGTACCATTTGCAATCGTCGTAGTGCCTGTATAACTGTTATTTGTATTGGATAATGCCAATATGCCAGCTCCGGCTTTAGTGAAAGCAGCACCTGCTCCACCGATCGAACCAGATATTGTTACTGTATTGCCAGCAGTTGAAGAGAAAATGGTGTTATTTGTTCCTGTCAGGGTGATTGCGTTGGCCAGGGTTAACACAGTAGCCGTATTCAATTGCGCCGTGCTGCCGGCAGCTGAACTATTCAGAAAAATGGCGCTTGGATTGGTGAGAGTTGCACCAAGCCCGCTCAAATCCAGCGTGGCTATTGAACTGGCCGAAGGCGTCACTGAAACATTGTTACCACCAGCGGTGCCCAATGCGCCTACAACCGTTGCGGCTATCGTACCGTTATTGATTGTTGTAAGACCGGTATAGGTATTGGCATTGGATAATTTCAGTGTACCTGTACCCACTTTTGTAATGCCAAAACCGACTCCGGTGATGGGAATTGCAATCGTCAAATCATTCGCTGCCGAACCATCAGCCACTGTAATCTGACGGGTAGCGCCCAATGCTATAGTCCCCGTACCTGAAATGTTCGCACCCGTTGCACCGGTTCCATTCAGAACTTCTGTGATATCCGCGCCCAACGTCAGGGTTGTTGATGCGCCTGTTCCAAGAGTTGCGCCCGCTGTTGATCCACTTTCCAGAGTCAGTGCTATGATGCCTTGTGCAGTGGTGAAATTCAATGTTCCTGGTGCTCTGACCGTTATAGCTTGGGCTCCTTGCAACCCGACGGCAGAAAAGGTAGCTGTACCCGCATTAACGGTTAGACCTCCTGAGAAGGTTTTTGGGACTGTAGTGAAAGTGGTGGTTCCCGGGCCACTCACTGTTACTCCTGCCGAACCAGTAAGATCAGACGGAAAAGCAAGCGAACCGCTCACATAAATATTGGCTTGCGCAGCTCCAACCGCAATCGTTGAAGTGGCAACGGATGTCGTGATATTCCCGGCTCCGTTTTGAGCTATCGCTCCTGAAGTAATCGTTTCTGTTCGGCCATTATTAGCAAAATTGAGTGTTCCTCCACCTAACAGCAATGAATTGTAACTGTTAGTGGCAGGAGCGTTCGTCGTGCCAGTTGATAAAAGAATATTATCTCCTGCAGCAGTAAATGCATTCAGATCATATTCAGCATTGACACCCGCGAGTGTTAATGGCCTGATGCCTGTTGTACTGGCACCTGTTTGATTTCCGGTCAAAATATTATATGTAACAAAACTGTTACCGGTTCCATTGTTTGTTTGAACGCCAATCGCATAGGGAACAATTTTTTTATTGGTTTGTGAAGTCGTTGCGCCTACCAGATTCAACCCGGCGGGGTTTGTAAAAATCATATTGGTGTCAAGCGTACCTTGCACAGTACCCAGGTTATCACCGCGGAATAAAACAGTCGCGCCAGCTGTGCGCGAAATGCTTGCAAAGGTCAATATGGTTGAACCACCCGTGCCAGAAAACATCGTCACTGTTGAAGCACCTAATGGCAGATTAAGTTGACCCAGTGTTTCTGACGCATTCGTTGCAGCCGTATTACTGCCTTTAAAGACAAACTCACCGCCATTCAAGGTCAATGCTGCTGTGTCGAGGAGTCTATTGGTGTTATTCGTCGTACTGTTATCCAGTGTTAACGTCCCACCCTGATTGACGGTCAATCCTGTACTAGCATTAATTGTGCCGGCGCCACTTAACGTAAGTGCACCTGCATTAACCGTCGTTGTACCGGAATAAGTATTCGCTTGTGACAGGGTCGTTGTGCCGGTCCCCTGCTGGATCAAATTCAGTGAACCCCCAATCGTTCCGGAGGCATTTTGTGTAACAGCACCGGTGGCATTCAATACCAGTGTTCCTGCTGCGCTGTCTGAAATGGCGGCATTGAGATTAATGGCAGCGGCTGCGGTGAGTGTGAGTGAGTTGGTGGTGGCCCAGGTAATCGGATCCACAACCGTAATATTACCCGTGCCTGTGCCACTCGCGTTCGTCGTGGTCACAATCACATTGGAACTACCCAATGCCGTTGTTAAATTACCCGTCGTTAACAGTGAATCCTGTACCGCACCGGATGCCCCAAAGGTACCCGATGAAGCTGTATTGGCGCTGGTATCCGTTCCACTCATACCAGCCGTGGTAGCATTAGCCTGATTGAGGGCAACATAAATATTGCTCGGATCGAGCAACCAGTTACCTGTGAGACCCAATGGTGCACGCGTATCAACCGATGCGCCATTCACATCCAGAACATGTTTGCCGGAGGTTTCAACAAAACCGCCATTACCACCGAGCGATCCGCCGCGTGCTGCAATAGTGCCATAAAACTGCGTACCCTGATCTGACCAGACAGCAATGTTACCGCCATTACCATTGGATAAGGCATTGGCGGTGAGATGAACACCAGGCGCTACGTAGGTATGCCTTGCATTTTGTTCGGGACCTGCGCCATGGAAATTACCACCGACCAGAATCGTACCGCCGCCACTCTTGCCTGATACGTTAATCGATGCATTGTCGACCAGTTGAATATTGTCACCCAGGACTTTAACGGTTCCGCCCTGTTGTCCTCGATGTCTGCCCATGGCCACCATCTTGCCGGATACTTTAACCACACCACTGCCGCCACCGGATAAAACAATGGTGCCGCCGCGTTGTGCGACGGTATTCGCTTCAATACGACCTGACATGTTAATGGAATTATCCAGAATGCCGCCGGCTGTTTTTGCCGTTAATAACACTTTCCCGCCATTGGCAATAATCGTTCCGCTGTTACTGACGGCAGCATGCAGCAGGCGTCCATCAGCCGTCATCGCCGGTTTTGACACTTCCGAATTCACGCCGAACTGAATCATTTGATCGCCGTAAAAATCCACGGTGTATTCTGTTCCGGCACCCAGAACCACTTTCCCCATTTTCGCAATGATCACACCATTATTTTCAACACCCGGTGCGACGAGTGCTGCGAGTCCTTCATTTCGAATCGTGATGGTTCCATTGTTGACAATGGTGCCATTCCAGAAAGGGGATTGCACAAAATGGAATTTACCTGCCATAAAATCTTCGTTGGTCAAATTGGCTGTCGTTGCGATCAGGCCCGATACATCGACACGTGCAGTGGATGTAAACAACATACCGGCCGGGTTGATTAAAATAATTCTTCCATTCGCTGAAATCATACCGCTGATGATTGATGAACCATTCGCCGGGTCAATGCGGTTTAAGGTAATGGATCGAATGGAGGGTTGGACGTATTGCGTTTTTTCATGGGCTGCGATGTTGTAACTTTGCCAATCGATGACGGCCTTGTCGGTTGATTGATTAATTTGTACGGTACTTCCGTTGGGGTTAGAAATGGTGGCGGTCCCTGCCGTCACCTGTCCGCCTTGTGGATTGGCAAGCATACAGGTAACGCAGAAGGACAACAGAAACCCTGTCACCAGAACAAAACAGTGTTTTATTGTTCCCCTGACGTGTCTTCCCGGCTGTGTGTCTCTTTCCTCATTGTGGTTGTTTCGCTTCGTATTCATTTTTTTTGAATAATCCACTGAAACGCCATCGACACATTCCAGACTGTATTTTCTGGAATCTGTGCCGATCGATCCACTTATCATCCTGTCTTTATTAAGAAAGGTCCATTTACCTTATCATTATAAAGTATAGGGGATGGAAAAAAAATATCCATTTTTGGGCGATTTTATTTTTCCAATGGATTTAGAGTCTTGCGATAATCTGGAAAAATCCCCTGGCCTGTTGGGGGTTCTGATCGAAGGGTGTGAGGGTGGTCGCCTTGCGGCTCAAGGGCTTCGCAATATAGAGCTCGCCATACACATGCGGGTTAAACAGCATGCGAAGTCCAACGCCGGTTGAGGTCAAATCCTGTCTTTGGGGCTGATTTAACGTATCACGGTTCCAGATAATACCTGCATCATAGAACACATAATATTCGACCGTCTGTAAAAACACTTTTTCCGGTTGTGTATCAAGACGCAATTCCACTTTTCCGGCGAGACCCTCATCGCCGACAATTTCGGATGGACCATAACCACGCCCATAAATCGGTCCACCGGCACTGAATTGTTCAGTAGCCAGCAAGGGCTGACAGGAATATTGTCCGGAGAGTGCTGTGTAGAGTGAGAGACGTTTGTAAAACGGTTGTTGCAAGCGGGAGAGATTCAGCATCATGCGCGTGTATCGGGCGCGTCCTTCCGGTCGGGATTGTTCCGCGTGCATGGCCGCACCCAAAATCGGAAATCCCTGCACCACATCAAGACCCATATTGTCCGATCCATTCCACCGATCTGACGTATCGTACGTTGCACCGAGTGTGAGTGAACGAACACGATCCTGATAAAGAGGAAAGCCTAAAATAGTTGACGTCACATTTTGATAATTGGCTACAGCATGCAACGACAGATTTTGTTCACGCGAACGAATCAGGGCATACGTCACACTTCCATAAAACGATGCGCTCATACCCACGATTTCAACGGGTGCCAGCAAAAATTGCGGTTGGGTTGCGGTATAACTCGTTCCAATGGTGAAATTCAACCCGTCACTTGTCAAAGGTTGTGTATGGTACAGATTGTAATATTGCATTTCGCTGATTTTCGAAGTCACGGTGGCATTGCCGCCCGTCGCATCGCCGCCCACAAAAATCGAGTTCGCCGAAAAAGCCAATCCGGATTGAATGGGACCGATATAACGGGTTCCATAATTATCCTGTTCAAGACTCGCCGACAGGAGTTTGTAATCAGCAATCAGCGTTAAATCCGCCGCATCCGGTATCGTTTTGGAGGGAACGATAACCGCTTTTACCGAAATCCCCGGCAAGTCATTCATCAACAACATGGCACGTTGCATGACAGAGAGCTTCAACGGTCTGGATTCGGTAATACGCTGGCCATAGGCTTCAATCAATCTCCGTGCCCCGGCAGGTTTGCCTGCCACCGTCACCGTGCCGATAAACCCTTCAATGACCTCAACCTTGACGATACCGTCCTTGATTTCCTGGGGTGGCAGAAGAGCACGCGACAGAATATAGCCTTTGTCCCGGTAGAGTGCTGTTATTTTCTGGACAAGTGCCTGTAAATCAGCGATTGAAATCTTCTTATGCAGGGAAGGCGTAAAAATAGCTTCCAGTTCTCCACTGGTAAAGACGGTATTGCCGGTAATCACCACCTTGTTCAGGGTAAACTGAATGGCTTCAGCGCCAGGAATGGGCGCATGCGCCTCGACCTTGTTCTCAAGAGGGGCGACTGTTCTTGCACGTCTTTGAATGGTTTGCGATTGAACATTTTTTTGCATTTGTCCCGGGTCAAAGGCATTTGGCACCTCGAAAGGAATGTTGATGGCTTCGGCCTGTGATGAGATCAGGCCATGTGCCAGCCATAACAATAAAGCAACCCGGATGCAATTTTTTAACATTCCCTTGTCTCTGTCCTGATGTGAATGGCTAACGATCAAGCCAATATGTCACAATCTGCTACCGGCGCAAACGACCGTCGATGAACCACGCTCGGCCCGTATTGTCGTAATGCATCCAGATGCTGTCTGGTTCCGTAGCCTTTATGTTGTGCAAGACCGTATTGCGGAAACTGCTGATCCAGTAACACCATTTCCCGATCACGCAAGACTTTCGCCACAATCGATGCTGCACTGATGGCAGGCTCTGTTTCATCGCCGCGAATAATCGCTTTTGTCTCGCACGATAAGTCGGGGCAACGATTCCCGTCAATGATGGCAAGTTGAGGCGACATTTTCAAGTTTTCCACGGCACGTTTCATAGCCAGCATGGATGCCTGTAAAATATTGATCTGATCAATTTCTGAAACACTCGCCCGCCCGACACCCACGGCGAGGGCGCGTGCATAAATTAATTCAAACAATGCCTCTCGTTTTTTTTCAGTCAATTTTTTGGAATCCATTAATCCATCAATCGGATGATCCGGCGATAAAATCACCGCTGCGGCAAAAACATCGCCCGCCAGTGGCCCCCTGCCCGCTTCATCGACTCCCGCAATGAGCCTCTCCATGTGTTTCCTTATTTATTTTTTATAAGTGTTCCATGCATGCTGAATGATCGTTTTTAAATCCGAATAACGCGGCACCCAGTGTAAATCCTGCATCGCACGCCTTGCATCCGCCACGAGAACAGCCGGATCGCCTTCACGTCTTGTACCATACCGCACGGAAATGGCACAACCGGTTATTTCGCGCGCTGCCTCAATGACCTCGTTAACGGAATGCCCCTGTCCTGTCCCGAGATTATAAATACAACTTTTTTGACCTTGTTCCAGTAACGATAATGCCTTGAAATGCGCATCACACAAATCCGTCACATGCACATAGTCACGAATACACGTACCATCCGGGGTCGCATAATCGTTTCCATACACCGTAATGGCGTCACGTTGTCCGAGGGCCACTTGCAAGATGAGCGGAATGAGATGCGTTTCAGGTTCGTGACGTTCGCTCAATCGTCCGGCAGGATCCGCACCGGCTGCATTAAAATAACGTAATACCGCATACTGCAATCCATGTGCACGCATTAAATCAGCGAGTATTTGTTCAACCATGCTTTTGGAATGACCATACGGATTGATGGGTTGAATCGGATGATTTTCATCGATCGGGAGCGTGTGCGGCTCGCCATACACAGCAGCCGTTGATGAAAAAATAAATTGATTTATTTTATGTTTCAACATCGCTGTCAATAAATTCAGCGTATTCACCACATTATTTTGATAATATTTTTCGGGGAATTTGACAGATTCACCCACCTGAATAAACGACGCAAAATGCATCACGGCATCAAATGGTCGACTTTTAAAAACACGATCGAGCAAATCAGCATCTGCGATACTGCCTTCAATGCATTCTGCATCTGACACCGCGTCGCGATGGCCAGTGGATAAATCATCCAGCACGACCGGTGTATGACCCAGGTCAGTTAACCAGGCCGTCATATGCGAGCCGATGTAGCCCGCACCGCCCACGACCAATATGTTTTTAGTAGGCATTTTTATTCACGAATCCATGGAGTATCGTTAAAAAAATAATTTTGAGATCAAACGCCAGCGACCAGTTTTCAATGTAATACAAATCGTATTCGATGCGTTTTTCAAGACTGGTATTGCCACGCCAGCCGTTGACTTGCGCCCAGCCGGTGATACCTGCCTTCACCAGATGTTTTTGCATATAACCTGGAATTTCGTGTTTAAACTGTTCCACAAAATGCTGGCGCTCGGGCCTTGGGCCAACAATTGACATATCGCCCAGCAACACATTAATAAATTGCGGCAATTCATCCAGACTGGTTTTTCGTAAAAAAGTGCCGAAACGCGTCGCGCGATTTTCATCTTGCGTCGCCCACACAGGCCCTGATGCCGATTCTGCATTCACCGGCATGGAGCGGAATTTCAGCATTTCAAATTCCTTGCCATTCCACCCGACGCGTTTTTGCCGATAAAAAACCGGACCCTTCGAACTGAGTTTGATGATTACGGCAATGATCAGTAACAATGGACTGATCAAAAGCAAAATACAGCCGGAAAGCGCACGATCTTCAATTGCTTTAACAAATCGATTGATGCCGACCATGGGCGTTGAACGAATATTTAAAACAGGAAAACCGGCGAGGCTCGTCAACGAATGATTCAATAAATCCATCCCAAAAATATCCAGCACGAATCGGGTGGTGACCGTATCGTCGCGCAGTTCATGCAGAATTTTTTTGACGCGCTTTTCAGCATGCAGCGGGAGCGCGAGCCAGACTTCATCAATACCCTGGTCCTGGGCATGAAGCCACACACTGATATTATCCGGTGTTTTGATGACCGGAATACCGCGAATAGTCGTAGAGGAATTCAGGTCAGCCTGATCATCCAGAATCGCCACCACCTGAAACCCTGTCCACAATTTTTGCTGAACGGCTTCCAGCAATTTTTCACCCAGCTCTCCTGCGCCAATAATCACCGCACGTCTTTCATTCCAGCCGCGCGAACGCATGAGACGAAGCACCACGAGCAACGTGCAGCGAAATAAGAGCAACAGGGCAAGCGATATCCCGGCCAGCAACAAAAACCATGAACGCGAATAAATTTCACCGGTTTTGGTGATAAAGGCGAGCCCTGCCAGCAAGCCGAAGAGGACAAACGTCGCCTGGATGAGTTTGCTGATGTGCTGCCAGACATTCAGGGCACGAATAGAGTCATAGACATGAAAAAAGGAAAAGACAAAAAAAGTGAGTATCCCTGCCGTGATGAGGGCATTCTGGTAAGCCGTTGTTAAAAATAGCCCATCAAATTTGACGTGATAGGCAATGAGACCGCCGAGAACGACTGCAAGCACATCCATCATGCGCAAGATGATGGCGAGAAATTGGGAATATTCCTTGAGCAGGCCGCGGGGTAACATGAAGTTCCTGATTAAATTGAAGTTGACTGATTCTAGCGTGTTAGATCGCAGCTGTCACGAATCAGAAAGAAGAATTCCGTCGTAATTCCAGCAGGTTATTTGTATTTTTATCAACAGGGTGATAGTCCTTTTTCAAGGCTTCCTCGACCAGCGGCATAAATCCTTGCTGCAAGAAAATAATCCCGGGTTTTGCTGCCTCAATTCGTCTGATTAAAAACGCCTGGTCTTCACCCGGCATGGCACCTCCCGTCCCCGGCCCTTTTATGGCAGAAGGAATATTGAGCTCTGCGAAATAGAGCGCCTGAAACCAGGTCACCAGTTCGATTGACTGTCTGTCTTTGGCAGAAATCCTCGCTTGCATAAAAGCAATATTCTCCGTAACAGGTGTGTGTGCATGGCGAAATGCCATTGTCCAGTTATATCTGGCCTGACTGGCCATCGTGGGAAGCTTGTAAATAAAAAATCCACAAAATGCCGAGCCTAAAATAAAACAGGGCAACAGTGTCAAGCGTTGTAATCTGGAAAAACAAGAGGTGAGATGAAATTGAAGAAACCGTTCAGAATACGCATAACCCATAAAGAGCGCAGGCCAAAACGCCGCCAGAAAAACAGCATCGTGCGAACGATTTTGATAATACGCAAACAACCCCAATCCCATCACGCCGAGATAGAGCATCAGCTTCCAAAAATCGTCTGGCGTCTCACGCTGTAATGCAAAACGCATATACCCTAAAATGCCGATCAGATATAAAACAATCACCGCCATCCAGGGATGAGGAGCCAATGGCGTTGGGATGGCACCGTAACCGAAAATGTAAAAAACACGCTGATAATGCAACCATTCACTCCATGGCACACTGACACCTGATTTCAGTGTCATGTAAATAGCAAAGAGCAAAAAAGTTACCGTCATTCCGAATACAGCCAGACCCAATATTTTTAATGAAGCACGTCTTTCTGTTTTATTTGCAAAAAAAGCTGAAATAATCAAATACGCTAAAAAAGCACCGAGCGCAGGCACACCTGAATCAAGGTTCCAGATGACCCCCGTTGCAAGAAAGACAGAAAAAACAAAAATATTTCTTATTGTTGGGTTAATCAGCATCCATCGCCAGAAGAGAAACACAGCAACGGCTGGAAAAAATAAACGTATAGGATAATATTGATAATAGGGATCAAAATAAGGATGACTCGGGTAATTTTGAAAAGAAAAACCAAACAGAACCGCTGAACTCAACAGCCAAAAAAGACGAAAGACCGTGGATTTTGTCAGTTTTAAAAATACAAAAGCCAGCGCAAGATAACTCATCCCTTCCAGTAATGCGAAAAAAAAGGTGATTTTGGAAATTGAAAAGCCAATCATTTTAAAAAAAGGTGCAATGAGTTCTGCATAGAGCCCATATTGCGCAGGCAAATCAACCAGCAATGTTTTACCCGCCAGCACTTGCGATAAAGGATAAAGCACTGGTTCAAAATTGGCGTCCCACCTTGGCGCCTCAATTTGCACAGCAGCCAGTCCGGAAACGTGTTGTGAACCGACCAGCCCTGTCAACAAAACCAATAAAATAATCCAGAATAGTTGCCAACTTTTCCCCGATTCAGTCTTTATTTTTTTCAACAAACCGGGCAATGCAATCAGACAAGCAATCAAGACCATCGCAACAAACAGGCTTAACATCACGAGGGGATGTTTAAATGGCGCATAGAGAACAGGTTGGCCATAAAGAACAAGCAGCCAGAATGCCGAAATGGCAGGGATGGCTACTATCCAAAATACCAGCCACCCGGTCATCACCATCATAAAAACAGGTATTTTTTTAACTGGCTCAGGCAATACCTGAAAAGAAAGTTTGATACAGCCCAGACAAAGCGGCAGTAACAAAGCAAGACAACTCATGTAAATGTAACGTTCTTTTGTAAAATGAGCCAGTTGGCTTTGATTCAACAAAAGACTTTCCAGAGCAATAAAAAGCATTAACGAAAAAATGACCAGCAGCAACGATAAGGCAAATTGATTGATTTCGTTTTCATTTTTCATGAACATGTTTCCGTGGCCAGATCATCCAGAGAGGAACCCAGATTAATCCAAACATAAAAAGACAAATTCCAACAATAACGCTTCGAGGCAAGTAATAAAATCTGACCCAATGCTCGCCTTTATCTACGAATGTACCCATAATCAAATCATTCACTTTGTATAGATAACTTTTCTTGCCATCAACCAATGCCTTCCATCCAGGAAAAAAAGATTCTGATAATATCACAAGGCATTTATCTGCCGGACAATTTACACTCACATTCACATCGCCCGATTTATATATTAATTTTCGAATAGCAGCAGCTCCCACTTCACGAACATCTGCAGGCACATGATTTAAAACAGCCATCGAATTAAAATCCACATCGCGATATGAAATTTTATTTTCCTCTCGCACATCTTTGACAGAATAGACTCTGAATTTGACAGAGGGATTTTCATATACCGTATAATCACCACTGGAAAATATTTGTTTATAGCGGCCCATTTTCTCCACATCATCTCTATAAAAATGGTCAATAATAAAATATTTTAATCCCAGCATTGAAAGAAAATCAGGATGATTTTTTATCTGATCAAGAAAAAAAGATGGATCAGAAATATCAGCCAGCGATGAAATACCAGGTCGAATTGACGCAATGCTTCTTTCATCAAAGGCGACAAATCCATTCAGGCTTTGCATTTGATACAACATGGCAGATGCGTCCTGCATGCCGGTGTAATGTATCAACATCATCCTGTCTGTTGGCTGCAATAGAGATTTCACTTTTAACAAGGCATTTTTATACGGAGAAACAATTTCAGATTCCGTCAAAAAACCACTGGAAATCGCCCATAATTCAAAAAAAGTGACAACCATCAAGGCAATCAAAACAGGTAATTTTTGTTTCACTCGCGGCAAAAACCAAAGCAAAACAGCAATACCCGAAAAGATAATAAACGGTCCAAACAAGGCCATATTGCTGAATTGATAGTACTGACTTAAATCATAATAATTCAGATAACTGATTGTGTCAGGAATATCCTTAAATGAATTAATTTTAATGATTAATCTGCATATAAAAACAAAAACCAGCGCTTCCAATACAACACCATATTTCAAAATAGTATTTATTTGCTTGCACATGGATTTTTTATCGAGCTTCAGAATCTGATCCAGCCCATAGGAAAATAAAACAACCATTGCCATGCTCGATATGAAATAGATTCGGGTATGAAATCTAAATTCATGCGTCAGGGGAAAATTAAATAATAATTTCGCAACAGGCATCACATGAACACCGAGTGCTATCACCAAAGACAGCGCCAACAAAAAAGACCAGATTTTTATTAAATTATTTTTCCAGAATTTCAGTGCATATATTGCAAACAATAAAGTGACTATTCCTGAATAATTATTACTGGTGAATGTTGCAAGATAGTAATGCGTCTGAATACCGACACCTTCTTTGAAACCACCCCATACAAATGGATTGATAAAGGTTAAAAAACCCATGGGAGGCGCTGAAAATTGTTCTATCAAATTCCAGCTTAACTGGTAATGCTGTGTCACTGACAACAGTTCTTCTGTAGGCAATAGCTGTATGGCTGAAAATGAAAAAACAATGAGTCCGAAAAAAAACATATCATAGATAAAATCTTTCACACAGAGGGTTATTTGTTCATGTTGATTGCAATAACGAAGCGCCGTATAGATCACAACAGCCATTGCAGTATAAAAACTATCTTGTGTGAACCCTGCCAGAATTTGAACCACAAAAGCAGATGCAGCCAATAACAGGAATTTTTTTTCGCCTGAAACAATTCTTTTTTCCATAAAATAGAGAATCAGGGGAAACCAGGTAATGGTATGCAAGAGTGAAATCGAATCCAGAATCTGAATACGATAGATGGGTGAAAGCATCAAAATCATGCCGCCCCAGAATGCCGTTAATTTTGAAATATGAATGGAACGCAGATAAAGCCAGGTAAACCAGCCTGTCATCGAAAAATGTAACAAAATGGTAACAGTATAAGCCCATTTGACAGGCAGTATGGCATAGATAACCCATCTGGGCGGATATAAAACCCCATTCACAATTTCAGCCAAAAATGGATGCCCGCCCAATATATATTCATTCCACAGCAATGAGCTGCCTGAAAATATTTTTTCAATCGTTAATTGATAAGCAGGAAAAGCAGCGCGCCAGTTATCACCCATGATCATGGTGAATGGGTCATAGCATAAAAACCAGGGCGCAAATAAAAACACAAAAAAAATAGTTATTTCATTTTTGTGCGACTTTAAATAATTCATGCTCGGGAAAAATCCTGTGACAACGCTGTGTCTGGCCTGACTTCGCGTTTCAACAGGCTATAAACAGCAAGGAAAACCATCATCACAGTGATGCTGGCAACCACATACATTGCATGAGACATCCAGGGTGCCTGACTCATGAAATACCATTGCATTGGAAATTCCAGAGTCACCTGTGGCGGGTTGGTGAAAAGAGAGGGCCATTCGCCATGATTTAAAGGCAGCCAGAACCTGGATATCAGGAGACTCAGAATAATAAAGCCATAAGTAAATCGGGCAGATAATTTTTGTTGATTTAATACTTCAGCCACAGCAAAAACAGCTATCGGTAAAAAATTAATAACCTGTCTCGCTTCAGAATCGATTGATAAAATCACATAAAACGCTGTGATAATCAAAAGAGTAAAATTATTATTTTTTAACCAACCTGCTACTTCTTTCCAAAAATAAATCAGAAGACAAACAACAGGACCATAATAAAGAACATCCGAAATTAAAAAAATAAAAGGATAGGCAATTGCTCTTATCGTAATCACATGCAAAAAAAGTCGTGGCGTCAATGGTCCGGCCTCTCCGGATGAAAAAGAATGAATAACGCTTTTAATAAAAACAAACACAAAACAGGCAATCATCACACGAAACCAGGAGGCTGTTTTTATCTGATTCAGCACCTTGACATAATTGACATAAAGAGGACACAAGGCGAGAAACAAATATCCAAATAAAGCCGTCGCACTGAAAAATAAAACAGGCATTGAAAAAATGGCACCCAGTGCAAAACCTTCCTTGTGTTCCATTCGATAATTAAACACAAGGCTCAGCATAACAACAAAAGCTGCGATCAGGGCTGCAAAAAATAGCCCATCCCTGGAAAAAAAGGAGGACTCACTCACAGGATTTTTTACTTTTTCTCGTGGAAAAACAAACAAAATCAATCCGACATATAATAAAGTTGGAAAAACAAACGCACTGATAATACTTGTTAATAATACAAAATAATTTTTTCCTGCAATAAAAAAATAAAGCATTAATAACCCACAAAAGAATGCGCTTGTGTCAGTCAATACCGGATAGTAGGTATTCATTTTTAAAATGGCATAATTTAAAAACAACCCGGCGAAACTGACAAGACGCACTTCCGGACGCCATTGGAGCCTTGTTGCAATAGCACGCCAGATAAAAACGGAAAACCCAAGCAAAACGGTATTATAAATTGAGAACGCCATCGGCATACGAGAAACAGACAGCGAAACATGTGCTATTTTTGTAAAAAAATAAATAATACCAGAAGGCAAAATTCTCTGTAGCCTGTATTCCGATAACAGATTATGCAGCACCCACTGCGGAAATTCTCTTGCGATATTAGCGTATGATACGCCATCCCACCCAAGACCATCCACCGCAGGCATTTTATCTTTTGAGAAAATTCCCCAGATCAACCAGAAAAAAAATAAAAAAACAAGCCCATATTCTATTCTTTTATAATTCTTTTCCGCCTGATTTATTTCGATGGCTCGCACAACAAACCTCCTGTCATTTTACAATCCGAAAGATACCACTCAACCGTTGCCCGAATACCGCTTGCAAAATCATGTTTCGGCTGCCAGTGTAATTCATCACGCATTCTTGAAGGATCAATGGCATACCGCCAGTCATGCCCCGGCCGATCTTTCACAAATTGAATCAATTTTGCATGCGGTGCATTCTCGGGAAATCGTTCATCCATCAGCGAAACAATCTGTTTCACCACATTCAAATTCGACCATTCGTTATTGCCGCCAATGTTCCAGGTTTCACCCGATTTTCCGTGTCGGAGAACGACATCGAGCGCTTCGCAATGATCCTCGACATAAAGCCAGTCACGAATATTGCTGCCGTCGTTATAAATGGGAATGGGCTTTTGATTTAAACAGGCATGAATAATGGTTGGAATCAATTTTTCCATATGCTGATACGGGCCATAATTATTCGAACAATTGGTCGTCACAACCGGCAAATGATACGTATGAAAATACGCACGCACCAGATGATCGGAACTGGCCTTCGATGCCGAATACGGTGAATTGGGTTGATACGGCGATTGTTCTGTAAAAGGCGCATCATCTGCTGTTAATGTGCCATACACTTCATCGGTTGAAACATGATGAAATCGACACTCTGCTTCTGACTTTTTTTTCTCAAGCAGCCAGTAGGCTCTGGCTGCTTCCAACAAGGTAAACGTTCCAATAATATTGGTTTGAATAAAAAGCGCAGGACCGCTAATCGAACGATCGACATGGCTTTCTGCGGCAAAATGCACAATGGTATCAATGTCATGTTCGCGTAATAATGTATCGATCAATGCGCGATCAGCAATATCACCGTGAATAAAAACATGACGAGGATTATTTTTCACTTCCACCAGATTTTTTTCAGAACCCGCATACGTCAATTTATCCAGATTAATTATTTTCACATCGGGGTGTTTTGCAAGAACAGTGCGAACATAATTACAACCAATAAATCCGGCACCACCCGTTACCAATATATTTTGAGGTGTGTAATGGCTCATGCATCCATTCCAATTTTAATATTTTTTTTAGAAACATTTTTTTTAACATTAGGTTGATCTGTGTTTGCGAGTTTTAGCAAATATTGTCCGTAACTGTTTTTAGCTAGCGGTTCTGCCAGTTTTTTCAATGCATCACTCGTGATATAGCCCTTATGCCAGGCAATTTCTTCAGGGCACGCAATACGCAAACCCTGACGTTCTTCGAGAATGGACACAAATTGTGAGGCTTCCAACAATGAACGACAGGTGCCGGTATCAAGCCATGCATACCCTCTTCCCATCATTTGGACATTCAGTGCATTATTTTGTAAATAAATTCGATTCAGATCGGTAATTTCGAGCTCTCCTCTCGCGGATGGTTTCAGTGTTTTGGCATATTCCACGACATGATGATCGTAAAAATACAATCCGGTCACTGCAAAATTCGACGGCGGATTAGCGGGTTTTTCAACGAGATCACGCACACGGCCATTTTCATCAAAATCGACGACACCATAACGTTCCGGATCCTGCACATAATAGGCAAATACCACTGCACCGGGTAATTTCTTCTGCGCACTTTCAAGATGCACTGCAAATTCGGTGCCATAAAAAATATTGTCACCGAGCGTCAGGCAGACATTATCCTTACCGATAAACGATTCGCCAATAATAAATGCCTGGGCGAGTCCTTCGGGTCTCGGCTGTTCTGCGTATTCAATACGAATGCCAAGGTGCGAGCCATCACCGAATAATTCCCGGTAGGCGGGAAGGTCTCGCGGGGTGGTAATGAGAAGAATTTCTTTTATCCCGGCCAGCATGAGTGTTGATAACGGGTAATAAATCATGGGCTTATCATAAACAGGCAACAGATGTTTATTAACGTGTTTGGTAATGGGATAAAGTCTTGTCCCTGAACCCCCTGCCAGAATAATTCCTTTCATACGACTCATACTACCCTCTGTATTTTTTATAAACACGCAATGTATCGTAAATCAGTCCATATCGTCAATCTATAAACCCGACTGTCCCTGCCGCCGGGCTCGAAAATATTGCATCCCATACGGGCTACTTTCAATCAATTTATATTCTTTTTTAAGAATATCTTTCAGTTGCTTTTCTACCCCTGGATCAAACACAGGTGTTGTTATTTCATCTTGTAAAAAAATAATAGACGGTCTTGTTGTGCGAATCCGCTGGACAATCACAGCCTGCTCTTCCGGTAAAAAAGACTCTGCTATACCTGGTCCTTTTATAGAGGAAGCCATGCCCAGTTCTCCAAAATATAATGCCTGAAGCTTGCTGATAATGACCACTGACTGTCTGTCCTGTTCGGAGATTCTGTTGCGCATAAAAATCATATTTTCAAAGACAGGCGTTTGCGTTTTGGCAAATGCCATATGCCAATTATGTACAGCAAGACCCATCATGGCAGGCGCTTTGTAAACAAGGAAACTACAAAACGCAAAACCAATCAGCAAGACGGGCACTACTGCCAGCATCCATTTTTTCGGCAATTGTTCATGAATGATATAACTGATAAATCGCTCCACGCCCGCATACGCCATAAAAAGAGCAGGCCAAATAACTGCCATGAATACAATTTCACTGGAACGATGCTGATAATAGGCAAATAACCCGAGTCCTAATACACTGAGGTATAACATTAACTTCCAAAAACAATCCGTTGTGTTTTCCAAAGCAGAACGCATATATCCAATGATACCGATCATGTACACGATGATAACCACCATCCATGGATGTGAGACAAAAAACAAAGGCATGGCAAATAAACCTGACCCATAATAGAGACGCTGAAACCGTATCCAGTCACCCCACATGACAGGCGTATCAGCCTTGAAAGACAAATACAGCACAAAAAAAGCCATGGCAGAAAAAACACTCAGCATGGCCACACCCAGGATTTTGCATCCCTGCTTTCTTTGCATTCCTTTTGTAAAAAATATTGAAAGAAGAAGATACACAAAAAAACTTCCCAAAGCCGGGATACCTGAATCCAGATTCCAGATCACTCCAGCGGTTAAAAAGAGAGAAAACGCAATCGTATTTCCAAATTGCAATTGGCCTGAGATCCATTTCCAAAATAAAAATACAGAAATGGCTGGAAAAAATAAACGAATGGGAAAATATTGATAATAAGGATCATGGATGCCATAACTCGTGTAATTTTGAAAGGCAAATCCAAAAAGAAGCATGCAACTTGCCACCCAGCATAACCTGATCAGTATCGATCGGGATAGCTTAAAAAATACAGATGTTAATGCAAGAAAGGCAACCGCTTCCATTAAAGCAAAAAGAAATGTTACCTTGAAAAGAGAAAAACCGATGATTCTGAAAAGAGGGGCAATCCATTCCGCATACAAACCATACTGCGCGGATAAATCTGACAGTAAGGTCTTGCCACCAACCACTTGCGAGATGGAATAGAGCACAGGCTCAAAATCTGCATACCATTGCTCTCCTTTTTCGCCTACTGCAGCAAGTCCGGAAATACTTTGTGAAAAAATCAATAATGCACTGAATGTCAGCAAAAAAAGCCAAAATAAACCTTGCCTGCGACCGGGTATTTTAAAAGTATTCCGCAAGAGACGCGGCGTAGAAACTATGCAAATCATATATACGAATGCAAAAATAAATAATTGCTGAAAAGGCGTTTTAAAAAATACCACGCCATAAAGAACAGGATATCCAAACAGAATTGCAACACGCCATATCGATAAAAAAGCAGGCGTAATAACCAGCCAACATAACAACCCGATTGAAATCACACCCATCGTGATTGATGTTGGCAAGACATATCGTGTGGAGAGTTTTACACTCATCAAGCAAACAGGTAGCAATGCCAGAATACAACTGATATAAACATTGCGCTCTTTTGCAAAAAAGGGTTCGATCGTAAAGTGATTTAACAAGCTATAGCTGACGACACCAATAATCCCCATGAAAAGAACAGCGAGGAATAATGATAACGAAAACTGATTTGCCCGTTTGATTTGCTTCATGATGAACACAAAAATACGTAAAAGTAAGGCAATATATCGCAAATCAACTCACATCGTCAATCATCACGCCGGACGAGAGGCAATGACAGTAAAACGCGTCTTCCATTTAAGAAAATGCCTTTCAAATCCATAATAGGATAAAGCAGCACAGGCAATCGTCAGACTGAGCGTTATGATGAAAAAAAGACACCAGATTTTGAGCGATGCATTTCCAAAATTCTGTCCTCGTAGAAAATACGGCATGATATATGCAAATGTCACCTGAATCATCAGGTCATGAAACACATACAGACCAAACGAAATTTTTCCGAGCCATGAAATCACCCTGATCGAAAGAAGTTTCCCCAGCCGGTTGGAATACAACGCTGTATAAATTAACAAACACGCCGCAAAATCCACTGCAAATAATTGCCAGAATGCATTTCCGGAATAAGCCTCAATGGAAGGTAAAGAAATCACTGCCTTGAAAATAAGGATTGCCGCACACAAAGCCAATACAGGATGCGGTTTGATACGTGGATTCAGATAGAGATAACTCATGACCGCGCCCAGCGCAAACGGATCAAGACGCGCCAGGGTAAATACCCAGATAAAAGGATAGGGTATATGATTTTTAAAAATATAAAATCGAACGGCAATGCTGAGAACAACCAGGCCTCCAAGCGCAATGAAAAACCATTTTTTATCTCGCGGCAATAAAATAAACAATAAAATAGGCCAAAATATATAAAATTGCTCCTCCAGTGAAACGGTCCAAAGTGGCGCAAAAGCCACTGTCATGGAACCGGTATGCAATCCATATGAGAAATTACCCATAAAACAATCCATATGAGAAATTACCCATAAAAACAGAAAACGGCAAAAGCTGTTCTTTCACCATGGCAGAATAGCTGGCTGTATGCAATGCAGGCGAAAAAAAATTCGTCGCTGGAAAGACAGTGAATGACAATATCAACATCAGATAATACAAAGGCCAGATGCGAAGAGCACGGCGAATGAAAAACTGTTTAATGGAAATCCGGCCTGTTTTTTGATGCTCCATGATGAGCAATGACGTTAGGAGGAATGAACTTAAACATAAAAACACATCCACCCCGATCCAGCCAAACTGATGTATTTTTTGCAATGCGAAATGGGCGAATGATTTCGGCGCAAAATAACCCTCCGCCGACGGGAAATGATGAAGATAGACCAGAAAAAAGGCTAAAAACCGCAACCCGTCCAGTTGCGGAAGATAAAATCGTTTCCTGTTTTCCATGAAGTTACAACCTGTTACAACGTTATTATTCAATTTCAGCCCGGTCTTTGCTACAATGCCGCGATTGTAACGCGTATTGGCACTGGAGTCGTATGTTAATCTATTATGTCTGTCTATTTACAGCTATTTTAATCGGTGTGGCAGGCCAGGTCGCTCTGAAGACCGGGACCTTAAGTGTGGCGGATTCATCCGGCATCCCGCTTTTCCAGCCGTATGTTATCCTGGGTCTTGGCTGCTATTTCGCCTCAGCCCTGTTTTATATTTTCGCCCTGAAGAAAATCCCGGTTTCGATCGCTTTTCCTTCAGTCTCAATGAGTTATGTGGCCGTTGCCATTATTGCGCATCTCCTCTGGAATGAGCCTTTTGGGTCGTATCAAATGATCGCCATCGCCTTTATTCTGACGGGTGTGTTTTTATTGGTAAGAGCATAACGCATGGCAACGACTCCCTACTCGCTCGTTATTCCCGTTTATAAAAATGAAGAATCGATTCCTTCGTTACTTGAAGCCATTGAAAAATTGAACAGGGATCTCGATGGGCAACTGGAAGCCGTTTTTGTCGTCGATGGCAGCCCGGATCAATCATATGCTCTTTTAAAAACTCACCTCCCTGCCTGTCAATTTCAGTCAAAATTATTGCTACTTTCCCGAAATTTCGGCTCATACGCCGCCATTCGCGCAGGTCTTCAGGCCGCAACCGGGTCTTATTTTGCGGTGATGGCTGCAGATTTACAGGAACCGCCCGTACTCGTGCTTGAATTTTTTAAAACACTCACGAGAGAAGACATCGATGTGACGTTTGGCATCCGAAAAAGCAGACAGGATCCGTTACGCCAGAAAGTACCTGCCAAACTCTACTGGTATTTGTATAAAAAATTCGTGCAAAAAGACATGCCCGAAGGCGGTATTGATATTTTTGGCTGTAATCTTGCCTTTCGAAATCAGTTATTGCAATTAAATGAATTAAACAGTTCCCTGATCGGATTGGCACTTTGGCTGGGATTCAAACGTAAATTAATCAGCTACGAACGCCTCGAACGCCAGCACGGCAAGAGCGCCTGGAGTTTACGTAAAAAAATAAAATACGCGATGGACAGTTCATTTGCTTTTTCTGATTTACCCATTCGATTTTTATATTTTATTGGTCTCACGGGCATTTTGCTGTCCGCCCTCTTCGCCCTGATTGTGATTATTACCAAATTAAGTGGCGCGATTCCTATCCCTGGTTACACCACAACCATTATTGTGATTGTTTTTTTCGCGGCGTTGAATGCGATGGGCCTCGGTATTATTGGTTCCTACGTCTGGCGCGCATTCGAAAATACTAAAATCCGTCCGCACAGCATTGTCATGTCTTCACTGCATTTTCAACAGATTCAACAAGGAATTCCGGCAAATGATCACTGAAAAATCCATCCCGTTTCTGGATTTAAAAGCGCCCTATCAGGAATTAAAAACCGAACTCGATGAAGCGTATTTCCGTGTAATGAATTCCGGGTGGTATTTACTCGGGATGGAGCTCGCCTCGTTTGAAAAGGAATTTGCCGATTATTGCGGCACACCCTTTGCAATGGGTGTGGCGAATGGTTTGCAGGCACTGGAATTGATTTTGCGTGCGTATGAAATTGGCGACAATGATGAAGTTATTGTGCCATCAAACACCTACATTGCATCATGGCTCGCTGTGACGCAAGTCGGTGCAAAAGTCGTGCCGGTTGAACCGGATATTCGCACATACAACATTGACCCGACGTTAATTGAAGCGGCCATCACGCCTAAAACAAAAGCGATTATGGTCGTTCATTTATACGGGCAAACAGCAGAGATGGCGCCGATTTTAAAACTCGCTAAAAAATATAATCTGAAAGTGATTGAAGATGCGGCACAAGCGCATGGCGCAACGTATCAGGGTAAAAAAGCCGGAGCCCTCGGTGATGCGGCCGGTTTCAGTTTTTATCCGGGAAAAAATCTGGGTGCATTTGGTGATGGCGGTGCGATTACCACGAATGATCCTGTGATCGCCGAACGTGTCAAAACATTACGAAATTACGGTTCGAAAATTAAATATCACAATGAAGAACGCGGCACCAATTCCAGACTGGATGAATATCAGGCGGCAATTTTACGTGTGAAATTAAAACATCTGGATGCATGGAATGCGCGTCGCGGTAAAATTGCCGATTTTTATCAGGCGAATTTGCCCGAAAAAAATCTCGTGTTGCCTTCAATCCTCGATGACTGTCATTCCGCGTGGCATTTGTATGTCATTCGTCATCCGAATCGTGATGCACTTCAAACAAAATTATTGGAAAAAGGCATCCATACGTTAATTCATTATCCCGTTCCGCCGCATAAACAAAAAGCGTATCAGGAGATGGCACACTATGCATTACCGGTCAGTGAAAAAATTCATCGTGAAGTGTTGAGCTTGCCGATGGGGCCGCATTTGACGATGGAACAGGCGGAGGCGGTGGTGGAAACGATGGAGGCTGTGGCTTAAAATTGTAAAAACCATAGTACAATCATATAGTTAGGCTAAAAACCCCAAAAATCGGCCAATCGACCAAAAATAAAATTGTCAGTATATTCAATAAGTTACTATTTTAACGCGCAAAAGGCCAAGTGACGAAATAGAAATTTCATTGTACATTCAATAGGTTACAGACAAATCCTCAGTCGGCTGCTTATGTCCCTTCCATCGCGACAGGACTCACAAACGGTTCCATCTCCGTAATTGGTTTTCCGAATGCAATTTTCGGATACGCATTCGCCCGCGTATCAATCATCACTTGCAAGACATACGGCTCATCCGGATTTGCCCATAGCGCGTCCAGTGCCTCTGACAAATCATCCGGGTCTTCGACACTGCCGGATGGAATCTGATAAGCTGCCGCAATCGCCGCAAAATCCGGCGCACTGTAACCCCAAAGTGTCGACTGATAACGCCCTTCAAAATAATTATCCTGAAACTGGCGAATCATGCCCAAACTATGGTTATTTAACACGACGATTTTGATCGGTAATTTATTGCGTACAATGGTCTGCAATTCCTGAATGTTTACCTGAAAACTGCCATCGCCAACAATCACAACAACCGGTTTACCTCCTGACGCAAGGGACGCCCCAATCGCTGCCGGAAGCGAAAAACCCATCGCCCCCATCCCGCCTGATGTCATAAAAAATTGATCTTCCAGCAATTCAAGCGACTGCGCCGCCCACATCTGGTGATTGCCCACATCCGCAAGATAACCCGCCGCTTTTCCTGACCATTGCGATAATTCATGGAGTAAATAATTCGGATTGATGCCTTTGATATTTTTAATTTCTTCTGTGTCAGGCCAGGTTTCTTTTAATTCGTGCAATTCACGAATCCACGCATCCTGTAGTGTAATTGAATGACCTGATAATTGCTGATTCATCCGTTCAACAAATTCATTCAAATCCATCGCGAAGGGATAACAATTTTTTAAACGATTATTGATTTCAGGCGAATAACAATCCACGTGATAAATTTTCTTATCTGCAAAAAAATCCACATCCGCACCCGTTTGTCGAATATCCAGCCGACTGCCAAGGACGATCAGCAAGTCACAATTGCCCATCGCAAGATTCGCCCAGCGATTGCCGTAACTTCCAATAAAACCAATTCGCAGTGGATGATGATACGGTAAAAGATCAAGACCGAGGAGTGAGGTGACGACAGGCACATTTAATTGTTCGATCAGGTGTTTTATTTTGTCTTCAGCATTCGCACAATGAACGCCATTACCCAGCAGAACAAGCGGTTTTTTCGCCTGTTTGATATCGCGTATTAAATGGGAAAAATCCATGTCATCGACAGTAGAAGGTGTGATGATTTTTTCAATTTTTTGAATCGGTGCTACCTCAATTTCAACACGCTGTAAATTCATCGGCAAATCAATCAACACAGGGCCCGGCCTGCCACTGATTGCGGTCCTATATGCATCTATCAGACAGGCTTCAAATTCTTCTGCATGCATGACCTTGTAACATTTTTTCGTAATGGGGGCTGCCATCGACAGAATATCCGTTTCCTGAAACCCGAGTTGTCGTATCGGTCGATCGCCTTTCAATTCATGCGTATTCACTTGTCCCGTGATAAAAATCGCAGGGGATGAATCAAAATAACAACTGCCGATTCCAGTCAGTAAATTCGTCGCCCCCGGGCCGCTGGTTGCAAATGCAATACCAGGTTTTCCCGTTAAACGCCCCGAGGCATCGGCTGCAAAGGCAGCGGTTTGTTCATGATGCACGCTGATGATTTTAGTTTTATCCAGTTTATAAATCGCATCCAGCATTTGCGTAATCATGCCGCCTGCCATTTCAAACACATGGGTGATACCTTGTGCGTGCAGAAAGGCGGCGATGTAATCGTTTACTTTTATTTTCATGTCAGAGGCTTCAGTTTGTTTGTGAATAATCGAATCGTCATGAGAGAAATAACACTCACCAATAAAAAAATCAGATACATACTATGAGACATCCAGGGTCCAAAACTCATAAAATACCATTGCATTGGAAAAGCCAATGTCACTTCCGGAGGATTGGTTAAAAGAGATGCCCAGCCATGCGACAAGGGCAGCCAGCATCTCGATAACAACAAATCCAGCCCAAGAAATGAAAAAACAAATGGCAGTGGAATGTGTTTTTTATTTAACACCTGGAAAAGCCCGATCGCGATCACCGGCAAAAAATTAATAATCTGGCGAGCTTCTGTATCAATCAACAAAATTGAATAACACACTGCCAGCACAAAAAGTCCCGTGTCTTCCCGACTTTTCAGGTAGCGAATGACCTCCCGCCAGAAAAAAACAATCAAACAAACAACAGGTCCATAATAAATAATATGGCTCACCAAAAAAATAAATGGATAGGCAAGTGAATTAATGAAAATGGTTTTTAGAAAAACGGCCAGCGTCATCGGCCCCGCTTTTGGTGACGCAAGACAGGCCACCAGAAATTTTAAAAAAAGACCCAGCACGACTGCAACAATCAAACGATAGCTCATTGCCTGACGAAAAACAGTGCTTACCGTTTGTTTTCCATTTTCAACAACTGGATAAAATATCTGATAAAGAAAAATAAAAACAGCAAACAAACTGATGTATAGCACAGGCGATTGATAGTAGCTTCCCAGCGCAAAACCCTGCTGTCCCCATTTTCGGTAAATCACAAAAATGGCCATACTCAAAAGCAGCGCGCAAACAAGCGAAAGGATAACAGACGCGAACTGATTATTTTCAACCGGCCTGTACGATTTATTCTGGTCCTTGTTTAAAAAAATAAATAACACTAACCCGGCCAGCATGAGTGTCGGAAAAATAAAAGTTCCCACAATAGTCGTTAACAAAAGCGCCCATTTTATATCTGTCAGATAGAAATACAACATGGCAAGACTACAGACAAATGCACTGGTGTCAGTTAAAACAGGATCATAGGTATTCATCTTCAAAATGGCATAATTCAAAAATAACCCGCAAAAACTCAGGATCCTGACCTGGCCATTCCATCGCAGAAAATTCGCAATCTTATGCCAGAAATACACAGCCAGTGTCAAAATAACTGTGTTATAGATTGAAAAAACAAATGGCATTTGTTCGTGTTTAACAGAGAAATGAAATAACCGGATCACATAGTAAATAATGCCGGAAGGTAACATTCTTTGTATGGAATAAGCAGACTGCGCATGATGAAAAATAAATGCAGGAAAATGCTCCGCCATGCTTGCATACAATACACCATCAAATCCGATGCCATGGGCTTCCGGAATGCGTTCCCCATAAAAACAATTCCAGATGAGCCAGACAAAAAAGGATAAAATAACAGCCATTTCCAGCAGAGCGTGAGATTTTTCCTGTTCATTGATCCGATGCATGAGGCTTCCGTTTTAAATTCACCTTAAAATCAAAAGATTACCGGGATGGCGTTACTTTTTTGTTGCATTATATTAATCACTTATTGCATCATGCGCAATCAGTATTGAAAATGAGGGTGTTGGCCAATGAAAGCAGTCATCCTGGCCGGGGGACTCGGCACACGGATCAGTGAAGAAACCATCGTGAAACCCAAGCCCATGATTGAAATCGGCGGCAAGCCCATCATCTGGCACATCATGAAAATCTATTCCGCCTTCGGGATCAACGACTTCATCATTTGTCTCGGCTACAAGGGCTATCTGATCAAGGAATATTTCGCGAATTATTTCCTGCATATGTCCGATGTCACGTTCGATATGACTACCAACCAGACTGAAGTCCACCAGAATTTCGCTGAAAAATGGCGTATTACCCTCGTTGAAACCGGCGAAAATACCATGACCGGCGGGCGATTGAAACGCATTGCGCCTTACCTCAATCCCAATGAAGATTTTTGTTTTACCTACGGCGATGGTGTGGCCGATATCAATATCAAGGCGCTCATTGACTTCCATAAAAATCAGAATTCCCTCGTGACCCTGACTGCCACCCAACCGCCCGGGCGTTTCGGAGCGCTCAATATTCATCAGGAAAAAATACGTGGTTTTATGGAAAAACCGCAAGGCGATGGCGGCTGGATCAATGGCGGGTTTTTTGTGATTTCGCCCAAAGCCATCGATTATATTAAAGATGATGAAACCATCTGGGAAAAACATCCGCTGGAAAATCTCGCGCAGGATGGCAAATTGTCTGCGTTTAAACACGATGGGTTCTGGCATGCGATGGATACGCTGCGTGATAAAAATCATCTGGAAGAATTATGGAAAGAGGCGCGCGCGCCCTGGAAAATCTGGTAATTGTCTATGTTCTGGAAAAATAAAAAAGTGCTGGTCACAGGCCATACCGGTTTCAAGGGAAGCTGGCTCACGCTCTGGTTGCAACAGCTGGGCGCTGATGTGAGCGGTTTTGCACTGCCACCTCCGACAAATCCGAATCTCTTCACCCTGGCAAATGTGGCATCCGGCATGCAAAGTATAATGGGTGATCTGCGCGATTTTAATCAGGTGAAAAAAGCCGTCACAGAAACACAGCCTGAAATCATTATTCACATGGCAGCACAACCTCTCGTTCGCTATTCCTACGAAGCACCCATTGAAACTTACGCTACCAATGTCATGGGTACTGTTCATCTGCTTGAAGCTTGCAAACAAACGCCGAGTGTTAGAACCATTATCAATGTCACCACAGACAAATGTTATGAAAATAAAGAGTGGGAACGCGGTTATACAGAAGATGATCGATTAGGTGGACATGATCCTTACAGCAACAGTAAAGCCTGCGCAGAACTCGTGACATCTGCCTTTCGACATTCGTATTTTTACGGTGATTCGCCCATCGCACTCGCCTCGGTTCGGGCGGGAAATGTGATTGGTGGTGGTGATTGGGCGGCGGATCGTTTAATCCCGGATATCATCAAAGCGTGTATTGAAAAAAAACCGGTGACATTGCGCAATCCCGACAGCACGCGTCCCTGGCAACATGTGCTGGAACCGCTGGGTGGTTATTTATTACTGGCTGAAAAACTTTACTCATCCCCGAAACACTATGCCGAAGGCTGGAATTTTGGGCCGGATGAAAAGGATGCCAAACCGGTTCGCTGGATTACCGATTTTATTTTTAATCTCTGGCAACACCCTGATACCTGGCAGCAAGACAAAAATCCAAAACCCCATGAAGCGCATTATTTAAAACTCGATTGTGGTAAGGCAAAAGAAAAACTGAACTGGCATCCGCGCTGGACTATCGAAAAAGGTTTAACAGAAACCGTTAGCTGGTACAAAGCCTGGCAAGCAAATAAAAATATGCGCGATGTGACGCTCGATCAAATTCAACGTTTCACTAATTATTCAGGAGATTTATCATGAGTGGCCAACCTTTTTTACATGTCCCGTATGGCAAAACCGTACATGGTGAGGAAGAAATTGACGCCGTCGTTTCTGTCTTGCGCACCTCCACACAAATGGGAAAACACGTCCGTGAAATGGAAGAAAAAGTCGCCCGCTCATTTGATAAAAAACATGGCGTGATGGTGAATTCAGGCTCTTCAGCAAATTATCTGGCTGTTGAAATTCTGAATTTGCCCGAAGGGTCAGAAGTCATTACGCCAGTTCTCACTTTTTCAACCACTGTCGCACCGCTCATTAAAAATAAATTGATTCCCGCTTTTGTGGATGTCATCCCTGGCACGTTTAATATCGATGCCGACCAGATTGAAAAAATGATCACGCCGAAAACAAAGGCACTCATGATTCCGAATCTCCTCGGCAATTTGCCTGACTGGAAAAAATGTCGGGAAATTGCTGATCGTCACAAATTATTTGTGATTGAAGATTCGGCTGACACACTGGGTGCAACGATAGATGGCAAGCCTGTTGGACAATACACCGACATGAGCACGACCAGTTTTTACGGGTCACACGTGATCAATTGTGCAGGCAATGGCGGGATGCTTTGCATGAATGATGATAAACTCGCAGAACGTGCGAAATTATTGCGTAGCTGGGGCCGCAGTTCGTCGTTATTTGTGGAATCGGAAGCGATTGAAAATCGTTTCAACATTCAGGTCGATGGCATCGATTATGATGCGAAATTTGTATTTGAAGCGCTCGGTTATAATCTGGAACCCTCTGAAATGGGCGCGGCCTTCGGTCTCGTGCAATTTAAAAAATTAAATGACAATATTTCTATTCGCGAGAAAATGTTTGCAGCTCACACACAATTTTTTAAACACTATGAAGACTGGTTTATTTTACCCAAACAATTGCCCCATTCACGCACCGGTTGGTTGGCATTTGCATTGACTTTAAAGGACAGCGCACCGTTCAATCGTCGTGAATTGCAAATTTTTCTTGAAAAAAGAAATATTCAAACCCGAACAGTCTTCACCGGTAATATTTTGAGACAACCCGGTTTTCAAAACATCAAACGACTGGAAGCTGAAAACGGTTATCCCAATGCCGATCAGGTGATGCGCGGTGGTATTCTGCTCGGTTGTCACCACGGGTTAACATCGGACATGCTGGCGCACATTCACCAGTCATTTGAAGAATTTGTGAAAGTAACTGTTAAAAAAACCATTCCGGCGTGAGGGAACACTCGTGAAATTAATCAGCATCGTGACACCCTGTTATAACGAAGAAGGCAATGTCTCTGATTTGTACCACCAGGTCAAGGCCGTGTTTGCGACATTGCCACAGTACCGTTATGAACACATTTTTATTGATAATTCGTCCACTGACAACACCGCAGATGAATTAAAAAAATTGGCGAGCACAGATAAAAATGTCAAGGTGATCATGAACTCGCGTAATTTCGGGCATATTCGTTCACCCTATCACGCGTTGCTGCAAGCGCGTGGCGATGCGGTGATTTCGCTGGTTTCCGATTTGCAGGATCCACCGGAACTGATTCGTGATTTTTTACAAAAATGGGAAGAAGGCTTTAAAATTGTCATCGGCGTCAAGCCAAAAAGTCAGGAATCGAAACTGATGTTTTTGATTCGACGCATGGGTTATTCGTTCATCAATCGCATTGCAGACATTAAATTAATCAAAAATTTTACCGGGTTTGGTTTGTATGACAAACAGGTGATTAACGTATTGCAGAATTATGATGATCCCTACCCTTACTTTCGCGGCATGATTGCGGATATTGGTTTTGAAGTTGCGGAAATTCCGTATAACCAGCCGGTCAGAAAACGCGGTGTCACCAAAAATAATCTTTATTCGCTGTATGATATTGGCATGCTGGGGATTACGAGTTATTCGAAAATTCCGCTGCGCCTTGCGACCATGGCCGGATTTTTTCTGTCCGTCGTCAGTCTCTTTTTATCCATCGTCTTTTTAATTTTGAAATGTGTTTTCTGGAATACGTTCAGTGCCGGAACAGCCCCTATTTTAATCGGGTTATTTTTCTTTTCATCCGTGCAATTGTTTTTTATCGGGTTGCTTGGGGAATATATTTCCTCGATCAATACGCGCGTGATGAAACGGCCACTGGTTGTTGAAAAAGAGCGTATCAATTTTGAAAATGTCTGACGATCTGGATGCTATTTTAAAACACACTCGCTCGCTGTGGGAAGAATTTCGCAATAAACATATTTTTATCACGGGTGGCACCGGATTTTTTGGTTACTGGTTGCTTGAAAGTTTTTCCCATGCGAATCACGCATTACAACTCAATGCCCATGTGACTGTTTTAACAAGAAACGCCAACACATTTAAAGAAAAATTTCCGGTACTTGCCCATCAGCCTTTTATTCATTATCACGAAGGCGATATTCGTACATTTGAATTTCCAGCTATTTCATTCAATTATATTATTCATGCAGGAAATAGCACTCACCCTGATATCGATGAAAAAGAACAATTATCGACGATTGTGGATGGAACAGAGCGAACGCTTGATCTCGCAAAACAATGCGAGGCTTCGAAATTTTTATTAGTGAGTTCCGGCGCGGTTTATGGAAAACAACCGCTCACCGTGAGTCATCTGCAAGAAGACATGCCGTTTGTGCGCAGTGAAAAAGAATCAGCCTATATCAAAGGCAAACGTCTTGCAGAAAAACTGGCTGAGGAATATGCCGATCATTTTTCGATTAAAATTGCGCGCTGTTTTGCGTTTGTGGGCCCCTTGTTGCCACTGGATTCCCACTTTGCAATTGGCAATTTTATTCAGGC
>DATIJJ010000068.1:0-15437 GCA_035478795.1 Gammaproteobacteria bacterium | reverse complement strand
ATTGCATTGAGCGTTTGTTTTTTTACATAAAAAATAAAGACGGGCTGTTTCATAAATGCGTGAATACGCGAGTAAGGTTGGCCGGGGAGACAATGTATCATTTGATTTTACCGTGCCTGCGCCGAGCAATACGATTGCATTTCGTTTTTTCCAAACGGGATTTTTCTGCATGGAGAAAGATTCAAGATCCTGCAAACAACACGATAAAATTATTCCTGTTCCTGTCATGATGAATAATAAAAAAGTGCCGATCAAAAATGCGTTACCTGTTTTGATGTGACGACAGATAAAAAGAAAAATGGTGATGATCAGCAAAAAAGTGAGGAGCAGGGTTGCCATTTTTTTCTCCTGAGTGTCATCTGACAAGGTGTAAAAAATTTTACAAATGAGACTGGTATTTCGAAATAAAGTTTGCTTAAATAAGGCGTGACATGGAGGTGCGGAAACACCCCTCATGTCACTAACCACCTCAACCTGAACAGGAGATTGAAATGGCTACGCATAGCGTAAATGATGTCGCGTCCTTAATAAATAACCAAATCGCGTTTCACGAAAAAATTCAGGATTATCTGATAAAAATTGAGGCAATGGCTTTCGTTGCCTTGAACAGGGACTTCAGAAACAAAAAAGCCAACGCTTAGCGCTGGCTCAACTCTTTCTACCATTGGTAGATGAGATACCTATATTATGGTCTATAGTTCTATAAAGATCAAATAATACAGGGGGAATGTTTTTGATATTAATTGCCAATTATTCTCACCTGTCGAGAAAGAAACATAATTAATTGATTAATATAAACTTTAAAAAACAAATTATAATTGAACAAAGTGTCATTGATACTCTAACTAACACTCCCCAACGGATGCCTCACCACAATCGTCTCCCTCCGATCCGGCCCTGTCGACACAATATCAATCGGAATACCCGCGAGTTCCTCAATGCGCTTTAAATAATTCTGCGCGTTTTTGGGAAGCGCCGAAAACGTTTTCACACCGACTGTTGACTCGTTCCAGCCCGGGAAATCTTCATAAACCGGTTCAGCGGCGGCAAGATCAGCTGCATCCGTCGGCATCTCCGTGATCTCTTTTCCATGCAGACGGTATTTGATGCAAACACGCACGGTTGGAAGACCATCCAGCACATCGAGTTTTGTGACACATAAGGCAGAAAAACTGCTGAGCTGAATCGAACGACGTAAAATGACGAGATCAAGCCACCCACACCGTCTCGGTCGACCCGTGACAGAACCAAATTCATTACCACGCTCGGCAAGACGCTTGCCTGTTTCATCTTTTAATTCAGTGGGAAAAGGACCCGCGCCAACACGCGTGGTGTAAGCTTTCATCACACCCAGCACATAATCAAAATAACGTGGACCAAATCCGCTGCCGATACTCGCAGCACCCGCGACAGTGTTTGAAGAAGTCACGTAAGGGTAGGTGCCGTGATCAATATCGAGTAACGTCCCTTGCGCACCTTCAAATAAAATGTGGCTGCCTTTTGCACGATGCTCGGAAAGAAGCAGAGGAACATCACCGCGCATCGGTTGTAATTCTGGAGCCAGTGCCAGCATGCCATCACGCACCGCGTGAAAATCCAACGGATCGTGGCGGTGGTAGTGTTCCAAAATAAAATTGTGATAATTGAGTACTTCCTCGAGTTTCGCACTGAATTTTTTTTCATCGAACAAATCACCAAAGCGCAAGGCGCGACGCGCCACCTTGTCTTCATAGGCCGGACCAATGCCACGACCGGTGGTTCCAATGGCGGCTTTTCCTTTGGCGGCTTCACGCGCCTGATCGAGTGCAACATGATAAGGCAGTATCAATGTGCAGGCATCACTGATGCGAAGACGATCAGTGACACTGATGCCATTGCGTTCCAGTTCGCCAATTTCCTGTAACAAGGCCGTGGGAGATAACACCACACCATTGCCGATAAGACAGAGTACATGTTTGTGTAAAATCCCGGATGGAATGAGTCGCAACACGGTTTTTTTCCCATCAATCACGAGCGTGTGACCCGCATTGTGACCCCCCTGAAAACGGGTGACGACGGAAGCATTCTCCATCAAAAGATCCACGATCTTGCCCTTGCCCTCATCACCCCACTGGGCGCCCAGAATAATAATATTTTTACCCATCGATGTTCTCTTTTAAATTTTAACTGTTTAATGTTTGGCGGGTGCTGAACCTGCATTATGAAAATAGGTGAAGAATTGTCCTTCCGGTTTTAACACCAGAATATCGGTTTTTTTCCGAAAACTGTTTTCGTAAGCTTGCAAACTGCGATAAAAAGCATAAAAACCCGGATTGGATGCATACGCGGTGGCATAAATTTCCGAGGCATCCAGATCACCTTTGGCACGAAGGGTTGCTGCCTGCATCGAAGCTTCGGCCTTGATCACCGTGACTTTCTGGTCAGCCAGTGCCTTGATCTCTTCGGATTTTTCAAGGCCTTCGGCACGCTTTGCTTCGGCAAATTGTTTACGCTCGGTTTCCATGCGTCGAAAAACAGAATCCATCACATCACGTGGCAGGGTGATTTGCTGGATGCGGACATCGACAACATTGATACCCTGATCTTTTCCTATCTTGTCAGCCTGTTCACGGATGGCTGACATTAAACTTGCACGACCGGTTGATATGACCTGATCACTGCTTCGCCGGCCATATTCGGCTCGCACAATATCATTCAGGCGCTGTTCCAGCAGTGTTTCTGCCCAGGTAATACTGCCGCCTGTGCTGGTATAAAATCGGGCGAGGTTATTGATATGCCATTTCGCAAAATATTCAACGACCAGATAGGTTTGTTCGCGGGTCACCACCGTCAATGCTCTCGCATCTGTCGCAGATAATTCCTGCATGCGCATATCAAACTGACGCACACTGTCCAGAAAGGGAATTTTCACATGTAACCCGGGGCGTAACACTTTCGGTTCATGCGTTTTGGAATCTTTTTCAATTTTACCGAGACGCAAAATCAGGGCGGCATACCCTTCCTGTACGGTGAAAAAACTGAAGCTCACTGTCAAAAGAACAATGGCAGCCACGACCGTGGCCAACATACGGTGGGGCGTCATGGTTTGTCTCCTTGTCCGGTTTCTTTTTGTTTTAATAATTTATCCAGGGGTAAATACACCAGATTGTTGCCCGCATTGACATCCACCAGAATTTTCGTGGTGTTTTGTAAAACGGTTTGCAAGGTGTCAAGATACAGACGTTCGCGCGTGACTTCCGGTGCAGTCGAATAACCTTTTAAAACCGCCTGATAGCGCGCGACATTCGCTTTCGCATTCAATACGACCTGTTGCTGATAACCGGTGGCATCCGCCAGAATGCGTGCGGCATCACCTTGTGCAATCGGTACAACCTTGCTCGCATACGCTGCTGCTTGCTGAATGGTGGTTGAACGATCCTGATCCGCACGATTCACATCATTAAAGGCAGCCCGGACCTGATCGGGTGCTTGTACCTTGCGCAATGTCACGGCGATCACGTCGAGACCTGAATTATAATTTTTTAGCACTTCTCTGGATCGTTCCAGCACGGCAGAACTTAAAAATTCACGGCCGGTGGTCAGGGCATCGTCCAGTTTCATGGTGCCGATGATATCGGACAGGGCGCCCGATGCGACTTGCTGAATGGTGTCATCCGGATTCACGAGATTATAAAGATAAGCGTCGGGATCACTGATGCGGTACTGCACATTCAATTCAACATTGACGAGATTTTTGGACTGATCCGCTGTGCCCGGGATTTTTTTCATCAAATCCGATTGAACCACTTCGGCGGGCAAATCATTTTGATCAGACGATTTCGTTAAAAAATCGCCTTGCACGGAAAAGGAAAAAATTTTTTGGACATCAACAAGCGTGCGGGTTTCAATAAAACGGGCAAACCAGTGCAACCCCGGTTGCAAGGTTTCTGTGTAACTGCCCCAGCGTAAAATCACCGCTTCTTCGGCCGGATTCACGATAAAAAAGCCCGACAAAAACCACAGAACAAATAACCCGCCGAGGACAAAACCGAGGATATAGCCGGTTTCCCTTGTGTTCAACGGAGGTTTATTGCTGTTGTTGCCACTGCCATTGATTTTGGGGGTGCGAATGAATGCGCGCAGTTTGCGGATAAAATTGCCCAGTATTTTATCCAGATCCGGAGGGCCAGGGTCTCGTTTGCCACCCCAGGGATCCTGATTATTATTTTTGTTACCGGGTTCGTTCCACGGCATATTACTGACTCCAGTTAAAACGGAATTTTAGAATGTCAGGCCCTGATCTGCAACTAAAGCTTGCCGAGAATCCGCTCCCATTCTTTTTTAGGCAGGCGAACGACAAGGTGCCAATGGCCCGTCGGATCGATCTCTTCTGACACAACACCTCCGGCCTGATACAACTTCGCGCGGCATTTTGCCTTGTCCGGCGATAACACCACGGTATTCTGGATAATATCCTTGCCGAGCGTTTTTGCGATAGCTTCGATCAATTCATCCATCCCGAGGCCGGTTTTTGCAGAAACACGTACCCGGATGACATCATCCGGTGTAGCAAAATCCGTGCCGGGGGTCATGTCCGGGCACCTGTCTATTTTGTTATAGACCAGAATCTGCGGTATGTGTAATGCGCCAATACTGTCAAGGACAGCATCGACTTCTGTGCGATTGGACAGTTTATTTTTATCCTGTGCATCAATGACATGCAGTAATAAATCCGCTTCGCATACTTCTTCAAGCGTCGCATGAAAGGCATTCACGAGATCATGCGGCAAATGACGAATAAATCCGACCGTATCCGCGAGGATAGCCTGTCCTGTTTCGGGCAGTTCAACTCGCCGAAGGGTTGGATCAAGCGTTGCAAACAAACGATGTGCCGCGTAGACGTCTGCACCGGTGAGCCGGTTAAACAGGGTGGATTTTCCTGCATTGGTATAACCCACGATGGCCACGGTCGGAATTTCAGCCCGTTTTCGTGCACGACGACTTTGTTCGCGTTGTTTACGAACCCGGAGCAGGCGCTCTGTTACAAATTTGATGCGTGTTCGAATCAATCGCCGGTCGGTTTCCAGCTGGGTTTCGCCAGGGCCCCGCAAGCCAATGCCGCCACGTTGTCTTTCAAGGTGAGTCCAGCCACGTACCAGTCGAGTGGATAAATGCTTCAGCATGGCCAGTTCGACTTGCAGTTTCCCCTCAAAACTTCGCGCACGCCCGGCAAAAATATCGAGAATTAACCCCGTACGATCCACGACCCGGCATTGAAACAATTTTTCCAGATTGCGCTCCTGTGCGGGCGAGAGCGCATGATTCACGATCACAAGTTCCGCATGGTGATAGTTGACCGAGGCACGAATTTCTTCTGCCTTGCCTGTCCCGACAAAGTATTTGGGATCAGGCTGCTCGCGCGATCCGGTGATGATTTCAACGGGCAGCGCTCCTGCAGATGCGGCGAGTTCCTGGAATTCAGGCAGGTCCTCGTGCATGTCGTCTGCAGGAAAATCAATATGAACCAGTACGGCGCGCTCACCGCCTTCGGGGCGGTCTATTATCAATTGTGTCTTCTCTTATTCTTTCTCGGTCACCGGTGAGGTATTCGCCATATTATTCGCAGCGCTGGTATTGCTAAAATCCATGGGTGAAGAAACATTGCGAGCTGGAACAACGGTCGAAATGGCATGTTTATACACCATCTGACTGACTGTATTTTTAAGTAATACGACAAATTGATCAAATGACTCTATCAATCCCTGTAATTTGATTCCATTCACAAGATAAATCGAAACAGGAACCTTTTCTTTTCGCAGGGTGTTCAGGAAAGGATCTTGTAATGATGGCCCTTTTGTCATGCTGTGATTCTCCATTTTTTAAATAATTAAAGCGCTGTTGAGAATACTCTAACATGTCAGGGGATAGCAAGAATTTCCTTTAATCCGGTGAGCACTGACACGATCCGTCAGTGAAATCGCACATTATTTTAGCTTGTGTCATTTGCGTCAGAGCGCATTTCCCTTTATGATGCGCTCCATAGTTGATCAACCATTTCTTATTTTTTGAAGACAGCACACTCTCACTATTATGACAAAGACACAGTTCACTCGCATCTGTACGGCATGTGGCATGGAAAAGCCATTGACCGCCTTTTTATACCTGACCGGCCGGTCAGGCACGACCTATGGCAGTATTTGTGCAACATGCAGAGGCAAGGGGATTACAGAAGAATCGAAAAAACAAACGATTGAAGATGAAAAAGCGCCTCCCACCTATGGTCTTCAGCTGGGTGTGAAACAACTCGCTGAAATTGAATTACAGCGAAAGCGGGACCGTGAAGACCTTCAGGAAAAACAGGAAGTTGAATCCAAAAAACGGGAAGAAGCGTCGCAAAACGAGGCGGAATCGACGGAATTAAAAGAAAATGCAGAAAAACTGCGTCGCGAAGCCTGGCTTGAAAATAAACAACGACAACGATTTCTGGATTACCAGAGTAAAGAGAATCCCTTCAGCGCCCGCGCCGTGCTGGAGCAGAAAAAAGGGCACCGTTTTATGGAGTCGCTTGTTCTGGATGAGAAACGGCGAGCGATTGATGCAAGCCGGAACACAGAAGTTCTGCAGCAGGAAGAGCGCAATAAAACAGTGGATTTGAGTGGTGGGCAGGTGTTAGATCCAACCAGTTTTTTGCTGGGTCGTGATGTGGCCATCCAGCGTCTTGAATCCATGCTGAGTGGTGATGCACCTGTGTTGCGGAAACTCTCGCAATTTTATAAAACCGCTTCTCCCGAACAAAAAAAACCGGAGGGAGGAAAGTTGGAAAAGAACAGTCCGGAAGTGGGATTTGTTAAAAAGACATGGGGACCGAAGCGGTAGTTGGAAGATAAGTGGGTAGTTTTCAGATATTACCTTCAACCACGCGTCATCCCGTCATGTTTTTAGACGGGACCCAGCGCCTTTCATGCAAAAACTAAAGGCGCTGGATCCCGTTTAGGAGCACAACGGGATGACGCACGGATAGAGGCAAGTGATGCGTTATCATCGCAACGGCTCATCTTTATATCCATTCGAAGAAACCGGTCCTGTCGAATCCATGGGATCTTCTCGACGCTCACCAATATTCGCAAATATTTTTTGATCATTACACAATTTTAACTGTGCTCTCGAAGGATACGCCGTGATTTGAATCCGGCTGTTTTCACGAATGCTGTCGTTTTTAATATTATTTGAAATCGGAAAATAATTGCCATACCCGACATAACTCAATGAGCGCGTGGGGGAAGATGGATCAAACTCGGCAGGACCGCCTTTAAACGCGTTCACCCCGTGGGCCCATAAATACGAAGCCACTTCCCGCGCCCGTTTTTCGGATAAGGTCCGCTCCCATCGGGTTGTACCAAAACCGCTCGTGTTGCCGGATACCAGAATATTATTGTTGGGATACCGCTTTAAGACTTCCACGGTACTTTGCAGGGCGGGAGCGGCTTCAGGCAAGAGGTCGGCTGTGTTTTCATCAAAAATATTATCGGTTGGAAATTCAATGGTGACATAGTCGCCTTGCGTAAAGACTTGTCCGCCTGCCTGATCGATACCGCCTGCCGCAAAATTCAGCGTGCTGACATAATACCCAAGCGCTGCACCACCGAGACCCGCAAGACCAATGGTATATTTTGATCCACCGAGCAACGCCGCACTTCCCGCACCGATGGCACCACCGGCGAGCGTAGGCCCTGCGCGCCCGGTCATTTCATTGTCTGTTGTAAATGGATTGAAAGAACAACCGGCAAGGAATGGCAAACACAGTAAACTCAACAACCCTGCCGCGCTGCGTTTTAGCATTATGACTTTCCTGTCCTTAACCGGGATGTGTCTAGCCAACCCGCATATCCTGACGTGTTGATAATCGTTTGTAGGCTTCACCATACGCAATAAAGAACCAGGGGAGTCCCCAGATAAATCCAATGCCGACGGTGATGACACAAAGAAGCGCAATCAGAACATTCACGAAATACAACCCGATCAGTTTCCAGACATTGCAGCGCGTTGCCTTGAAAGAGAATTTAACGGCTTCCCACGGATTGGATTTTTTATCGACCACCGTGCCATACGCCAGCCACAGTCGTACAGCCAGAAAGATAAAGAGGATAGCCGTTGCTACAAAAAAAACACCCGCGAGCACTTGCATCATCAGGGTCGGTTCCGGTTGCATGTGCAGGAGCCAGACACCAACGCCGGCGAGCAATCCTGCCGGGATAAAGATCACCATTTCCAGGATGTAGAGCAAAATGAGATAAAGAATGATGCGACCGGTCAACACATCCCGCACCATTTTCCAGCGGATGGGTGTGTCTTGCGCGCGTCGGATGCCCATGTAGATCAAACTGGCACCCGCCATGATCTGGATCAGGGAGCTAATGATACTGAAAATAATATCGATGGCTCCGCCTTTTGTGCCAAGCCCTCCCAGAAATCCCACGATAAATTGTGCCACGAACACGATACCAATAATCGCCCAGAAAGATCCCTTGGTGCCGCTGACTTTGGCCCAGGCGGTTTTTACCGTTTCCATGACAGGCAGACTATATGTATTTTCGGTCATGTCATATTCCTTATAACAGAAAGAGGATGGAGTGATTAATGCAGTCATTAGCATAACTTAAAAATGCCATGAAAGTATAATCCTCTGTGCGGAATCAGGTATACTTTCACCCAGTGCAAACAGACAGGGACTGTCCATGAGTGAGACATCAGGTCAGGCATTAAACCGGACACCTTACACCGCGTGGACGTTACTCAAGGCCTATTGGCAATCGTCTCACCGAAAAAGCGCGTATGCTTTTCTAGGCGTGGTGATTGTCATGTCCATGGTGCTGGTCGGTATGGATGTGGTGTTCACCAACTGGTACAACCATTTTTACAATGCGCTTCAGGATTATGACTGGCGTGGCGCGCTGGATCTTATTTTTATTTTTGTTTTTATTGCGGGCGTCAATATTATTCTCGCAGTCTATCGTTACTACCTGCAAAGTTTTTTGGCTCTTCGCTGGCGTCGCTGGCTGACGCATCAGTTTATCGATCGCTGGCTTGAAAAAAGAGGCTATTATTATCTGGAAGATTTTAATGATTCGACGGATAACCCCGACCAGCGTATTCAGGAAGACATCAACAGTCTGGTGAACATGTCACTCTCGCTTTTGGTAGGTATGCTAAGCGCGGTTGTCACCATTTTTGCCTTTGTGTTTGTGTTATGGGAATTATCCGGCACGCTCACCCTTCCATTCGGATCGTTTGGGACATTACATGTGCCAGGTTATCTCGTCTGGGTTGCAATTATCTACGCGATTTTAGGTACGACTGCGACGTTTAAAATCGGGCGACCGCTGATCATGTTGAATTTCGAGCAACAGCGACGCGAAGCGAATTTCCGTTTCGCCGCGATTGATTTGCGTTCGCACGCAGAGCATGTTGCACTTTATCGTGGTGAGATGCACCAGAAAAACAGTTTGAATCAAATTTTTGGTGGTGTACTGGATAACTGGTACGCGATTATTTTGCGGCAAAAATTATTGCTCTGGTTTACTGCGGGTTACAATCAGATATCGGTTATTTTGCCGCTGGTTGTTGCGCTTCCCAATTATTTTAATAAAGTGTTCAAGCTCGGTGGTTTGATTCAAACGCTTTCTGCATTTGCTCGCATTCAGGAAGCACTTTCCTTTATTGTCAATTCGTATACGACGATTGCAGAATGGCAAGCGGTGATGCGACGTTTGCTGACTTTTTTAAATCGTGTGCATGAAGTTGAAATGGATGCTGAAAAAAACAATCATTTTTCGTATTCCGAAACGCCCCAAAACCGGATTGATGTCAGGGACGTTACCATTTTTACACCGACGCATGGCAAGCTTCTTCAAAATATTACCGAGGATTTTGTGCATGGACGGCATTACTGGATCAAGGGAGATTCCGGCATTGGCAAGAGTACCTTTGTGCGGGTGCTGGCGGGTATCTGGCCGTATGGATCGGGTGCGATTACACTGCCGAACCATCAGCGCGTGATGTATATTCCGCAGCGTTCCTACATGCCGCTGGGTACACTCAAACAGGCGTTATTATTTCCGGATCAGGTGTCACCGGTATCGGATGATGAATTAAAAAAATTATTGTGTGATTGTGATTTGCCGAATCTGGCGAGTGAATTACAGCATGTGACAGTCTGGTCGGAGCATTTATCGCCCGGTGAGCTGCAGCGAATTGCCTTTGTGCGTGTGTTGCTTACCCGGCCGGACTGGGTCTTTTTAGATGAAAGTACGTCGGCTCTGGATTTAACGCATGAGCGGCAACTGTATCGTTTGTTGAAAGAACGGCTGCCGAACTGTTCGGTCGTGAGCATCGGGCATCGTCCGAGTCTGGATGAATACCATGACCACAGGGTGGATTTTGCACGCTATAGCGTTTCAAGAACCGATTGAATAAATTCAACTTTTAAAATCCGCTTTCCTGATGATAGATGAACTGTGGTACCATGGCGTTCATTTATTTGTATTGACTATTCAATTAAAAAGGTAAAAATCCATGCATGGCTTGTTAAATTTACCCTGGTGGGGCTACATCGTAGCAACACTGGCTTTGACCCAGGTGACCATTTTGGCGGTGACGATTTTTCTGCACCGTTGTCAGGCGCATCGCGCACTGGAATTGCATCCGATTGCGAGTCATTTTTTCAGGCTGTGGTTGTGGATGGCGACCGGCATGGTGACGAAAGAATGGGCGTCCATTCACCGCAAACATCACGCGAAAGTAGAAACACCGGATGATCCGCACAGTCCGCAGGTTCAGGGTATCTGGCGTATTTTGTTTCGTGGGACAGAATATTACAAAAAAGAAAGTCGCGATCCGGAAACACTGGAACGCTATGGTCAGGGCACCCCGGATGACTGGATGGAGCGTCATGTGTATTCGCACAGTAAGCTCGGCATCACGATCATGTTCATTCTGGACGTGCTGTTATTTGGGCCGATTGGTATTACCATCTGGGCGATTCAGATGGCGTGGATACCTTTTTTTGCAGCAGGTGTAGTGAATGGCGTTGCGCATTATATCGGTTACCGTAATTTTGAATGTCAGGATGCCTCCCGCAATCTTTCCCCGATTGGTTTTTTTATTGGGGGTGAAGAATTGCATAACAACCATCACACGTTTGGGACATCGGCGAAATTCTCCGTGAAATGGTGGGAATTTGACATGGGATGGCTCGTGATTCGTTTATTGCAATCGGTGGGTCTTGCGAAACCCAAACGCATTCCGCCGAAAGCGGCTATTGCGGCTGGCAAGATGACAGTCGATATTGACACATTAAAAGCGGTGTTAACCAATCGTTTTCAGGTGATGGCGCAATACAGTCGAAAAGTGATTGTACCGGTCTTGCGTGAAGAACGTCGACGCGCGGGGGAAGCGGGCAGTGCGATGTTACGGCGTGTTCGTACGTTACTGACGCGTGAAGCATCGCTGGTAGACCCTTCTGCAAAGGAACAATTGGCGACTGTTTTAACGCGCCATCGTTCGCTCGAGGTGGTGTATCAATTTCGTTTACGATTACAAAACATCTGGGCGAAAAGTGCGGCGACCCAGGCGGAACTCCTCGAAGCCTTGCAGGAATGGTGCCGCCAGGCGGAAGCGACCGGCATCCAGGTGCTGCGTGATTTCGTCAGGCAGTTGAAGGCCTATGTACCGGGTAAGGCGTAACTGACTGGATAGATTGTTTCCGAGCCGCGACCGTGAGGGAGCGTTACAAGCTCTGCAAAATATCATAGAGTTAATGAAGTATCGTGACGCTCCCTGACGGTCGCGGCTCGGATATATTTCCAACCAATGAGCAAAATATGAAAACCAGAAAAGTAAAACATCCCGCGATGCTTGAAGTTGCGCATGAAATGGCAAAGGGATTATACGAAGCAAATGTGATCAACGCGACCACCATGCGTGAATTTGATACCTTGTGTCTTGTAAAAACAAGCGGACATGTCCCGGATCGTCTCAGCAAAAAACACCCCGACTGAGGAGTTGTCTGTAACCATATGATTATACAATAAAATTTCGAATCCGCGAAAACTTGTTTCGCCCCGATTTTTAATAACATATTGATTATACTAATATTTTTACTTTTCACCCCTTTTGCCAATTTGACCCAAAATATCCTATCTTTATGATTAATAAGGAAATTTTCAAATTCCTGCTCATAACTGCGATCAAAAAATATGGCATATTATCACCTTGTTGCGCGGAAATTGTGTATAATTACCTCATCCAAAACGAGGTAATAACAAAATATGTTCAGTTCAAATCAAGGTGATAGCACAAGACGCAATCCATTGGTCATTCTGAGTGTAGAAGGCGGACTGGTTCTTCGGGGTGGGGTGCGTAATGATGCGCTTATTAATGCATTGCATGTAGAAGGCATCACAGAAGTCTACCTGCTAACCGCCTCGGGATTAAGCCCATACAGAACACAGACAGCACGAGAAACAGCCGGGGTAGTTTTACCGCTGGCTTTCGTTAGGCTTCTTCGAAGAGACAACATCGAGGTTAAGGCAGTGGTCAGTACTTATGATCTTGTTTCTTCGTCGGAACATAAGGATGAGACTTTTTCTTTAAATGACATGCGGAGCGCTTACTTCTACAAAGTTATGGAACGGCAGGAAGCGCTTGTATTGAATAACCCGGCAATCGATTTTTTTACAGAGGATACGGGCTATGGCGAGTTGCTTCAACAGCAGGAAGCCAATCAACAGGCTGTAAAAAAAGTTGTTGGGCAATATGCGGAATATCCGGCGTCTGGTAACGTAAAAGTACCGCTGATGGATTTGCTGCTTGCCTCGCTAAAAAATCAGGGTGTTCTCTCGAAAGAAAATCCACGAACGGTTTTATTTTTTGATGAAAGCCCACAGTATCTTTCTGCTTTCAGGGCAATGGCTGATAAAAATGAAATTATCCATGTCGATTGTTGTCTGGTAGAGCAAGAATTTCAGGCGCAGAACTATCGTGATTTTTTTGAAAACGTCAGGCAACACGAACAGGATTTTGATGAAAGAGCTTTGTTGCTGCGCAAATCAGCGTTGACGATTGTCGGAGAGATTCAAACGTTCAATTCGGATGAAAATATTCAAGTTTTATATCATAAAAAAATAAATGATGCATTTGCTGAAACCAATAAATTCAGAAACTCGGAACCGCTTGAGACTGTTCTTCAGTATCTCAATTCCGAGTTAATCAAATATAAAATTGAAGACAAAAGAAAATTGGCAGAAAAGTTCATTGACGAGCTGTATAGACTGGATAAAAGTGAGATAAAAGAAAAAAATCGCGATGCGAATCTTCGCGAGTTAGGTGGAGTTTTAAATAAAAACCAGCAGAAAAATACAACCGAGGCCTTGAAAAGATTTGATGAATTTGTAGCGGGCCTCGCGTTTAGACAGATGAGAGCACAAGAGAAGATTGCCGAAGCTGAAGAAAAAAATCTGCCCACACCAGAAGCTAAAGAAACACAGCGCGTGACGAACTTACCGTCTCCGATTGTTTCACTGATTCATGACTATCTGCCGACAAAACCCACGCAGGAAGAAAGAGACGCAGTTAATCAGGATTTAAGAAAATTACGCGAGATTCAAAGAGGTGCTCATCCAAAGGATTGGGATGGCATATCTGTTACAGTGACGCCAGACAATATAGGAAGAGAAACCGGAATTCGTCTGACCAGTATGAATCTGGACGGCATTGTTTTTGGAAAAATAGATAAAAACAGCCCTCATGAAATGAAAGCGGTTTCCAAAGAAGAAGCAGAGGCTGAGTTTGCGAAGTTGATAAAAGAGTTTGAGAAAAAACACCGGGGGTCTTTTCTGTTCCAACATGTTGTATTTTCTGGCTCATCGTTGACAGGTGCCAAATTTGAGAATCTTGCGTGTTTTATGTTTGATTTTCATGGGGCGCAATTGTTAGATGCCAGTTTTAAATTGAGCCGATTAAAATCGATATCGTTTTCAAATGCAAATCTGCAAGGTGCTGATTTTTCCTTTTGTTTTTATGGACCTTATTCTAATGATTTGCGTGTCCGTGAGGAACGTGATTTTTATAAAGCAATTATGATTGGCGCAACGCTATACAAAAGCCATTTCATTAAACCGATTTTTAGTTTTGCCATTCTGAATGACGCCAATTTGAGCGAAGGTTTATTTAAGGGTGGAGACTTCGAGGGCTGTGAAATGAAAGAAGCCAATCTGATGATGGCTGATTTTTCCAAATCAAAATTTTATCGTGCAATATTGAAGGGCGCCCATGCAGCGGGTGCCAATTTTACGAATGTCAATTTTAAATCTGCCGATCTTCGGAACGTGGACTTTACCGGCGCGACATTGACAGGCGCCAATTTTTTTGACGCAGATAGGCTCAATGTTTTTGACGCAGATATGACAGGTGCTCGCATGAGTGGCGCTCACTTTGATCTTGAGCAATTCACAGAAAATCAGTTGAAGTCATTTCATAATATAGATGACGATGCCCGTCTTTATATTGCAGCGATTTATTTGAACTCGGCGCAACAACATTATCGATCGATGCCGACGTATGTGGCTGAGCTGGAACGCGAAAAACAACTGGTTCTATCTTTTATTCATGGGCCGTATGACAGTGATCATCAAAACGTATTGCTCAACCAATTTTTACGGACAGGCCTTTTCCCTGGCATCGAGACACACGAAAAATCATTGCATGAAAAGTTGCTTACCGTTCAGCGTTTTATTAAACATACCCGGCAGGGTGCAGAATCAAAAATGTTACCTGTCGGGAGTCAAGATTTTACGGGTGCCAATTTTAAAGACGTTAATCTTCAGAAAGTCATTTTCACCAAAACAAATCTGACCGGTGCGAATTTTGAAGGCGCTGATATGACGGGTGCATTCCTCAAAGGTGCGCAGTTTGATCTTTTCAAACAATTTTCAAAAGAGCAGGTGTTGTCGTTTCACTATGATGATCCTGTGGCTACAAGATATATTGCTGCGATTTATGATTATACGAAAACACACACCGGATGGAGTCACAAGACAGGATTGGATCGCGCTGAAAAACTGATTCGTTCTTTTATCAATGGAGATAAAACAGTACTCGAGGCATTTTTGGCGACAGGAAAATTACCGGGCGAGAGTGAAAAGTGGATGTTTTCGTCAGCATCCAATAAAGATGACCCTGATTCGTTGTGTGGAAGGTTGAATGCTATTCAGAAAGAAATTGCCGAAGAACAGCAGCCGGATGTGGTGAAGATTCATGCGTTTGAGATGAAAAGGCCGGGTGAGCATTGAGGTTAATATGACGTTTACGGCTCACTGATCTCTATCTGTGCGTCATCCCGCGACGCTCTTCAAGCGGGACCCAGCGCCTTTAAAAGCATTTTTTAAAAAAATTGATGAAAG
>DATIJJ010000067.1:0-2415 GCA_035478795.1 Gammaproteobacteria bacterium | reverse complement strand
GTCAGAAAATATTGGATCCCGCGGACAAGCCGCGGGACGACGCAGGCGGAGCACGGAAGAACGAGACCTTTTCCATGAACAGAGAAACACTTGCCACACACAGAATTGCGCTCCTCGCGACAGGCGATGAAATCAGTCAGGGTGATATTTTAAATACCAACAGCCAGGAAATTGCACATCGTTTATTTCAACGCGGTATGCATGTTGGTAACCACATGGTGACGTCCGATGCGATTGCTGAAATTGAGCAGGCTATTACTTTTTTATTAACATCCCACGACGCACTCATCATAACGGGCGGACTGGGTCCGACATCGGATGATCTCACACGATTTGCATTGGGCAAGGCGATCGATTCTCCTCTGGTTTTTCATGAGGCGGTGTGGGAAGACATTGTGAATCGACTGAAGCGATTTGGTTATGACACACCGCCGCTCTCCAACCGCCAACAGGCGCTTTTTCCGGAAAATGCAACCCTCATCGCGAATCCGAATGGTACTGCAGCGGGTTGTATGCTCGCCTGGCAAAATAAATGGATTGCCCTATTACCCGGCCCACCGTTTGAATGCCTGCCCATGTTTGAAAAAGCCGTGCTGCCGACACTGGCAAGAACGGGGTTTTCGCAAGTGGAATATCATAAAAACTGGTTATTGTTTGGTGTGAGTGAGGGTGAAATTGCAGAAAAACTGGATGCGCTGGCAAAACCCTATGCGTGCACGACGGGTTATCGATTATTTTATCCCTACATTGAATTCAAAATTCATTCCAGCAATCAATCCGATTTTGAAAAATTGATTCCCGAAATTGAAACGCTGATTCATCCATATCTTTTTCAGGATGGACAAAAAACGGCATCAGAACTCTTTCGAACTGCACTCGAAACAACCGATGTGATGCTTGACATTTGCGATCAGGCCACAGGCGGTTCGCTTGAATCCATCATTAAAACACCGAAAACCGCGGCGCATCTTGCGTTTACATCATTCGCCAATCAGAATGCGGATGTGGTCATTACCGGACTGGATGAATTCTGGAATAGCAGTGATGCAACACGCACAACTTTATCGATTTCGTTTCGGGATGATACAGGACAATCCATCACATCGGTTATTCCCTGTCGCGGACATCGTGTCAAATTGTATGCGGTGGAGTTTATTTGTTGGAAATTGTGGGAGTTTCTGGGAATTAAGAAATAATATAAAAAAGGTAAACAAAGATCGTTTTTGACGGTGTACTATTTACCGTTCCCCCCTTCCTTTCCTTCCCCCACAAAACGGGGGGAAGGGACCCACAGTAGCAAATTCAAAGTATCTTTCGAGATTTTGATTTTTAAAAAAAGCGTTAATTGAATTTTTATTTTTGAAAAAACGTATCTGCGAATTGTATCAGATCTGCTACCGTGGGTCCCTTCCCCCCGTTTTGTGGGGGAAGGAAAGGAAGGGGGGAACGGTAAATAGAACACCATCAAAAACGATCTTTTTTCGCCTTCTAAAAAAAATGAAACTGAAACACGCTGATAATAATTTCAATCAAAATCAGTAAAATAATAATCGTTTCCAGCATACTGGAATGGCGATGTTCCACCTGACTATTCAAAATATCAAATAAATCCTGCAACACATCGAGTTTCTGATTGAGCGACATCACACGACTGGGAATGTCCAGAAATTTTTTGGTCATGACATAAAACGGTTCAAGATTGGGATTGCGCCAGAAAAATTCCGGCGTGTCCAGATATTCACTGTTTAAATTGATGGAACTGCGTGCCAAAAAGATTTCACCCATGCGCTTGAATAATGCATTGCGCGACAATGACGCCACACCACGAATGGCAATTTCTTCAGGCAATTTGCTATTTTTTTTCACAGCACGCTGAATCGCATCTTCAAACGCTTCGAGCTTGATCGCTTGCGCGAGTCCGTATGAGATGGCCAGTTTGATTTGCGCGTTATCCGAATCCAGTGTAATCACGTCAATTCGAAACCGTTCATGCGCATCAATGGTCGTTTCTTCACCCAACTGATAACAGAAATGATCGCTTTCAACGGTAGTTAATGGGTTATGCGCAAAATCTTTCACATAATCCACCCATTTTTGTTCCTGCCGTTTGTTAAAACCCCAACACACAAACGATCCATGACTGAAGAAAAAAATATCCGCGGATTTTTTGATGCTGGTCACATGTAGCACATCACGCAACAACCGGGTCAGGTAACCCTTACGCTTGAAAGATTGGCTGAGTTCACGCAAGTCATAACTTTCCGCCGTGCAGAACGAAACGCATCGCATGAAGGAACGTGGCTGGCCAGTCATGTTAACTCGCCTGATAACAAAAAAGGAGGATATAGTTCAAGTCTAGTGGAAATGAGATGGAGCCGCAAGGGAGCGGCTCCTCTGTCGGGCGGGGGTCATTTT
>DATIJJ010000066.1:0-7330 GCA_035478795.1 Gammaproteobacteria bacterium | reverse complement strand
GGACCCAGCGTTTTTTTTCATTATTATCATTAAAAAATGCTTTTAAAGGCGCTGGGTCCCGCTTAAAGAGCGTCGCGGGATGACGCACGGTTGAAGGTAAAATTTAAAAATTATCGCTGTTGACTTTTTGCAACTTCTTGCAAAATGAATGAAGTGAGGACATGCCACTCAAGTAGCTGCCTGGAATGAGGAGATGCTGCTAAAGTGGCTCCCTGATATGCTTTCCTCTTCCAGAGTCAGGGATGCGCAATTTACATTTGACCTCTATCCGTGCGTCATCCCGGAACGTTTTCCTCTTCCAGAGTCAGGGATGTGCAATTTACATTTGACCTCTATCCGTGCGTCATCCCGCGACGCTCTTTAAGCGGGACCCAGCGCCTTCTATGGAGATAATTGATCAAATAAATCGTGCCAATATGGATTGTGTTTTTCAATCAACGCTATTTTCCATTTTCTCGGCCATTCTTTTAACTGTTTTTCTCGCTGAATAGCTATACTTATGTCCTGATATTCTTCGTAATAAACAAGCTTATCTATGCGATATTGTGCTGTGAATCCCCTGACCATTTTAGTTTTGTGTTCATAAATGCGCCTTATTAAATGATTGGTAACACCAATATAAATTGTGCCATTACGACAGCTCGAAAGAATATACACATAGGATGTATTCATAATAAATTCCATATTCATTATTTAATAGGATGATTGAAGAAAGGCGCTGGGTCCCGCTTAAAGAGCGTCGCGGGATGACGCACGGATAGAGAGCAAATTTAAATTACACATTCACTGACCCTGGAAGAGGAAAACCTTCCGGGATGACCCACGGATAGAGGCCAATTTAAAATAAAGATGTGTACACATTATAGATACGAAGGAGGAAGGCGTTCCAGGCAGCGCTTTAAAATGTTGTATCGTAAAAAAGGAATTATGTTATTGATTTTACCCTGACACTTGTCTGGCCAGTGTTAAATACAAGGCGTGTAATTTATCAACTTCAGGGACGAGATCGTCAATTGTTTTGTCATTCAAAATCACATCATCAGCCTGCTTTAATCGTTCAACACGACTGATCTGGGCCTGTAAAGTGGCTTCAAGGGTGTCGGGGGAGAGGTTGTCACGAGTGGCTGCGCGTGATCGCTGTAATGCTTCCGGCGCATCGATAACCAGCACGCGATTAATCAGCGGATTGGGTGCGGTTTCAAGCAGCAGCGGGATCATCGCGATACAGTAGGGCGCATCAAGCGCTGCAATGTGTGAGGCCATTTCAGCACGGATCCGTGGATGCAATAACTGTTCCAGTTGCTTGCGTTTTATTGCATCCTGAAAAACCTGCTGCCTCAATGCGGCGCGATCGAGTGTGCCATCGGGTAACAGAATAGCTTTACCAAATAATTTAACGATGTCATGAAAGGCAGGGGTGTTCGGTTGCGTGATTTTTCGGGCAATGTCATCCGCATCAATCACCGGGATGCCTTTTTGGGCGAATAGCGCCGCGACCGTGGATTTACCGCTCCCGATCCCGCCTGTGAGTCCAACAACAAATGGCATGGCATTAACCCAAAAATCGGCTGACATACAGATTCAGGATCTGGGGCCCCCACATGAGACTGATCCAGCCTGCAAAGGCCAGATAGGGCCCAAACGGAATGGGAACACTTTTGAACTGATGACGAATGGCCATTTGCACCAAACCAAAAATGAGCCCGACGAGAGAAGCCAATAAAATAATAATGGGCAATTGTTGCCAGCCCAAAAAAGTGCCAAGCCCTGCCAGAAATTTGAAATCACCCTGGCCCATGCCTACTTTCCCGGTGGCCAGTTTAAACAGCCATTGAACCATGGCAAAAATCAGGTAGCCTGCGATACCGCCAATAATGGCATCATGCGCATTGGCAAAAATCGTGAAGATACTGCAAAAAAGTCCGAGCCACACGAGTAACAGGGTCAACTGGTCAGGTAGCAGATGATGATCGAGATCAATAAAAATCAGACTAATGGCAATCCAGGTGAAGAAAAGTCCGGCACCCGTTTGCCACGTGACACCAAATCGCCAGGCGACATACACCGAGGCAACACAACACAAAAGTTCAACAAAAGGATAGCGCATGGAAATTGTCATCTGACAAAAAGCACATTTGCCGCGCAAGATCAGGTAACTTACGACCGGAATGTTATGCCAGGGTTTCAGTGATTTTTTGCAGTGCGTACAGTGCGAAAAAGGAAGCCATAAATTTATTTTTTTAACATCCGTGGACTCGGCTTTTAAACCCAGATAGTCGCGGCATTCCTCGCTCCATTCATTTTTCATCATAATGGGTAATCGATGGATAACCACATTCAGGAAACTGCCAATGATCAGCGATAATGCAGCGACCAGAAACAGGAATAAATCATGGTGTTCCACGAGAAAATCAACGAATTCCATTAAATGACATCCCCCAGTTTAAACACAGGTAAATACATGGCAATGACAAGCCCTCCGATTACAACACCAAGGATGACCATAATCAAGGGTTCCAGCAATCGACTTAAATAACCCACCCTTTGCTCGAGATCCGATTCATAAAAATCGGCTAGTTGGGTCAGCATGGTTTCCAGCGTGCCGGATTCTTCACCCACTTTGATCATTTGCGTCATCATCATTGGAAAAAGGTTGCAGTGCTGCATCACAACATGCAATTGCTTGCCGGCAGAAATGTGCAGCTGAAGCGCTTCAATGGTTTTTTTGTAACGTAAATTCCCGGTGGAATGAGCCAGCATGCCGAGCGCCCCGGTAATGGAAATGCCGGCAGAAAAGAGCGTGGCCAGGCTTCGTGCGAAATGGGCAAGAATAAATTTTTGGCAGGAATCACCGATCATTGGCAGTTTCAGAAGGCTTGTATCCATCGCGAGCCGCACAGACGGAAAACGTCTTGCGTAATAAAGACAACCTGCCGGCACGATCAGGGTGGCCAGAATGATCGGCCAGTCCTGTGTCAAAAAATCAGCGAGATGAATCACTGACAGGGTGAATGCAGGCAATTTTGCATGCATGCCTTGAAATAAATCCATAAAACGGGGAATAACACAGGTCAGCATCATGACGGTGACTGACGCTGCAACCGATAAAATGACCATGGGATAAAATAAAGCCTGTTTAATTTTATTTTTTAACAGAAAAACGCGTTCCTTGTGTTCTGCAATGCGTTCAAGCATCGTATCCAGTGTGCCGGATTGTTCGCCTGTCAAAACAAGGTTGCAAATCATCTCGTCAAAAAAAGTGGGAAATTTTCGCATGGCATAAGCCAGACCCTTTCCCGCGGCAATGTCTTCCTCGATGGATGAAGTGATTTTTAGCAGCATTTTTCTGTCAGTGTGTTGCCCTTGAATATGTATGGCTTGTGAAACGGGAATGCCCGCGGAAATCATGACAGCTACGTTTCGAAAAAATAAAATGATATCAAAATGCGTTGTTTTTTTGTGAAACCATGTATTGCGTTTTTGATGAAGCGACAAAAATTGCAGGCCTTTTTTCTGTAAAGTGGCCATGGCAAGATTGATACTTTGTGCCATGATGTTACCCGAGACAGATTGACCATGACTGTTTTTTCCCTGCCAGTGATAGAGTCTGTTTTTAAGATGATTTTTAGAAATAAACTGTAAAACAGTTTCATGGAAACTCATCGCGGCAACACCCTGTTAATTTCGGCAAGACTGGTGATGCCATTCGCTACCTGTTGCATGGCCATTTCCCGCAGCGTAATGAATCCATCGTTTCTTGCCTCGGAAAGAAATGATTGTGTCCCTGCTTCATTCAAAATCAGCTGATGGATTTTTTCAGTTACAGGCAGGCATTCATAGATGGCAATACGATTTTTGTAACCTTTTGTACATTGGTTGCAACCAGTTGCCTTGTAGTGAACGGCATGATCGCCCGGTTTTTCCGGATACTTACAGGCATCGCATAATGTGCGTATCAGGCGACTGGCAAGCACAAGCGTCAGGGATTCGGCAATATGATGCGATGGAATGCCTATGGCCCGCATTCGCGTCAAGGTTTCAATGGCACTGTTGCTGTGAAAGGTGGATAAAACCAGATGACCCGTCCGGGAAGCCTGAATGGCCATTTCAGCCGTTTCAAGATCACGAATTTCACCCACCATGATGATGTCCGGGTCCTGTCGTAAAAAAGCACGCAGGGCAGTTGAAAAAGTTAATCCAATTTTCGGATGAATGTTGACCTGGTTAACACCAGGCAGGCGAATTTCAACCGGTTCCTCGGCGGTCGAAATATTTTTTTCCGGGGTATTGAGATAATTTAATGCGGAATAGAGCGTGACTGTTTTTCCACTGCCTGTGGGGCCCGTCACCAGCACCATGCCCTGTGGGCGTGAAATGGCGTCCACAAAGAGGGTTTGTTGTACTTTTGTGAGGCCCAGTTGCGTCAGATCGAGCGGTGTGTGATTGAAATTCAATAACCGCAGCACCACTTTTTCACCAAATAAAGTGGGGCAGGTATTGATACGAATGTCGATCGTATCCAGTTTGAATCGGCCATCCTGGGGCAGGCGTTTTTCAGCAATATTCAGGTTTGCCATGACTTTTAGACGCGTGATAATTCGGGAAGCAAGGGCAAGTGGTATTTCGTTCGCGGAAAACAGAATGCCATGTTGACGATAACGGATGCGACAATGGTTTTCATGCGATTCAATGTGAATATCGGAAACATTCTGCTTGAGCGCTTGCAAAATGATATTGTCGACAAACTGAATCAGCGGTTCATCATATAAAACGATTCGATCAGGCGAGGTATCGCGTGTTTCATCCAGCGTAATTTTCCGGATTAAATTTTTTTGCAGATGATAGTTTTCCTCGTTTTGATTATCAAAATGCAAGGGAATGTCTTCTGCGTTCATAAAAAATTCCTTTTAAACAGGTTGCATTAATTCTCGCATAACCCGGCCTTGATGCAGGTTCCTGCAACTGTCCAGGCGCTGCCATCCGGATTGGGTGTCAAAATATACGTGCTGCCGCTCGCCAGTGGGGTTGCTGTTGATGTAATGACGCCATTGTCGACCTTGATGGAAGCGAGATTTTTGGTGGCAGGCGGCACGGCCGGAATGCCCTGATTTTCATTGGTGAGTTCATTTAATGCTGCACCTTCCTGAAGAGCGAGCGAAACAGCTGTTTTGAAAGGGGATGTCGCCGCAATCACTTCCGAAAAGCGTGCGCGTAATGCGTAATGTTGATAGGACGGAATGGCGATAGTTGCAAGAATGCCGACGATGGCGACAACCATCATTAATTCAATCAATGAAAATCCGTGTGATTTCATCTGGATTTCTCCTCTGAAAACAAAAAATAAATAAAAATAAAAAAATAAAATGGAAAGAACGGGTAAAAAACAGGATAGGAATGGGGATAAAACGAAGAGTGCCAAAGATAGCGTTATTCCATTTTTTTTGCAATTGGTTTTCAGCGTTATTTTTAAAACCCTGTGTTTTTAATCAGTTACAACATGCAAAAACGCCTGATAAAAGGGGTGTAAAATAAGATGTTAGAGTTTAAAAACAGAGCATACAAATACGACGGAGGATTTTATGTGGTGTACTCAATTACGTTTACCTGTTTTACTGCTGACCTTTTTAGGATTAACAGCCTGCGTGACCAATCCACCCACAGCTACACGTGTGGTTGAGGTCCAACCGGTTGCTGTGACGCCTTTAACTGCCTGCAGAGGTGTGACTTATGTACCTGCTTGTGGTGTGAGTTGTGCGATGGTGCCAGGTCACTGGATTTACAGCACCTGGATTCCGGCACACAGGGAATGCATTTACGCTTACACACCCGGAAAAGTAACGTATGTTAACAGTTACTGTGGTTGTGGCTATGGTTGTGGCTATGCGATGTATTGTGGGCATTGCGGATACAAACATCACGGTCGCCATGTTTGCCATCATCACTAGAATTTAATTCAAATTAAATTTCAGCTGATGATGTTTTCCGGCAAGGACGTATCTGCTCATGGACAAAAAAAGGGATAGAGCAGAGCGTCCTTCCTATATTCCAGGTCTCATCAATTGACACTCTAAGGTACTTTTTGTATTATTTGAAACCAGATGTCGGCCCATCGGGTTAAAAAAATAATCAACTTTGGAGTGGCAATATGAAAAAATCGTTAATAAGCATTGCGATAGCGTCTTCCGTTTTCAGTTCATGTCTGTTCGCTCAAACGTCTCAAAACTCTCAAATGGCAGGTGTCGGTGTGGAATCCACGGTTGCAACCGGTTATGGGTTATATGCGGTGACCATGCGTGCATCCGCCGAACCAGGTGCTATCAGCAGTTTCTATGTGTATGAGCAAAGTGGTGCCTTTCCTGCACGCTGGCGTGAAATTGATCTCGAATTTACACCCGGATTTTTAGGAAACGAATCCTCAAAAGATCCTGTACATCCGCATGTGATGGCGATGGGAAAATGTTATCAGAAAGCAAATGATAACTTGCCGAAAAAAGAAGATTGTACTTTACAGGCTTTTACGAATGGTTTTGCAGGTTCCAGTTTATCGTTTAATACTTACAATCATCGTGCGATTGATGGTGAACCGTACGCGCACACCAATGATCAGGTTTTCATGGCAGCCAACAGTGGTAATGCTATTTTTCATGCGTATCACACCTATTATTTTTACTATACCCCGAACGGTATTTACTGGACGAAAGATTTGCCTGCGAAAAAACTGTCGCCGCTTGCACCGAAGCAGTCAGATCTTCCACAACCGGATTTTGTTAAAAAAGATGTGTCTGTCGTAAACAATAATCCAGTCTGGAATCCTGCTCAAAATCCGATTTATCAGGCATTTTTGTATGACAAGTTGCCGCTGACACCTCAAAAAGCAGATGGCACCCTGGCCGAATCCGGTGCGTTAATGAAAATGAGTATGAATTTGTGGGATGGCAGTAACACCGGTGGATCGGAGCCGTGGGGTGGGTCTAAATCGCCGGGTGTGACATTGGATTCCAATAGCGGTTATCAGTATGTGGCTTTTTATCCTCTGACAACTCCCGTGAAAGATGTGGGTAGCGATCCGACTGTACTTACGTATGGAAATGCTGTGATTTATAGTGATTTTACGACACCCCAGGGAACATTTTTGATAAACCAGGAAGAAACCACATTTGATTCGTTGTGGCAGGTGACCAATGGTGGTTATTTGTGGCCGCTGGGACAACTGGATGAGCGTAATATTGCCTGTGGAAAAGGTGAATTGAGATTTAATATTTCTACGCCTTACAGCACGCCGCGTCAGAATTATGAAAAATTGACTGCATGTGACTGGTTGAATCAGGAT
>DATIJJ010000065.1:0-32118 GCA_035478795.1 Gammaproteobacteria bacterium | reverse complement strand
GATTAATGCCCGAACTGATCGCAATCAATATTTGCGTCATGTCAGGTAATGCCTGGCCTGTGTTGCTATACACAGCAATCATTTTTGGCACGACAAATTCCAGCAAAAATCCCACAATGCCAATCGCCACAAAAATCATGATGACAGGATAAATCAACGCATGCAGAATTTTCTGACGCACGGCATGTTGTTGCTCGGTATAATCAGCAAGACGTTGCAACACGACATCCAAATGCCCGGATTTTTCACCCGCAGAAACCGTTGAACAATACAAATCAGAAAACGCATCCGGGAATTCACGCAAGGCCTGAGCCAGTGCATGGCCTTCAAGCACTTTGCTTCTAACTGATAACATCAATCCTTTCGATCGCGATTTTTCAGTTTGTTCGGAAACGGCAAGCAACACTTCTTCAATCGGTAAACCGGCTGAGAGGAGTGTTGCTGCCTGACGTGTGATCAGTGCCAGTTCTTTCACACTGAGCGAGGATTTTCGTGAACGTCCTGAAAAAACAGCAGTCGATTTTTTTTCTTTTCCATCCGCAAGAGACATTTCAAGCGGTATCCAGTTTTTTTCACGCAATAATTGACGGGCATGTTTCGGTGATTCGGCTTCAATAATCCCTTTTTTTCTCGTACCGGCTGCATCCATTGCGGTGTAATGAAATGCGGCCATGTCATTCCTCGCTTGTCACACGAATCACTTCTTCAAGCGACGTATCGCCCGAGAGCACGCGCTTGTATCCATCCTGTCGAATACCGGGGAATAATGTCCGCGCATATTTTTTTAAGTGGGATTCCGGTTCATGATCATGAATCATTGCACGCAATTTATCGTCAATCATAATGAGTTCATACACACCACTTCTGCCCTTGTAACCACTTTGACGACACTCGCTACAACCCACCGGATAATAAATCACAGGTGCCGGATCATTCGACACATTCATCAATTCACATTCACTGGCATCCGCTTTCTCCGGTTGTTTGCAATGCGGACATAACAATCGCAACAACCGTTGCGCCAGCACACCAATCAGACTGGATGATAATAAAAACGGTTCGATCCCCATATCATCCAGACGCGTAATCGCACCCGTCGCACTGTTCGTATGAAGTGTCGATAAAACAAGATGCCCCGTCAAACTCGCCTGTACTGCAATTTGCGCGGTTTCAAGATCACGAATTTCACCAATCATCACCACATCCGGATCCTGACGCAGAATCGAACGCAATCCCTTCGCAAACGTCATATTCACCTTGTAATTCACCTGCGTTTGCCCGATGCCGGTCAAATCATATTCGATAGGATCTTCCACCGTTAAAATATTGCGAACATGCGTATTCAGCGAACTCAATGCAGCATAGAGCGTAGTCGTTTTACCGGAACCGGTCGGTCCTGTGACGAGAATAATACCGTGTGGGAGCGAAATTAATTTCTGCATGAGCTGTAATGTGTGCGGCATCATGCCAAGGTCCGCCATATCAAGACGCGCCGATTGTTTGTCGAGCAATCGCAACACCACACGCTCGCCATGGCTCGTTGGCATGGTCGACACACGCACATCGACAGCGCGTCCTGCAATGCGCAAGGTAATACGGCCATCCTGCGGCAACCGTTTTTCAGCAATATCGAGTTTGGCCATCACCTTGATGCGTGAAACGATGAGTGGCGCCAGAATACGCTGCGGTTCAAGCACTTCGCGAAGCACGCCATCCACACGAAAACGCACCATCACGCGGTCCTCGAATGTTTCAATGTGCACATCCGATGCACTTTCCTTGATGGCTTCAGAAAGAAGCGCATTCAGCAAACGAATAATCGGCGCATCATCCTGACGCTCGAGCAAATCTTCCGGCTTCGGCAATTCCTGAATGAGCTCAAACAAATTCATGTTCTCACCCATGTCTTCGGCCATCGACATGGCTGTTGTACTATCGGTTTCATACTGTTTGACGAGTTGTTTATTAAATTGTTCCTCATTCGCCTGTTCGAGCAAAAGCGGCCGTGTGAGATGCCTCTGCAATTCACTCAGGATGGAAAGCGCGGGATGACCGCAATAGAGAATTTTAGCCCGATCCTGTTCAATTCCCATGTAAAGAACACCATGGCGTCTTGCAAATGAAAATGAAAGTGGATTGACCGCTGCCATTAATTCGTCGACTCAAAAGGTTTGGGCAATTCGGTATTGTGGTTCCATGGCGGCAAGACATTAGGCGCTTTGGCCGGGACTTTCGACAAATCTTCCGGCCAGTTAATTTGTGCGTTGCGGATTTTATCGTATTTGGTATTGGTGATCATCGTGTAATCTTCGGGATTACGCAAAATCGTCGGCTTCAAAAACACCAGCAAATTTTTCTTTTGTATCTGCCGATTTTTTTGCTGGAATAATAATCCAACAACAGGCAAGTCTCCGAGAAGTGGGACTTTATTCAGGGTTTCAGTGACATTGTTACTGATCAAACCACCCAGCACTAACACATCCTTACTGTTGATGATGACCGCGTTTTGAATATTACTGGTATTGATAATGGGTGTAAGCCCCGGCGAATTGGGATTTTGCAAGGTATCATTTTTCAAATTAATAATAAGACGCACGGCATCACCCAGATTGATTTGCGGAATGACTTGCAGCTTCAACGTGACAGGCTTTGTTTCAATCGTATTAAAAGGCGTGACCGTATTGGCACCCCCGGTTGTGGCATACGAACCGGTTTGCATCGGCACATCCTGACCAATTTCCAGAATCGCTTTTTGATTGTCTAGAACTGCAATCGATGGGGTCGACAAAATATTGGTGCCTGACTGGTTTTCCAGAATATTTAAAATGGCCACAATACTGGTATTGGGAATAATGCCCACATTGCCAGCCCCTGGCACCGGAAAATCCGTTGGGTTCGTTGGGGTTGGAATGGTCGCCGCCCCCGTTAACGATCCCCATTGAATACCGAAATTTTTGAGATTGCTCTGATCCACTTCGACAATAATCCCTTCAACCAGCACTTGCGCCGGGCGAATATCCAGTTTCGCCACAATGGCATTCAGGGCGGCCATCATAGTCCCGGGCGCTGTGATAATAATGGCATTGGTGTTCGGTTCCGCCTGAATGATCGTCGTATTTTCAGGTGTTTTGCCAGGCCCACCTGAAGCCGAACCGCTCGGCGCCGGGGCGTCTTTTCCAACTTCCTTGCCCAGCATGTTTTGTGCAATCTTGCCTAATATCGGCGCGAATTTGGCTGCCTGCAGATACCGTAAATAAATCACCTGGGTATTACCTGACGAACCACTGGATGGCCTGTCCAGATGGTTGATTAAAAATTTCATGTGCAACCGGGCCGCCCGGTTACCGCTTAATAAAATACTGTTACTGCGCTCATCCGCTGCAATGGAAACCATCGGCGTATCGCCCGATGTGCGCGATGCATTTTGCAGATTATTCAAGACAGTCGCCAATTGCGAGGCGGACGCCTGATGCAACGGCACGACGTCAATGTTATTGGAAGACGTCTGATCAATATTGCGAATAATGTGGGCAATGCGCTGCAGGTTATTCGCGCGCCCCAGAAGGATCAGCACATTGCCTGGCGTGTAGGCCGAGACATTACTCCATTGTGGCATCAATGGGCGAATAATGGGAATCAGCTGATTGGCCGAGACATTATCCAGCGGAATGACTCGCACCACCACTTCATCGCCCTTGCCGGGTACCAGACGGTTCACCACTTTGGTCGCATTTTCACCACTTTCCATATTGGGAATAATCTTGACCACTTCGCCATTTGGAATCGCCGAGTAGCCGAGAAGACTCAACACCGATAAAAAGACCTGGTACACCTGATCCGGTTTGATGGGCTTACTGGAAACGAGCGTAATTTTGCCACTCACACGCGGATCGACAATAAAATTCTTGCCGGTTTCAAGGGAGACTTCATTGATGACGGAGAGAATGTCGGCATCCTGCAAATTCCACAATCGCCCTTCTGCCGGTGCCGGTTGATCGGCATTCGATGCGTCCGGCGCGTCCACTGCTTCCGCTGTTGTCGAAAGAGGCGCGGGAGGTGCTTTATTCTGAATCGGTGCTGACAGAGGCTCGGCCGCCATACCCCGGGTGGCCAATAAAAGCAGCCAGAAAGCCATTGTCAGAGAGCGGAATTGTTTCATGCGTTGCCTGTCACGTTTAAACTGCATTGCCCATGAAGATACCATAAAACTGTCATGCCAGCATGTTTTTAGCTGGCATCCAGCGCCCTTTTTTAAAGACACTGGATACCAGCCAGGAGCATGCTGGCATGACAGATTGAGGACACGCCCTAAATTATTACAAATAATTAGCCGGCAGTTGAAAAATACGACGATTAAGCCAGTACGGTCTGTTCGCCTGATTGATCAACAAACCAAAAGGCAACTCATTATCCACAATAAAACTCTCGAGTGATTTAAGTTGGTTATTTGTGACCTGAGTGCCATATTTGATCTCGACAGGTAACGTTCCAAATGGGCCTTCAAGAATGAAATCCACTTCAGCACCTCCACGCGTACGGTAATAAAATGGCTGCCAATGCGTAATCAACGATGATTGCAATCCCTTGATCAACTCTTCCATGACAAAACCTTCAAAAGAACGTCCAACGATCGGGTCACGATATAATTGTTGTTCATCCGTAATACGTAATAACGTATGCAACAAACCCGTGTCGCGTATATGGCCTTTTGGCATTTTAATAATACTTTTTGCAGCCGATTTCTCATAACTGGCCAGTTGACGCCATAAAAATGTACCATCTGCAATCGTTAAAAATTCCCGGACAGATTTTTCGCTCACTTCGAGCGCGCGCCCTATCTCCGATTTGTTGAGTATCGTGGCAGACAAATGACATAACATGCCCAAAAATCGTTGATAGGCTGTTTTGTTCAATCGCGGATAAAGTCTGGCAAGATCACGATAAATATAGGTGTTTTCGTAATTTTCCATCCATTGCAAATAAAACGCTTTTGATTTTTTCAATACAGGCTCAGGATAACCACCCTGATACCATGCCTGCTGGATATGATTCAGGCTGAGCGTGGCTTCTGGCAAATGATCAAAAAAGCTCGCTGATAGCGGGTTTTCAAATAATTGATAAAAAGAACTTAACGGTTTATCAAACAATTCATTCGCTTTTAAGGTTCCCAGTTCAACCGTTGCAATACGACCCGCAAGTGTTTCCGAAATATGTGTCAATAGTTCAGGACTGCTTGAACCGGTGATAATAAAACGACCTGGCTTTTCACGATCATTATCTATTACCCCGCGCAACACTTCAAATAACGTCGGGGAAAGCTGGGCTTCGTCAAAAATAACCTGCGCTGAATTCTGTTGTAAAAAAAATTCGGGATCACTCTCAATGCGATTGAAATCAGATGGTTTCTCGAGATCGATATAAAGCCAGTCCGGACGTAGCGTTCTGACCAACGTTGTTTTCCCACATTGCCTGGCCCCCACGACGGCCACCGCGGGAAACATTGTAAGCAACGTATTGATTTTATTAGATAAGTTTCTTCTCATGATTTTACCATGTAAATTTCGGGGGCTGTGGACGAATTTTACATGGTAAAATCAGTCCATGCAAATTTCATGTTCGTGCGCGAAGATACGCTTCATACTCTTCCAACAACTGCAAATCTGCCTCATCCAGCGCTTTCTCCGACCGGATTTGCTCAATCTCCCGAAGAGCGGCCAGCGGCGTCAACCGTTTTTTCCCCTGATAATCAATCAGGGTGTCTTTTTCATCAGGCGCATTCACACAGCGCATGTAGTCTGCAAAACTGTCCAGATCGGCAGGCGACAATAAATCAGGCGAGAGTCGACCCATCACACGCAACGCCAGCATTTTCAAGTTGGGATTGCTAACCCCGGCAAGCAGTCCGGCTTTTTTTTGATTATCCACAGCATGAAACCGATGACAGAAAAATTCGTCTTCCTTCGACCAGAATCCATTCAGATATAAACTCGCATCGATATCGGTTTTTGGAAAAACAGGGTATTTGTAATGCACATAATAATTTTTAATTTCATCCAGCATCGAGGGATTTTTTTTAAGCCACTCGCTATTTTTTTCAGCCTGTTTGATACGCGCACTGTCCATTTGCGAAAGAAAACGTGGCTTGCACGGCAACATAAAATTCGGCTCGCCGGGTTTTTTATTCACACCCCATGTTTTTTCCGCAATCGTTTCGATCGTTAATTCAGTCAATTCCGGGTTATCAAGACGCAACCAGATGGTTTGATTTTTATAATGTTCGTGATTCCCCAACAATAAAACCGGGCATTGAAAATGATCCTTGCTGCCGAATTTTCCATTTACACAAAGCGCCATCGTATTTTGCAGCGGTTGCATGCGTGCATGATCGATTTCTTTTTTAAAATATCCGTGCAAATATTCCCACATCTCACGCTCTTTTGAAAAACGCCGCGCAAGCTCGAGCGTGACTTCAACATCCACCATGGCATGATGCGAACGGCCGGAAACCAGTTGATTCGCAGCGTTGATATCTTCCAGCTTTAAAGAAATTTTCCCCTCCTTTTCAGGCCAGGTGATGACTTCATTTTTAAATAAAAAAAACATGACGGCCATCGGATAAAGATCCATACGATGACATTGACCGGCATACTGATGGGTGTAAGGTTTCAGCAAATTGCGATAAAAAGAAAATCGCAAAAATTCATCATCAAATCCGAGCGTATTGTAACCGAGGCTGATCGTACCCGGTGTATTCAGCCACGCATGAATTTGCCGGATCGCATCCCATTCCGACACACCGGATAACATAGTCTGAATACCGATTTTATGCGTCAAAATGGCATAGGGTGACGGAATCACATCCGGATTCAATTTGATTTTGAGCTCATAGCGATCCAGTTCCTTTAAATGGAGATCCGTTCGAATCGCTGCAAAATGCAACACCTGATCGAATGATTTGCTGAGCCCTGTTGTTTCAATGTCGTAAAAAAGACAGGTTTGCAAGAGAAAACCCTCAGTCGGTATTTTAATCAAGGGGGATATCATTACTCTGTTATTTTTTGATTGCAAGAAAGATTAATAATGCAAATTTTCCAGACAGTCTGTTATGATGCGCCAAAAACCCGACACGCGGGTGTAGTTCAATGGTAGAACTTCAGCTTCCCAAGCTGATAGCGTGGGTTCGATTCCCATCACCCGCTCCATGATGATCAAAAAAGAGGTATACACACATGCTGAAAATACTGAAACTGGCCGGTCTTGTCATCGGCATGCTCATCCTGTTGGCCATTCTCACGATTGTTTTACTCATCACCTTCGTGAGTCCCAACCGATTGAAACCGGTACTGACAGATCAGGTCATGAAAACCACCGGTCGGGAACTGATGATTGATGGCGATCTGTCCTGGACACTGTTTCCCTATTTTGGCATTAAAGTCGGTCATTCTTCGCTCGGCAATCCGGCCGGTTTTAATCAAAAAATATTTTCCGAAATTTCAACTATTACGATGGGTGTGAAAATCCTGCCGCTACTTGATAAACGCATTGAATCCGACGGCATTGTATTAAATGGCATGAAATTACATCTCATTAAAAATAAAAACGGTCTCGCCAACTGGGCATTTAATCTGCCTGCCGATATGACAAAAACAGGCAATACAAACACACCTGCAACTCACAAAAAAATGGTCATGGGACTTGCGATTTCGGGGATTCATATCACACATTCCAGCATGGATTACACCGACGAACAGACTCAAAAATATTATGCGATTAACCATTTTGAGTTGCAGGCAAATAATATTAATCTGCAAAAATCTTTCCCGATCCAGGCTTCTTTTGATGTTACAACAGACGGCAAAAAAACACCTGTCACGATCAAAGGCGATATGAACTTCGACCTGAATCAGCAAACATTACAATGCGACAACATCAGGGCAACCGTTGCCAATTTGGCGATGAAAGGCAACCTGAACATTACCCGTTTAAATACAAATCCTGTAATCAATGCGGAATTAAAACTGGATAGTTTGCAAACTGCCACTGTTCGAATGACGAATGTGGCCGTCAAGGCACATTTTCAAAAAGGGATTCTCGATATCGCTCCTTTTTCCGCAGATTTTTATCAGGGAACGATCACAGGACAGACGATTGTGAATCTGAATGCGTCCACCCCGGAAATCACCGCACACGCGAAACTCACAAACGTGCAGGCAGAACCTTTGATCAATGATCTCGGTGGACAAAATCAGAAATTGAAAATTGCAGGGCTCGCCAATCTTGAAATGCAAGTGACCACAGCGGGTACAGCACCCAAAACACTTCTGCAAAATTTGAATGGTGTCAGTCAATTTACTTTTAATAATGGCGCACTGAAAGGTATCGATCTCGGTTATCTCGTCGACAGCGCCTATGCCCTCATCAAACATCAACCGATGACGGCCACCAACACCAATCAGACAAATTTCGGCACACTGACAGGTACAGCTGTGATTCGAAGTGGCGTCATTAACAATAATGATTTCGTTGGCGACACACCGCGTTTTGCAATTCGGGGGGCTGGTACGATCGATCTCGTCAATCAAAAAATCGATTACGCCCTGCAAACGGCTATCAAACAACGCGCGGATCAAAAAGATAATGCGATGAATTTGTATGGCCTGACCATTCCTGTTCTCATCACCGGCAATTTAAACAACCCGGGCATTCGTCTGGATTCGGGCGCACTTGCCAAAGCGCTCGCAGAACAACAAATTAAAAAAGTGACGAATCAAACAAAAGAAAAAATTCAGGAACAAATTAAAAAACAATTGCCCGGCAAAGCAGGCGATGTATTAAATAAATTACTGGGAAATTAATGACATGTTGCGTGTCATCACGTTGAACGTCAACGGCATTCGTTCTGCAGCCAGGAAAGGATTTTTTAACTGGTTATCAAAACAGAATGCCGATGTGGTTTGTCTTCAGGAAATCAAGGCACAGGAAGCAGATCTGGCCAATGTTCACTTTCAGCCGGAAGGGTATCACGCGTATTTTCATTTCGCTGAAAAAAAAGGATATAGCGGTGTTGCACTGTACACCCGACAAAAACCGATTCAGGTCAAAACCGGTCTCGGCTGGCCGTGCGCTGATCAGGAAGGACGTTATGTCGAGGCGACTTTCAATGATGTAACAGTCATTTCACTTTACCTCCCATCCGGTACGAGTGGTGAAGCACGGCAAAACGAAAAGTTTGATTTTTTAAAACGGTTTGCCGACCATTTAATCCAGTTGCAAAAGACACACAAGGAACTCATCATTTGTGGCGACTGGAATATCGCACACCACAAAATTGATTTAAAAAACTGGCGCGGCAATCAAAAAAATTCCGGGTTTCTGCCGGAAGAACGCGCGTGGATGGATACGCTTCTGGGTGACATGCAGTTTGTGGATGCCTTTCGCGTATTAAACCCGGAAGCAGAACAATACACCTGGTGGTCAAACCGCGGTGAGGCATGGGCTAAAAATGTGGGATGGCGGATTGATTATCAGATCGTGACCCCGGGGTTACGCGATAAAATCAGGGCTGTTTCCATTTACAAGGCAGAACGTTTTTCAGACCATGCGCCATTGCTGGTAGATTATCAACTGATTGATTAATAATGAATTGTTTGTTTTTTAGCTGAAAGGGCTTGTTTCATCAACGAGAACTCTTTAAGCTATTGTCGCGACCATTTAAGGCTATCTTAAGGTGGCACGGGTTAGAATAATAATGATAATGCAAGCATTGCGAGCAAGGGGAATTTATGCACACGCGGGAAGCTAACTGGCAATATGTTCAGATCTCGGGACCGGAAAATGCGGCTACTGAGCTGAAGGACTATATCGAATCCCATGTCGACCCCAAAAGCGGTATTTTCACCCTGATTTACCAGATCGGAAATCTGAAGTCCATGCTGCAGCTCGACTTCCTCGAAGGCAAAATCTATCATTACGGTTTTGATCATCGTTCTGCAACAGAGCCATTGAAAAAAGCCTTGCAGGCAATATTCCCCAATCTGAATCTGGATAAACATTTCATCGACATCAGTGGAAAAAAGCGTGTCGAACTCGCGCAGGATTCCAACGCTTCCGATTATCAAATCAAGGAACCACCCTTAAGCAATCCATCTGAAGCACTCGATCGAATTACCAAATTTCGCAGTCTGCTTTCGAAAGCAAAAGGATTGCTGCAATCACAAAGCATATGGAACAAGACTCCACAGAATGTGCTGGCTTTTCATCGAAAACAACCCCAACCGAATCTTTCCAATACGTTTTCTAACAAATAACGAGGGTTACAGGTCTTTCCCCACCGCCACTTTCTGTTTTTGTATTAACTCACGAATGCCTTCTTTTGCAAGCATGAGCACATCATCCAGTGCAGCCTGATCAAACGTTTCCTTTTCTGCGGTCCCCTGAATTTCAATAAATCCACCCTGCTCGGTCATGACCACGTTCATATCCGAATCTGCATTCGAATCTTCGACATAATCGAGATCCATCATGATCTCACCCTTATACACACCAAGTGACACGGCTGCCACAAACTGGCGGAAAGGATTGGTCTGAATCTTGCGATTTTTTTTAAGCACTTCAATCGCATCATAAACCGCCACACACGCACCCGTGATGGCGGCTGTGCGTGTACCGCCATCCGCCTGAATCACATCGCAATCGACTGTAATGGTAAATTCACCCAGTGCATCCAGATTCACCGCTGAACGAAGGGATCGTCCAATCAGACGCTGGATTTCCTGCGTGCGTCCTGTCTGTTTTCCTCTTGCGGCTTCACGCGGCATGCGATCATGTGTCGATCGCGGCAACATGCCATATTCTGCCGTGATCCAGCCTTTTCCGGTATCTTTTAAAAAAGGTGGAACGCCATATGCCGTACTCGCCGTACAAATCAGTTTGGTATCGCCAAACTCGATCAGCACAGAACCTTCTGCATGCCGGGTAAAATGCCGCGTGATGAGCACGTCTCTTAATTGATGATTGCCTCGATTGTTTTTACGCATACTGTTCTCTTTATTCAGGGTGGTTGAATGCGATAGTATAGACTGTGAAAATAACCCTGAACATTATTATTAAATGATTATTGAATGGAAAAAACCGCATGATTCAAAGCATGACAGCGTTTGCGAGAAGCCAGCATCAGGGCGCGTGGGGAAGTGCCATTTGTGAAATACGCTCCGTGAATCATCGCTATCTTGAATTAAGCATTCGCTTGCCCGAGACATTGCAGGCACTGGAAGCGCCCTTGCGCGAACGTATTCGTCATTACATTCGTCGTGGAAAAGTGGAATGCACCATTCGATTTCAAGCGAGTGATGTCGCTCTTCCTGCCATGACCATCAATCATCATCTGGCAGAAGCGCTCTGCAAGGCGAGTGATGCGATCGCAAAACTGTTGCCGCATGCCGCACCGGTGAATCCGATGGATATTTTGCGTTGGCCGCAGATTTTACAAATGGCCGAGACGGATGTCGAAACCATTCAGGATGAAATGGTGAGTCTTCTCGAAAAAGCCTTGCAGGATCTGGTCGATGCACGTCTTCGCGAAGGCGAGGAACTCCGACAATCTTTTTTGCAACGCCTGGACAACATGAAGTCGGAATTATCCAAAATTCGGCATCGTCTTCCTGAAATTTATCAGCAACAACGTTCACGCCTGATCGCGCGTTTTAATGATGCGAAGATCGAACTGGACTCAAACCGGTTTGAACAGGAAGTGGTTTTGTTTGCGCAGAAAATGGATGTGTCAGAAGAAATGGAACGGCTCGACACGCATATTTCGGAAGTACGCCGCATTTTAAAACACGGTGGGCTCGCAGGTCGTCGTCTGGATTTTTTAATGCAGGAACTCAATAGGGAAGCGAATACGCTCGGCGCAAAATCAGTGGATGTGGATACGACACGCGCATCGGTTGAATTGAAAGTGCTGATTGAGCAGGTGAGAGAGCAAGTGCAGAATGTAGAGTGATGGCATCGTTCCCCCCTTCCTTTCCTTCCCCCACAAAACGGGGGGAAGGGACCCAGGGTAGCAGACCTGATACAATTTGCAGGTAACGTTTTTTTAAAAATAAAAAAATCTTGAGAATTATTTTGAGATGAATACTCTGAAATTTTAAAGATAAAAAATCTCGAAATTTATTTTGAATTTGCTACCGTGGGTCCCTTCCCCCCGTTTTGTGGGGGAAGGAAAGGAAGGGGGGAACGATAGCTAGAAAATCGATCGACAAACATTCCACACATCCACCGGCTTCACTGTCCCAAAACACGGTGGCTCGACAATCCGTTGTTCTGTTCCGCGCCAGGTACACACACGACTCCGACATGGCGCGCAGGGAAATGTCGCTGATAAATGTTTTTGTGATGCACCCTGCGTCCCGACTTCCAAAGGATCCGTCGGGCCGTACAATGACACTGTCGGCACATTCAATGCAGCCGAGAGATGTCCCAATCCGGTATCCACAGCAACCACTGCTTTTGCACCGGCCAGGACACTGGCCATTTCTTTCAAACTCAATTGCGGCAAAACATCCGCACAAGCCTTCGCTGCAATCCGTTCTGCACGAAGACGCTCAACAGCATTTCCCCACGGTATTTTAACGCGCAAGCCGTGTTGGTGTGCCATGTCCGCCAATGCTATCCAATACGCTTCCGGCCAATGTTTTGTCGCCCAGGTCGTTCCATGTAAAAAGACCAGATAATTTTCAGATGAAACGGCGGGATCGATAAAACGCCGTCGATCAATCCCATAATCCGGAACCGTTTCAGGCAAGTCATAACCCAACGCCTGACTGAATAACGCACGCAACCGTGTGACCGCATGCCATTTCCACGAAGCCGCCACTTTTTTTCTATAAAATAAAGCAGTCAATGGTTCACGCGCAGAATGACGATCCAGACCACACAACGGTCCTTTGGCAAGACCCGCAATCCAGAGTGTTTTAAATAATCCTTGCGCATCAATAATTAAATCATACTGAACAGAACGCACTGTCTTGTAATGTTGACCGATCTCACGATGCGTTTTTCGCGATAGAATTTTTTTACGCCAACGACGCACTGCGACCGGAATAACACGTTCAACGAGTGGATGCCAGCCAGGAATTTCATGAAAATTTTCTTCGACGACCCAATCGAAACGAATGTGAGGATACGCCTTCCCCGCATCCGTCAAGGCAGGCAAGGTGTGGATGATATCACCCATCGAGGATGTCTTTATGATCAGGACCCGCATGATAAATCCGCCAGTGCATTCATGACAATTTCCGGTTGCAGGTCTTTCATGCAACGATGATGTTTTAACGGACAAACACGCTGAAAACACGGCTGACAGGCCAATGCCAGACTGACTTTTTTTGCCTGATCATCCAGGGGTGGCGTAAAGGCAGCGCTCGTTGGGCCATACACGGCAACAAGCGGTTTATGCAGAGCCGCTGCAATGTGCATCAAACCGGAATCATTACTGACAACTGCTGCTGCCTGCGATAACAAATCAATCGCATCGGAAAGTGACGTTTTGCCTGCAAGATTCACGCATCGCTGATCTGTCAACGCCATAATATGTTCAGCAACCGTTTGATCCCTGGGTGAACCAAAGATCCACACTTGAAAGCCCTGGCGCAATTTTTCATTCGAAAGCGCCGCATAATGCGCTTCGGGCCAGCGCTTGGCAGGACCAAATTCAGCACCCGGACAGATTGCCAGAATCGGACGATCCTTTGTCAGGGCAAAACGGGTCAGTGCCTCTTCACGTTGTATCGAAGAGACCCTTAATTCAGGCAACGGGTATTCTGCGGGCAGTGCGGCATCCGGCGGTAACCCCAACGCCATAAACTGTTCAATCATCAGGGGATAACGTTTTTTATCGAGATGACGCCTGTCATTCAATACGCCATAACGCATTTCACCCGACCAGCCGGTTCGAACGGGAATATCCGCCCAAAAGGGAATCAATGCAGATTTAAAGGAATTGGGTAATACAATGGCTTGCTGATACTGTTTCTCGCGCAAGGCCTTACCCATGCGATAACGTTCAGGCAGGGCGAGTTTCCCATGACCGATCGGCATCACAAGCGATTCGGCCACTTCCGGCATGCGCAGAAGTAACGGCAGACCAAAGGCAGGCGCCAGCACATCGATGGATCTCTCCGGCTGTTGTTGTTTCAACAGTTTGAAAAGAGATTGCGCCATCACCATATCGCCGACCCACGCAGGGCCTATGACCAACACCTTATTTTTAATCATTTTTTAACACAAACTCCGCCCCGCAATAGGGACATATCACCTGGCCGGTTTCCTCGATCGGCAAATAAACCCGCGGATGGGCATCCCAGACACGCATGGCTTTCATGGGACAGGACAGGGGCAAATCAGCAGACGTGACTTCATAGAGACGCTTTGTACACGCAGGCTCCATTGACGCTGTTTTTTGCATGACCATTCCTCATTCACTTCAAAAAGGGGTTAATCATACCCGATTTCGAGTAATGAATGAATGCCCTGGGCGAGGCGGGTTTCCGATTGAAAATGAAGATGCTGCTGTGCCTTGTCTGTTTTGGCATAAGACATTGCAATATCACCCGCACGTTTGGGGGCAAACTGCACATCCGCTGCCTGCTTGCCTGTGTTTTCAATATAGCTGACAAGATCAAGCAGGGTTTCCGGTTTTCCCGTTGCAATATTTAATACGCCGGTATAATCACTTTGCAAGGCCAACCAGTTCGCCCGTGCCACATCCGACACATGCACAAAATCCCGTGACTGCTTGCCATCGCCAAATACTGTAATGGGTTTATCCTGTTGATAATTTTCAATAAATTTCGAAATCACACCTGAATAGGGTGAATTCGGATCCTGTCTTTTGCCATACACATTAAAATAACGCAAGCCCAGTGCCTTCACCCCAAAAAGCTGGCTGAATAAATGGGCATAGCGCTCGTTAGTCGCCTTTTCAAGCGCATAGGGTGATAACGCCGTCTCAGGCAGCGGTTCTTCATCATTGCAAGGTAATGTTGCACTTTCCCCATACACAGCCGCACTGGAGGCATAGACCAGTCGACAGGCGGGATTCACCGAACGAATGGCTTGCAGCACATTCAAAAAACCTTCCAGATTGACCTTGAGCGAACCGATGGGGTCTTCAATGGATTTCGGCACCGACGGCAACGCCGCGAGATGCAATACCGCATCACATCCCTGAATAATATTGGATACCAGTTCAACATGAAGAATATCGCCTTCCACAAAGGTGAGATAAGGATGCGATTCATCCAGATAATCGAGTCGACCCGATACGAGATTATCCAGCACAATCACCTGAAAATGATTCGCCAATAACAAATCCACGGTGTGGGAGCCGATAAATCCGGCACCGCCGGTTACGAGTATGCGTTGCATTATTGTCCTCGAGACGTTTTTATCCTGAAAGCCACCTGCAGCATTATTGCACCGACGATCCCCGACAGCAATGAAGCAATCAAAACCCCCAACCGCACATGCGTCAAATAAACCGGAAATTCATTTTCAAAAACCAGCGTTCCTAAAAATAAACTCATGGTAAAACCAATCCCGCACAAAAGCGCAACACCATATAATTGCAGCCATGACGCATGATCCGGTAATGATGCAAAACGCAATTTCACCATCGCGTACGAAAAACCAAACACGCCAATTTGTTTTCCTAAAAATAATCCTGCAACAATACCGAGTGTAATCGTGTCAAAATACACAGACGACAAAATCCCGTGAAAAGATAATCCCGCATTCATAAACGCAAAAAGCGGCATGACACAATACGCCACGATTTCATGCAGCTCATGCTCGAGACGCTGCAAGGGACTGTTTTTTTGAGTGAGCGGGATAAAAAAAGCCAGCAATACACCGGCTATTGTAGGATGAATACCTGCTTTCAAAAAACAAAACCACAACAAAAATCCCAACACCAGATAAGGCAACAACAACAAAACACCCAGACGATTCAATAAACCCAAACCCATGAGAAGCAAAAAAGCCCACCATAAAAAAAAGCCGGATAAAGTCTGTATATTAAAAAAAGCAATAATGATAATGGCTCCCACATCATCAAAAATCGCAAGCGTCATCAAAAATAATTTCAATCCGTTCGGCACTTTTTTTCCGAGAAGAGAAACAATCGCCAATGCAAAGGCAATATCGGTTGCAACCGGAATCGCCCAACCCTTAAGACCCACCGGGTTCGCATGATTAATCAGCGCATAAATCAGTGCAGGCACCACCATGCCACCGAGTGCCGCAACACCTGGCAACAAAATATGTCGGGCATCCCGAAGATGCCCGATAAAAAATTCGCGTTTCAGCTCAAGGCCAATCAGGAGAAAAAAGAACGTCATCAACCCCTCATTCACTCCCGACAAAAAAGGGAACTGTAACTCCCATTTTCCAAACAGCAATTTGACCGATGATGCCTGCACCGCCTCGTAGTACGAAGCAAAGGGAGAGTTCGCAAGAAAGATAGCCAAAACCGCCATGAGGCAGAGGATAATGCCACCTCCCGCTTCCATTTTTAAAAAGGCACGTATAACCCTTAACGCCATTCGTCTTATCCCCTCTTGTGTTTCCTGACATTATGCAATAAATTCACCCACATCACGCACACATCAGGAGCCTAAAATGCAATTTATCAAAATGTCGGACTTGAAACTGAATGGAAAACGCGTCCTTATTCGTGAAGATTTGAACGTCCCCATCAAAAATGGCGTCATCACCAGCGATATTCGCATCCGCGCAGCCCTTCCGACCATTAAGGAAGCGTTAAAGGCCAAAGCAAAGGTCATGATCATGTCCCATCTCGGGCGTCCTGAGGAAGGCTCGCATGATGAGCACTTCTCACTGGCACCGGTAGCCGCCCTTTTATCCACCCTGTTAAAAAGAGAAGTCCCGCTGATTACCCACTGGGTGAATGGTTTTTCGATGAAAGACCATGATGTCGTTTTACTGGAAAATGTCCGTTTCAACAATGGCGAGACGGAAAACTCAAACGAACTCTCGCAAAAAATGGCCAGACTCTGTGACGTATTCGTCATGGATGCCTTTGCGACAGCCCATCGCCTGGAAGCCTCTACATACGGTGTCATTCACTATGCGCCGATCGCGTGCGCAGGACCTCTCCTCGCCTCGGAAGTCGAGGCGTTGGCCAAAATTATGCATAATCCTAAAAAACCGGTGGTCGCGATCGTGGGCGGCTCCAAGGTGTCAACCAAACTGTCCCTGCTCGATTCACTGTCCCAAAAAGTGGATTGCCTGATTGTCGGCGGCGGGATCGCCAATACGTTCATTGCGGCGGAAGGTTACACCGTCGGCAAATCCCTGTTCGAGCCTGATCTCATTGATGAAGCAGAACGCCTGACACTCGCTGCCAAAAAACGCGGCGCGGACATTCCCATTCCATCGGACGTCATTGTCGGTGAAAAATTGTCGAATGATTCAGAAAGCTCGGTTCGTCTCATTTCACAAATCGACGACAATGAAAAAATTTACGATATTGGCCCTGACACCACCAAACACCTGATTGGCATTATTAAAAAAGCCAAAACCATTTTGTGGAATGGGCCGGTGGGTGCCTTTGAAATTGAACAATATTCCGAAGGCACACGTGCCATTGCGAAAGCCATCGCTGACAGCGCCGGTTTCTCTGTTGCAGGCGGTGGTGATACGCTTGCCGCTATTGAAGCCTACGGGGTCGCTGATGATATCAATTATATTTCAACCGGCGGCGGCGCCTTTTTATCTTTCCTTGAAGGAAAAAAATTACCCGCCATCGAAGCCCTTGAAGAACACGCCAAAAATAAAGAGAAGGTCACATGAATGAATTACGCCGCACCAAAATCGTCGTCACGCTCGGTCCCGCTCTTGATGATAACGATACCCTGAAACGTGTGATGAGCGCCGGCGCGGATGTATTTCGCGCCAATTTTTCCCACGGATCCCGCGAAACACACGAACAACGCATCACAGCCGTACGTCAAATTGCGAAAGCAGAGGGAAAGGCTGTCGCCATTCTCGCGGATTTACAAGGACCCAAAATTCGTATCGCACGTTTTAAAAATAAAAAAATTCAACTGACAGAAGGCCAGACATTCATTCTGGATCCCGAATTGGGAAATGAAGAAGGCACGGAAGAATCCGTCAGTCTTGATTACAAAAATTTGCCGAATGATGTGCGCGCTGGCGACACATTATTACTGGATGATGGCCGCATTGTGATGCGAGTTGACAAAATCGAGTCGCATAAAATTTATTGCACCGTGCAGGTTGAAGGGGAATTGTCTAATAATAAAGGCATTAATCGTCTGGGTGGCGGACTGTCCGCCGAAGCACTCACGGACAAGGATCGTTCGGATCTGATCGAAGCCGTGCGCCTCAATGTCGATTACATTGCGGTTTCCTTTCCGCGCAATGCTGATGATATCAAGGAAGCACGTATCCTCCTAAAGGCAGCCGGAGGAACCGCCGGCATTATTGCGAAAATTGAACGCGCGGAAGCGGTCACCAATATTGAAGAAATTATTCATGCCTCCGATGCCGTGATGGTGGCGCGTGGAGATCTCGGTGTTGAACTGGGTGATGCAGAATTGCCTTTCGTACAAAAACAGATTATCAGTGCCGCACGCGCATTAAACAAACCCGTCATCACGGCAACACAAATGTTGGAAACGATGACTTACAACACCATTCCAACGCGTGCTGAAGTGTCAGACGTGGCGAATGCCGTACTCGATGGCACGGATGCGGTGATGTTGTCGCAAGAAACCGCTGTTGGAAAATATCCGGATAAAGCCGTCGCTGCCATGGCACGCATTTGTTTAAGTGCCGAAAAAAATCCGAGCGCAAAAATTTCCGGACATCGTTTGGAAGTGCACTTCAAATATGTCGATGAAGCGATTGCGATGGCGACGATGTACACGGCGAACCATCTGGACATCAAGGCGATTATTGCATTAACTGAATCCGGCACGACACCGCTCTGGATGTCACGCATCAAATCCAGCATTCCAATTTATGGTTTGAGCCGACATGCCGCGACACAACGACGCATGGCCTTGTATCGTGGCGTTTATCCGATTCCATTTGATGCGATGGATTTTGATCGAAGACACGTCAATCAGGAAGCGGTACATGAATTGCAAAAACGCAATATTTTACGCGTGGGTGATCTCGTCATTTTAACCAAAGGGGATTTGATGGGCGTGCATGGGCGAACCAATGCGATGAAAATCATTACGGTGAGCGACCCCCATGCCTGATTTCGCAAACTACAATGATATCGCAGACATACTGCTGGCTGCAAAATCCCCACTTCAACCTGCCGAAATGCATGGTCTGCTCTGTGGCCACATTGCCGGAACTGCGGGCCAGATGGATGCCGCCCTTCAAAAACTGATTCTCGGGAAAAATAAAAATCAGGAATACCGCACAGCCTTACAGCAACTGTATGAAATGAGTTATCATCAAATGAGTGAGTTTTCATTTGAATTTACCCTGCTGCTACCGGATGATGACAGCGATATCAACACCCGAACGGAAGCGCTGGGTCTCTGGTGTCAGGGATTTTTGACGGGTCTTAAGCAAACGAATGTGCCTGTAGAACAGCGTGAAGAAAGTGATGTCACGGAAACCATCAATGATTTTATTGAAATCGGCCAGGTCAATTATGGCGACATGGCCGATAACGAAGAAGATGAAACAGCGTATTTTGAACTGGTGGAATATGTACGCCTCGGCGCACTGTTAATTTTCAATGAACTGAATACAAGCGATCCGCAAAAGAGCGTTGATGAAAAAAATCAGCTGCATTAAGGGAGAATAGCATGATTAAAATGACTGAATATGCACGCCGTCGCAAGGAACTTTTACAAAAAACAGGACCCGACAGCCTTGTCATTTTAAATGCAAATCCGATTGTCAAACGCAATCATTATCATGAATATCCGTATCGACAAAACAGTGATTTCTATTATTTAACCGGTTTTAAGGAACCGGAAGCGCTGATGGTGCTCGCTCCCAAACGTAAAGAAGGCGAATTTATTTTATTTAATCGTGAAAAAAATCGCGCACAGGAAATTTGGGATGGCTATCGTGCAGGACAGGAAGGCGCACGAAAACAATGGGGTGCAGATGAAGCGTTTCCCATTCAGCAACTTCAAAAAAAATTGCCGGATTTGTTGGCGGGACGTGAAAAAATTTATTATGCGATCGGCGCCTGTCCTGTCTTTGATAAAATGATTTTAAAAGCATTAAATACCGTGCGCGGAAAAATTCGAAGCGGCATTGAAGCACCGTCCGCGCTGATCGATATCGCGCCCATTTTGCATGAAATGCGTGTCTTCAAAAGTCCTGCTGAAATTGCCCTGATGCGTCGTGCGGCTGAAATCAGTGCCGATGCCCATCGACGCGCGATGCAAACATGCAAACCCGGCATGGCTGAATATCAACTGGAAGCAGAAATCACGCATGAATTTTTGCGTCAGGGCGCACGTGCGCACGCTTACACACCCATTATCGGCAGTGGCGCAAACACGTGTATTTTGCATTACATCACCAATGAAAATACGATTAAAAACGGTGATATGGTGTTAATTGATGCCGGTGCGGAATACGATTATTATGCATCTGACGTCACGCGGTCGTTTCCGGCGAATGGCCGTTTTAGCGGCGAACAGCGTGCCATTTATGACATTGTTCTCGCCGCACAACTCGCTGGCATAAAGGCCATCAAACCAGGCACCGCCTGGCATCGCATCGATGAGATTGTCGTTAAAATAATTACCCGGGGCTTGATGGATATCGGCCTTTTAAAAGGGAATCTCGATAACCTTATTGAAAAAGAAGCGTATCAACCTTTCTACATGCATCGATCCGGCCACTGGCTCGGACTCGACACGCATGATGCGGGACGTTACAAACTCAATGGCAAATGGCGGAAGCTCGAGCCTGGCATGGTCAGAACCGTGGAACCCGGTATTTATATTTCGGCAGACATCAAGGGTGTTTCAAAACGCTGGCACAACATCGGCGTGCGCATTGAAGATGACATTGTCGTCACAAAAAATGGTCACGATGTGTTAAGTCATGCTGCACCCAAAACCATTGCTGATATCGAATCACTCATGGCGAAATAATCCAATGCAATATGATATCGCAATCATCGGTGGCGGAATGGTCGGAGCCAGCTTCGCACTGGCTCTGCAAAATACAGCATTTCGTATTGCACTGATTGATGCAGCTCCCACACACACAAATGATCATCGATTGATTGCATTAAACAAGGCAAGCTGTGATTTTTTTAAAAATTTAAACCTGTGGTCCGAACTGAAAAACCATGCAGCGAGCATTCATGAAGTGCATGTTTCAACGCGTGGCTCGTTTGGCACAACGCGACTTCTTGCAAAAGAAATGCATGTTGATGCACTGGGGCATGTGATTCCCGCCCGTGACATTAACCATGCGCTTTATACTGCACTTGAATCATCCGAAAATATCGACGTGTTACGTGGCGCAAAACTCACAGCACTTTCACAAACAAATTCAGATGTTGATCTCGCGCTTTTGACCGAATCAGGACAGGAACTCATCACGGCAAAAATCGTCATGGGTGCAGATGGAACGTTTTCAACAACACGCGAATTATTAGATATTCCTGCAGAAACGATTGATTATCACCAAAAAGCGCTCGTCACGATAACTGATTTAAATCGCGATCATCATCACATTGCGTATGAACGTTTTTTATCGAATGGTGCGATTGCGATGTTGCCATTGACAGATCAACGCGCAGCAACCATCTGGTCGGGGAACGAAAAACAAATTGATGAATTACTGGCGTTATCGGATGATGATTTTTTAGCGATGCTTCAGAAAACATTTGGTTTTCGTCTGGGAAAATTGATGAAGACGCATTCCCGTTTTTCCTATCCATTAAAATATGTTCGGGTAAAAAATCCGATCAAAAATCGCGTGCTATTAATGGGTAATGCAGCGCATACGGTTCATCCGATTGCAGCGCAAGGATTGAATCTTGCGCTTTATGAAGTCGATGTACTCACCAGGCATTTTTCTCGAAAATCACCTGATAATCTGTCACTCGAAAATTGTCCCGATTTTTTAACCCAACAAAAATTAAGCCTGACGGTCTCACACCGTTTGACACAACTTTTTTCTCTGGATTTTTTTCCACTCACCGTTTTAAGGCAAATGGGCATGATGGGGTTAGATGTGTGTTTGCCGCTTAAAAAACGATTGGGCAAGCGGTTGCTGGGGCAGGTCAAGCCTATATAAAACCAAATATCGACACATGTGTCGATATCAGGTATTGTATCTGACTGAGGAATTTGTTGTATCTTATTGAAAAATAAAGAAAATTTCGATTTTCAACAACGATTTTTCGGGCCTGAAAATCGTAACTTATTGAATAATAAGGAAATTCCATTTTCCTGTGAAATAGCCAATTTGCGCGTTTTTTAGTTAACTATATGATTAATAAATGATTTTTCGTTTTTAAGGCCCCGGTTGATTTGACGAGGGCTGCGGTGCATTGTCCACATCGCCAGCAGGTTCAATTGCAGCGGTTTTCTGTGCCTGAATAGCTGCATGCACATTAAGCCGACCCAGTATAGTCGGTATCACTTCCCCTTTCTTAATGCCTGATCGTCCGTCCCCATCTTTCATTCCATCGATGACGAGTCCCTCCTGATGAAACGCTTGATATACCCCGGCATATTGCTCCCCGGTTATTCCAACAGGGAGAAATGTATTTGCTACACCTGTTCTCGACATTAAGTTTATTTTTACTTGTCTATCAGCAGTCATATTTTTTGGCTCTTCTTTCCATTCACGCAACTTCTTATTTGCCTGCTCTTTTATATCGTATTTACGCTGTGCTATTTGAAAATCCATTAACTCTTCTGTCGATTGTTCCGGTTCTTTCACTTCAACCGGTTTATCGGGACGGCTGCGCTTTAACAACCTGGGTATTGCTGCGGATTCGGAAGTTTTGATAAATTCAAGCTCTGTTGTAAATTTTTGCAAGGCATCAATGACCTCTTTCAATGCTTCGCTCACCACCAGTTCGCGATGGAGAAAATGCGCAACAACCGGATAATCATCTAAAAAATCAGAAAGTAATCCTGTATCTCCCTGATCAAGGCCATTTCGTTTGTCACGACAAGATATAAAAAACGCCGAGCCGGAAAGTGTTTCTTCAAATGCTACTGTTGCTCTCTGTTCTGCAAGCAAATTTTTAAAATTTTCATTGAACCGCATAATTTTTTCTTCAAATTCCTTACCTCCTCCATTCAGAAACCAGGCAGTATAATATTCGCGATTCTTAGGGCCACCACTTTTTAACCCGGTAAAACAGGATTTTATTTCAACCATTTTTTTCAGCAATAAATCTTTTTCCGGAGGGCTTAATGAGGGAGCAGGTTTTTTTACAGAAATGACTTTCTTCTCCTCATCCTCGCCCTCACTCGAATCATAAAAGCGCTGTCTTTCACTTAAAGAAAATAATGTTTCTTCATCACTTTCAGTCAGAAGTTCACTCGAGAAAAAATCTTCAGCTTCGAATACTTGCCCCGATTCGTCCAGGTAGCTATCATTCTCCAATTCGTTCAATCTATTCTGCATATTATTACCCTCATCGTTATTGATACGATCGGACGAATTTTAACACATTTTTATTTTTAAGAATAAGTCAGTTGAATGCCAGTGCATTCGACACCTGCCTGATATTCTCTTCCATGACTTTTATAATCCTGTCGATGACAATCACCGGATAACCCATCGCTTTTAAATTTTCTCTTTCCCTGATCGCAATATCCAAAATGGATTCGGCCTGCTCCTGAATCAATTTTTTCATTGAGATATAGCGATACTGAATAGCCTGACACAATTGCTCCCAATGCACTGGCAAAAGATGTTTCGTATCGTAATGACTACCGATTTTCATTGCCATTTTAGTGGTAAGGTTTGGATAAACACGCGTACAGACAATGTCATAAAATGGCGCGAGACGAATACCTGAAGATGGGTGATGTAATAGTGAAAAATTTTTACCGTGTGCATCCATATTGCCTGTCAGATAATTAAAAACCAAAACAGATGCCAGATGATTTCGATCAACAGCAGGTTGTGCTGATTTTTTTAATAATTCAAAACAGTTTTTAAAACCGGGTCCGCCTTCATTCTGATATTTTTTTGTCGACACAATGCCCAATCCCTGACAAAAATCTTCCTGATGTACGCGCGTAACTGTATTTTGTGCAATACGTCTGTCATACCGTTCGATCAATAAAAAAGTCAAATCTTCCATTTTTTTTAATTGAATATCAGGCACAGGTAGCTGAAGTGCTTTGGCTATTCTCAGACAAAAATATTCATTTTCGGCCATGTTCTCAAAATGCGGTGAGGATGGTTTCAATATGTGCGTTGTAGGACAACCGTTTTCTGCAAGCGCAATCTGATTATCGACGAGACAAACGGCTGCCTTGTCCTGCACGCCCGCAAGGGATAACCGCAGTCCATCCACATCCATAAATAAAGGCTTTTGCGGAAGTTCTCTGATATGTTGACAGAGTTCCTTGTCTGTCAACACGCGAGTTGTTAATGGAAAAGATAGCGACTCCTGACAAGGCTCATCCAGCGCATGGCAGGATATAGCACCTGCACAATCATAACCAATTGCTTTTAACAGCGCGAAAGAATTACCGTGACTCACGCCATAGTGTTTTCCAATTATTTTTTTTACGGTTTCACTTTCTGGCAACAGTCCACCGAAATAAGCTTCTGTTTGTATCTCGCCATAAGGTTCTTCACGCAGAGGCATCCCGACTGAAATAGCCTCCCTCGCAGAAGCATCGTATGTAAACACCATCCGACCTGTTGGCGTTTGTTTAAGAATACCGACCGGTTGGCCATTGAGCCGCACTGAAAGTTGTTTTTTATCCATGATCGCGTCCTGTCACCGGTAATGACATCTCGATTTTTATGCCTAGCATTTCTGCAACAAACAAGGCTTTTTCAATCTGACAACCCGGCTTGCCTTTTTCGAGCTCCCGCACAAATCGCTCGCCCACACCCGATGCAGCCGCAAGATCAGCCTGCGTCAGGCCTGCCTTTTTTCGTGCCTCACGGATCAATTTGCCAAACTCGGTCGCATTAGTTATTCGCATAAAACGTCCTGATCGGGGTGTTTTTATCAGTATAGCGCACTTTTGACAAAAATCACCCCGTTCGGGATGTTTTTCTCTAACATTGAGGTTTTTTACGAAAAACATCCCGAACGGGGTGTTTTCATTGATCAAACAGACGCCAGCAAATACCCGCACAACTTGTACAACACTCTCGCGCCAACATTCGCATCCCATTCGGCGGCGGTATCAAGCGCATCCTTCCCATTTCGTTCGCCAGGTGAAACTTCACATAAATCAAATCCAATGATTTTTCGCCCGGAACGGATGATTTTTTTTAATAAATAAAGCGCTTCATTGTAATCAAGGCCACCTGGCACGGGCGTGCCCGTATGCGGACAAAATCGTGGATCAAGACCATCAATATCAAATGAAATATACACGTCTCGTGATAAATGCTGAATGATCTCATCCGAAATCGCTGAAAAAGAAACGCCATTCATTTTTTGATCGACCCTGTCCACATCAAAAAATGTCACGATGCGTGATTCATTTTCATTGATGAAATCCAGTTCATCTTCACAAAAATCCCGTATCCCGACCTGCACCAGTTTTTTCAATGCGGTTTTTGACATCACATTGTGCATGATCGATGCATGTGAATCTTCAAATCCTTCGTATGCCTTGCGCAAATCAGCATGCGCATCAATATGCAAAATACTCATGTCAGGATAGTATTCAAGAAAGGCTTTTATCGCACCAAAGGGCGAAGAATGATCGCCGCCTATCAAACCAAATTGTTTTCCGGCAGAAAGATATTTTTTCGTTTCCTGATACACATAATTATTTACTTTTTCACTGTGCGAATTAACCACTTCGGTGAGTGAATGAATCGCCTGATCAGACAAATTATCCTGTTTAATAATTTTTTGGGCAGCTTCCTTTGCAATCTCATTCCATTTTTTTATAGCAGCATCTTCATCGATCATCGCAATGCCCGCTTCAAAAAAATTTCCGAGATCCAGATCAAATAAATCAATCTGCTTGCTCGCATTGAAAATCGCCTGCGGGCCATTGGCTGTGCCGCCACCATAGGAAGTCGTTGCTTCGAAGGGCACCGGCAGCAAAACCAGTTTTGATTCCGCCACGGAATACGGCAACCCAAAAAGTCCCGAGTCACCCGCTGCCCTGTCATTCGGATCAAATGCCATCATGCTTCCTCAAAATACGTGTAGCCGCTCAACCCGGTTGTCAGATCATCCAGAAATTCAGCAAATTCCCGCTCGGACAAATTGGCATCGCGTAATTTATTTTCATAGGAATTCAATAAATTTTTCGTATCAAAATCAACATAACGCAGGACAGATTCCACCGTATCGCCTTCCCGCGCGTGTGACAGTTCATAGTTGCCGTCAGGCGTCAGTGAAACGTGAATCGAATGCGTGTCGCCAAAAAGATTATGCAAGTCGCCCAGAATTTCCTGATAGGCACCGACCATAAATATTCCCAGCAAATACGGTTTGTCAGGATTATAAGGCACCAGCGGCAAGGTCGTTTCCAGACCGTAATTATTCACGTACATATCAACCCGTCCATCGGAATCGCACGTAATATCATGCAAAATACCGCGCTGGGTCGGGCGTTCATCCAACCCGGAAAGCGGCATGATCGGAAACACCTGATTGATCGCCCATGCATCCGGCAGGGATTGAAAGAGCGAAAAATTGCAGACAAATTTATTGGCCAGTTTTTCATTCAATTCATCAATGACATCGCGATGCGCACGCGCTGTCGGTTTCAGCACATCACGCAATTTGTAGCACGTTGCAAAATAAACCTGCTCGACATACGCACGCTCTTTCAAATCAATCAGACCATGAATGTACATGGTGTTCACTTCAGACATCCAGTGACACACATCGTGATAAATTTCCAGCGCCGTACTTTCCGTCAAATTCGAAAAACTGTTCCACAATTCATGAATAATCGGTCGCGCATCTTTTGCAGGCGGTTTTAAACCAGCCACTTCACAGGCAGGCTCGGTTGAAATCACATCCGTAATCAGCATCGCATGGTGTGCCGTGATAGAGCGACCTGATTCCGTCACAATATTGGGATGGGGCAGCTGATGTTTCTGACAAATTTCAAAAAGCGTATAGACAATATTATTCGCATATTCCTGCACGCTGTAATTCATCGAAAAAAAACTGCGTGAACGCGTTCCTTCGTAATCCACACCCAGCCCGCCACCGACATCAATCGTATCAATCGGTGCACCCAATTCCCGAAGTGCCGCATAATACCGTGCTGCCTCATGCATGCCGCGCTGGATATCGGAAATATTCGCGACCTGTGAACCCAGATGCAAATGAATCACACGCAGCCAGCTCAACCGATTTTTCGCGCGAAGCAACTCCACGATCTCTAACAGTTGCGGTGCTGAAAAACCAAATTTGGCTTTTTCGCCGCCGGAATCCTGCCACTTTCCTTCGCTGATGGAAGAAAGCCTGACGCGCGCGCCCATGATCGGTTCAATGCCGAGCTTGTCACTTTCTTCCAACACAAGCGCCACTTCATGCATTTTTTCAAGAATAATAAAAACGCGGTGTCCGAGGCGCTGACCAATCAGTGCAAGACGAATAAATTCCCGGTCTTTGTAACCATTACAAATAATGACAGAACGGTGTTTGCAGGAAACAGCTAACGCTGCAAGCAATTCCGGCTTGCTGCCCGTTTCAATACCGACATTGACTTTTCCATTATCGAGAATGGATTCAACCACATGACGTTGCTGATTCACTTTAATGGGATAGGCACTGATGTAGCTGCCGCGATACTCATGGTCGCGGATCGCACGCTCGAATGCTTCATGCAAGGTTTGAATACGTTGACGCAAAATATCGGTAAAACGAACCAGCACCGGAAAAGAGGTTCCACTTTTTTTAATGACGTCTGCGAGTTCAAACAGATCAATACTCGTCTCGCGCGATGCATTTGGACAAGCCTGCAATGTTCCGCGTTCGCTAATATCAAAAAAACCATCGCTCCATTGCGCAATATGATAAATATCGCGCGCCTGCTGAATAGACCAGTCGCTCATGAGGGTATCTCCATTTGACACGCTAATTTCTCAGACCAAAGCCGCAGTTTCAGTTTTCAGAAAAAACTGACTGTATTCACGCGCTTTACGTGTACGCCATGCACCCTTGCCGTAGGCATAACCGACAATGAGCGGCAGCGCAATGGTCGCTTCACAAAAGACCATCTGTTCATGCACCACAGACACTTTTCCCCACGAACAGGCTTCGCGCAAGGTTGAGCCGGAGAGCGCACCATCCCGTTCATCTGCCACCGTAATTTGTACCGCGTATTTATGAAGTGGCACATCCGCACCGAGTAATTCTGCAGCCACCACCACATCCTGCGCGAAATTTTTTGGCACACCGCCACCCACCATCAACAAACCGGTTTCTTTCGCGGCGATTTTCAATTGCGTCAATTCACGAAAATCCTTCACAGAATCAATCGAGACATGTTTATCGGGATGCGCCACCTGATGCATCACCAGACCAAACCCGGCACTGCAGTCACTGAACGCCGGCACAAAAATTGGAATATTTTTTTGAAAGGCACGCAGAACGACGGATTCTTTATTTTTACCGTGTTTTTCGAGATAACGGCCCATTTCCTGAATAAATTCGCGGGAAGAATACGCACCCGGTGGCATGGCATTCGCAATCTCACCAATCGTGTTATCACAAATACGCAATTCATCTTCATCAATCAGGGTATCGTAAATACGATCGATAGCCAGCTTTTGTAATTCCGTATCTTCAAGAAGCGGCGAGCCCTGATAATGTTTAAAACCAAGTCCTTCAAAAAAATCCTGGTCAACGATATTCGCACCGGTTGAAACAATCATGTCAACCATATTGTTTTCAATCATATCGAGAATGACTTTTTTCAATCCGGCACTGATGAGTGAGCCTGCCAAACATAAAATTACGCCACATTGACTGTCATTTAACATCTGATGGTAAATATCCGCCGCCCGCGACAGATTTCTTGCCTGAAACGCCGTACCCCTCATGGCATCAACCAGCGAGACAACATCAAATTGCTTAATATCCAGATGATTCACTTCTGTGGAAAGTAATTCAGTTTTGGCTTTACCCATCAAGGCCCCCTCCAAACGTTACATAAAGTTAAAAAATACACAACAGGCGTGCATTATGAGTTTTTTTCCGGGAGAAGCAAGTTTTTTTTAGGGCGGCAAAATTCAGTTTCTTCCACCCGGGAGAATCGATATAATTTCCGTTTATTGTTAACCTCCAAATGAAAAGGCAAATTCCCATGAATAACGCTATCGTCGCCATTACCGACAGTTCGTTTGAAAATGAAGTAGTGAAATCCGGCATCCCGGTGCTTGTGGATTTCTGGGCACAATGGTGCGGCCCCTGCAAGGCGATTGCACCGATTCTGGAAGACCTCGCAAAACAATACGAAGGCAAGGTCAGGATTGCCAAACTGGATGTGGACCACAATCCGGCGACACCTCCCAAATTCGGCGTACGCGGCATTCCTACCCTGATTTTGTTCAAGGACGGTGAGGTAAGAGCAACCCAGGTGGGTCTTTTGTCCAAAGCGGATCTCATGGCATTCATTGATACCCACATCTAAAACGATGAAGGGCATGGCAGACAACCCATGCCCAAAAAAAGCTGGCTATTCATTTTATTTAGTGCTATTTTCTTTTTCCTCTTTTGGACTCAAAAACTGCTGTTATCTGCATCCATCTATTACATCAACAATCACTTCAAAAACGGGCAATCATCATTATGAATTTAACGGAACTCAAGCAAAAAAGTGCCGCCGACCTTATTCAACTCTCTGAAGAATATGGTCTCGAAAACATGGCACGGTCACGCAAACAGGATATTATTTTCGCGATTTTAAAGGCTCACGCCAAACGGGGTGAGGACATTTATGGCGACGGCGTCCTTGAAATTCTTCAGGATGGCTTTGGCTTTTTACGTTCAGCCCAGGGCTCCTACCTTGCCGGCCCGGATGACATTTACGTCTCGCCCAGCCAGATTCGCCGGTTTAACCTCCGAACAGGCGACACCATTTCCGGGAAAATTCGCCCGCCCAAGGAAGGCGAGCGCTATTTCGCCCTGCTCAAAGTCGACCATATCAATTTTGAAGCCCCTGAAAATGCCAAAAACAAGGTCCTGTTTGAAAACCTGACACCGCTTTTTCCGAACAAGCGTTTGCGCATGGAATGCGGCAATGGCAGCACCGAGGACATCACAGCGCGTATCATTGATCTTGCAGCACCGATTGGAAAAGGTCAGCGCGGCCTGATTGTGTCACCGCCCAAGGCCGGAAAAACCATGATGCTGCAAAATATCGCGCATTCCATTTCGCAGAATCATCCCGAATGCTATCTGATCGTCTTGCTGATTGACGAACGCCCCGAAGAAGTCACGGAAATGACACGGTCCGTCCGCGGCGAAGTCATTGCGAGTACGTTCGATGAACCGGCAAACCGTCACGTTCAGGTGGCGGAAATGGCGATTGAAAAAGCCAAGCGTCTTGTTGAACACAAACGGGATGTCGTCATTCTGCTGGATTCCATCACTCGCCTTGCACGCGCCTACAACACCGTTGTACCGGCATCGGGCAAGGTGCTGACCGGGGGCGTGGATGCCAATGCCTTACAGCGTCCAAAACGTTTCTTTGGTGCTGCGCGTAATATCGAGGAAGGCGGCAGTTTAACCATCATTGCCACCGCCCTGGTTGAAACCGGCTCGAAGATGGATGATGTTATCTATGAAGAGTTCAAGGGAACAGGCAACATGGAAATTCATCTGGATAGAAAGATCGCAGAACGTCGCACCTATCCTGCTATCAATATCAATAAATCGGGCACACGTCGTGAAGAGTTACTGACGAAGCCTGAGGAAATCCAGAAAATGTGGATTCTTCGCAAGTTGCTGAATCCGATGGATGATCTGGCTGCGATTGAATTTATCATTGATCGTCTGAAATCGACCAAAACCAATGAAGATTTTTTTGATGCAATGAAGCGATAATCTGCAAGTACACAAATATTGTTGTATAAAACCAAACTCGACCGGAGGGAACCCCCTTATCAAAGGGGGTCGACGCACGTTCTTTGTGCGGCGGGGGGATTTTTTTAATCAGCTAAAAATCCCCCCGCCTCGTAAAAAACACTCGTCGACCCCCTTTGATAAGGGGGTTCCCTCCGGTTGATGCCTGCTTATACAATCATCTTTTTGCAGTCTGGACGAAAAACATGAACCATTGGCTATTCAAATCCGAACCGGAAACATTTGGCATCGATACACTTGCCAGAAAACCTGACCAGACAGAACACTGGGACGGGGTGCGTAATTATCAGGCGCGCAATATGTTGCGTGATGATATCAAACCTGGCGATCTGGCCTTTTTCTATCATTCCAACTGCACACCACCCGGCATTGTCGGCATCATTAAAATTGTCAAAGCCGGTTATCCGGATGTCACGGCATTTGATCCGGAGTCAAAATACTATGACCCCACGTCTTCACCGGATCATCCGCGCTGGTTTATGGTGGATGTCAAACTCGTCAAAAAATTTGATCGCATGATCACCCTCGAAGCATTAAAAAGCCACCCGGCGCTCGAATCCATGCAAGTCGCCCGGAAAGGCAATCGGTTATCTATCACGCCTGTGACACCGATGGAATGGAAAATCATTGTAGATCAGGTAAAATAAAAAATATGCGTTGTCGCACAAATCAGGCTTCAAGTTGAGTTATGGTTATTAGAAGCCTCAATCGGAGCGTCATCCTGAGGCATCTTCTCGCCGAAGGATCCACAGCTATCCACAAAGCTCACGCAAAAAAGTCTTTAAAATAGCAGA
>DATIJJ010000064.1:0-2071 GCA_035478795.1 Gammaproteobacteria bacterium | reverse complement strand
GCGGCTTGTCCGCGGGATCCAGAGTTTTAAACATGATTTGTATGATGACATCCCCGCCTGACTGGATCCCGCGGACAAGCCGCGGGACGACGTAGGTGGGGTGCGGGACGACGTAAGCAGGGCCAAGAAATTTTGTCCAGTACAAAGGTCAACTGTTAATTTGGTTGTCACGTTCACTTCCCTTCGTTTACAATCTCCCCCACTTTAAAATGGACGCTAAAAGTTATGCGAAAAAAAATGGTTGCCGGTAATTGGAAAATGAATGGTTCGCGTTATGAAGCGCGTACCTTGCTTGAATCGATCAAACAGGGAGCAAGCGGCCTCTCTGCCGTGGATATCACGGTTTTCCCGAGTTTTGTTCACCTGCAGGAAGCGGAAGAAATTCTGGCCGACAGCCGCATTGCCTGGGGCGCGCAAAATTTATATCTGGGTAAATCCGGTGCCTTCACCGGGGAAGTGTCGGGCACCATGCTCGTCGATTACGGTTGTCAGTATGTCCTGATCGGGCATTCCGAACGCCGTCAATTGTTTCGTGAAGACGTCAATTGGGTCGCTGCCAAATTTAAAGCGGCACAACAGTCCGGATTGCAGCCGGTTTTGTGTGTGGGTGAAACGCAGGAAGAGCGCGATCAGGGTCAAACTGAAAATATCCTTCGACAACAGCTTGCATCTGTGGTGGAAGCTGCTAGCATTGACGCCTTTCGTCATGCCGTTCTGGCTTATGAGCCGGTCTGGGCGATCGGGACGGGGTTGACTGCAACGCCGGATGAGGCGGAGGCAGGTCATGCTTTTATTCGCAACGTACTGGCAGAATACAGTGCGGATGTGGCCGGGGGCGTGCGGATTTTGTACGGCGGCAGTGTGAAAGCAGATAACGCGAAAGGGTTATTTGCCATGCCGAATATTGATGGCGGACTGGTCGGTGGCGCGTCACTGGATGCGAAAGCTTTTCTTTCGATTTGTGAGGCTGCGATGTAGAATAGCGAGCCGGATGTGAAAGGCGCTGGGTCCCGTCTAAGAGCACGACGGGATGACGCAAGGTTGAAGGATGGCGGAATAACGCATGGACAAGAAAGGGCGTTATTAAAAAATTTAAAGGTTGGGTAAGATGTATCAATTTATAATCATTGTTCACGTATTTGCGGCGATTGCTTTGATTGCACTCGTTCTGGTGCAACAGGGCAAGGGTGCGGCCATGGGTGCCGCGTTTGGCAGTGGTGCATCGCAGACTGTGTTTGGCAGTCGAGGGTCCGGTTCCTTTCTGCTTCGCGTGACGATTGGTTTTGTCGTGTTGTTTTTTGGAACGAGTATTGCATTGAATTATCTCGCCAGTCGTGCGGTGAAACAGTCACAACACCTGGCGCTTCCCATACCGGTTCAGTCGGAAGCGACAGCGCCTCCGGTTTCTCCAAACAGTATTCCGATGACAACATCCGGCGGTGGCGCAACAAAACAAAAACAATCAACCTCATCTGAAAAAACAAACAAGTGATCCGATTTTTAAAGCAAAAAATGCCGAAGTGGTGAAACTGGTAGACACGCCATCTTGAGGGGGTGGTGGCGCAAGCCGTGTGGGTTCGAGTCCCACCTTCGGCACCATCTTTGAGGAGAACAAGGGTGTTAGAGAATTACTTGCCTATTTTAATTTTTATGATCATAGGCGGTTTGCTGGGCATGGCCGTGCCATTGATCGGCTATATCCTAGGTCCTCGTCGACCTGATCCAGAAAAAACATCTCCTTACGAGTGTGGCTTTCCGCCATTCGACGATGCACGTCTTCCATTTGATGTGCGCTATTATGTCATCGCGATCCTTTTTATCATTTTCGATCTTGAAACAGCATTCCTTGTTCCATGGGCTGTGGTGTTTCGTAAAATTGGCTGGTTTGGTATGGCATCCATGGGGATTTTTCTCGGTTTGCTTGTCATAGGCTTTATTTATGAGTGGAAGAAAGGGGCGTTGGAATGGGAATAGCGGGTTTGAAAGACCAAGGGTTTATCACCACTACGCTAGAAAAATTAATTTCGTGGTCGCAGTCTGGTTCTATGTGGCCGATGACATTCGGTTTGGC
>DATIJJ010000063.1:0-68943 GCA_035478795.1 Gammaproteobacteria bacterium | reverse complement strand
AGGTAAATTTATCAGGTAAATTTATAAAGACAAAAAACTGAAAAAATATTTTGATAAAATTTCAAAGATAAAAGAACTGAAAAAATATCCTGGCTCAGCTACCGTGGGTCCCTTCCCCCCGTTTTGTGGGGGAAGGAAAGGATGGGGGGAACGTCTATTAGCACACGATCCAGGATTTGTGACGCTCCCTGACGGTCGCGGCTCGGATAGTGCCAGCAACCAATCAGGGCGCGGGACTCGATTTTTTTTCAGGCCGTGTGTGTTTTTCAACATACTCAATCCATGGCGTTGGATCAGGAGGCATTCCAGATATCTGCGTTGTATGAGCATTGCAAAAGATCCTGCCTACTGCAGAATTATTAATAAATGCTGCAAGACCCCTGCCGATTTTCTTCAAATCCTGAAGCAGACTGCCAGCGTTTTCTGTGATAACGATAAGCTCAGGGCCCGTATAGATTGAATCTAAAAAGAGTTCCAGGAAGTCAGGTTCCGCTTCGAGCAACATTGCAATATTATTCTGCATGCCATGTGTCCATACCACGCCGCCCGAATTGTCTGTATTGACGAGAGAAGCGGCCTTTGCAAAAAACAGACAATACCGCGGATCGCGCGCCATCATTTCATTCACTTCTCTGGAGTGATTGAAAATGTCAGTTTTTATGCTGTAATGAAATCGGTTAAAACCATACTCTTCAAGTTTTCGCGCAGTATGCAGCGTCAATTTCGCTTCTGCTAATAAATCTTTTCGCAATACCTGACTTAAACTTTTTACCAGCTTGATAGTTGGTGATTCTTCACTCGTTTGACTGGCCAGTCGGGCAGTGATAGCTATCTTTGCGAATGACGTCCAGCCATGTGATATTAAAAGCAAAGCAGTTTGCATTTCTTTTAATGTCAAAAAACCAAATGCATGAAGCATGGGATCTTCTGGCAGGTACTCGACAGGATTTTTTGTCCCGTTTAGCCAGGGTAATTCTGTCAATCGTTCTTTTTGTACATCATAATTTTTTCTCGTTTCGGTAAAAGTTTCCTGAATGTCGGGTAAATTTATTAATTTTTTCCTTAATGGATTTTGCATCAGTGCATTGTAACCTCGGATCAATTCATTTAACCTGGGCTTGATCATTTGTATCACGAGATCATTGGTATGCGATCCTATTTGACTTTGGACGCGTTTGATTTCCTGTAACAGCGTGTCTGCTTGCTCGACAACAGGATACATGGGATGACGAGGACAATAATCCAGATTGTAGACATAGAGTGATCCCGGATAATTGCCAGGTAAAACATAGCGATCGCGGGCAAATAAAATACCCGTTAAATAATAGTCACGGTTTTCAAGGCTGGAACCCAGCGTATCGTTAATGTCATCCTGAATTTCCCTATCTATCTCTACATTCTTGTCTTCGTTTTCATTCGGGGGAGAAAGAAAGGGGATGTGAATTTTGATTGAGTGATCCAGCTGATCATCAACAAACGCTATCTCGATGCTTCTTTTATCACCCGGAAAATCAGCAACAGGATCCCAGCCAAGTAATATTTGTAACAGATAAGTTCTCAGTGTGCCTTCATCGTGGAAGGTAAGGAGTGGACCTGTTTGAATGTAAAAGGTAAAAGCCATAAATTCCTCGTATCATTAAGTTGAAAATAATGAAAATCATGCCAGCAACCAATCAGGGCGCGGGACTCGTTGTTTTCTCGGGTAAAGTGTGTCTCTCAACATAATTCCTCCATGGCTCAGGATCAGCTGGAATGACACCAACCCCAGGAACTTGTATATCTACCAGCCCTTGTAAAAAGAGTTTGCAGAGTTGAGAATTTCTAAGAAAGTTGCCAAGGCTGAGACCCATTGTATCCAGATCTTTCAGTAATGTATCAGCGTGATTCACAATAAGCTGCATGGAAACCTCAGCAAGTTGCATAGAAAGAACGATCATATGCAAACCGGGTTCTCTTTCCCATAGTCTGGCGATATTCTCTCGCGCCTCATATGCCCATTTCACTGCACTTCCTTCGGGATTCAAAATGCACGTAACAAACTTTGCAAAAAAGAAACAATACCGCGGATCACGTGCTATGAGGTTATTGACTTCGTTGGGATGCTTCAGAATGTCAGCTTTTGTGTAGTAATGAAATCGCTCAAAACCGAATGTGGTGAGTGCCTGTGCAACATCCAGATGGAGCTTCGAATTTTTTAACGCATCTCTTCGCAAGTCACTACATAGATTACCTACCAGACTGATATTCGGTTGTTTGAATTCAACGTGCCCACTGTTTGCTGGACTGATTTTACTGAGGAGGCAGGAGGTGATAGCGAGAGATGCGTGTGACGTCCAGTCATGCGATATTAAAAACAAAACAGTTTGCATTTCTTTTAATGTCAAAAAACTAAAAACATGGACAAGAGGATCTCCTGACAAGTGGTTGGTAGCGGTGTCATTTAACCAGGGTTTTTTGACCAATCGTTTTTTTTGTTCCTTATATTTTGTTATCGTGTCGACGAAAGCCTCTTTAATTTCGGTGAAATTTTTCAGCTTGTTTTTTAATGGATCTTGCTTAAGGAGATCGTAACGCTCGATCAATTTTTTCAGATCGGATTCGATCATTTGCATCACGGTATGATTGGTATGCGAGCCTATTTGCTTTTTGATGCGTTTGATTTCCTGTAACAGGGCGTTTGCTTCTTTTACAACAGGATGCAAGGGACGGCGTGGCAGATAATCCAGATTATAATCATAACAGGCGTCGGGGTTTTCATGGTCATGTACGCTATAGTCATCCTCACTAAAGAAAGAACTCGTTAAACCGCAATCCATACGTCTAAGCTTAACACCCAATGTTTGCAGTATATATGTTTCAATATTCGTCGTTTCTGCGAGTGGCACGCCAAGAAAGGGAATGGTAATTTTTATCGAGTGATGGGGTTGATCATCGACAAATACTATTTTCATACCACGTTTATCACCCGGAAAATTGGCAACCGGTTCCCAGGCGTCCAGTATGCGCCATAGTTGACGCTCTAACTGATCCCGATCAAGGGTTTTTATATCGTTCTCTGTTTGAATGTAACAGGTAAAAGCCATGGATTCCTCGCGCCATTAATTGAAAATAATAGCTCGGGAGTATAGTCAGCGAATATTAAGACAGACTTAAGGAAAACGCTGTCAGCGTATTCTTCAGTAACATTGCAACGGTCATGGGGCCGACACCGCCTGGCACCGGCGTAATAAAGGCCGCGCGTCTGGATGCTTCATCAAATTCAATATCACCTGCGAGTTTGCCATCGGGTAAACGAGTAGTGCCAACATCAATCACAATCGCACCTTTTTTGATCCAGTTTCCCTTGATTAAATTCGGAATACCCACAGCTGAAATCACAATATCCGCCTGCCTGACCTGTTCGGCAAGATCACGGGTTGAACGCTGACAAATCGTCACCGTGCACCCGGCGAGTAATAATTCAAGCGCCATCGGGCGTCCCACAATGTAGGATGCACCAATGATCACCGCATGCTGATTTCGATAATCATGCGGCAGTGTGTTCAATAATGTCATGATGCCAAACGGTGTGCAGGAACGAAAAAGCGGACGGCCCTGTGCAAGACGCCCGAGATTGTAGGGATGAAAACCATCAACGTCTTTTTTGGGATCAATCCATTCCAGCATTTTTTTATCGTTGAACTGATCGGGCAGGGGGACTTGTAATAAAATGCCATCAACTGCCGGATCCTGATTTAACTGCTGAATCAGGGCAAATAACGTTTCTTCGCTGACATCGGCTGGCAAATGATGAAAATGGGATTGAATGCCGACTTCTTCACACGCCTGACGCTTGTTATTCACATAAATCATCGATGCCGGATCGAGACCCGCCAGAATCACAGCCAGAGCAGGTTGTCTTTTTCCCTGTTGTATTTGGGTCTGAATGTCAGCGGCAACTTCCGCGCGCAGGGTTGCAGCAAATGATTTTCCATCGATAAGTTGTGCGGTCATAGCCTGTCCGGATTCGGTTAACGTCGCGATTATACAGGAATCATTATCTTCTGAATAACAGGATTTTTCTCATTTTAAGAATTGACTGGCCAGGTGTGCCTTAGTATTATGCCGGTCCGTCAAGGGCGTTTTTTGATGAGACGGGGTATAGCGCAGTCTGGTAGCGCGCCTGCTTTGGGAGCAGGATGTCGGGGGTTCGAATCCCTCTACCCCGATACTGAAACCGGAAATCTCGTGAGCGCCTGTAGCTCATCTGGATAGAGCACCGGCCTTCTAAGCCGGGGGTAACAGGTTCGAGTCCTGTCAGGCGCGCCAATACATGGGTATTGCAGTGCAGCCAGGAAATGCGCTTTTGAACAGTAATGGTGGACGTAGCTCAGCTGGTAGAGCCCCGGATTGTGATTCCGGTTGTCGCGGGTTCGAGCCCCGTCGTTCACCCCAATTTTTAGAGGGCCGTTAGCTCAGTTGGTAGAGCAGTTGACTCTTAATCAATAGGTCGAAGGTTCGATCCCTTCACGGCCCACCAATAAATTGCGACAGTGGACATTGCGAAAGTGGCGGAACTGGTAGACGCACTGGATTTAGGTTCCAGCGGGGCAACCCGTGAGAGTTCGAGTCTCTCCTTTCGCACAGAGTTTTCTATGGGGAAATCGTTTATTTTTCGGCATGTTATAACTTGTCTGATGGTAGGGCCTGACAGTAGGACAGTGTTCCTCAAAGTCTTTTTCGGTTTCATTACCCTGGCTTTTTTACTATAATGTGCACTGATATTTTTTTTAGGTTCTGTACTAATCACTGAGGGTTGTTATGCAAGTATCTGTTGAGTCACCCGGTCAAATTGAACGTCGCCTGACTGTTATTGTTCCTGCTGAAAAATGGAATGAAGCTTTTGATAAACGCATTGCCAGTGTGGCAAAAAGTGCAAACATCGCGGGATTTCGCAAAGGCAAGGCACCGCTTACCGTGATTAAACAGCGTTATGGCGATTCAGCCCGTCAGGAAGCCCTCTCGGATGTGATTCAAACATCGCTTTATGATGCACTGCATCAGGAAAAACTGACGCCGGTCGGTGTCCCGACTGTTGAACCGAAAGCCATCCTGCCGGATCAACCGATTGAATTTATTGCGACATTTGAAGTGTTGCCTGATATGGATGGATTGCGTTTTGATCTCGCTGCCATTGAAAAACAGGTGGCTACCATTACAGAAGAAGACATTCAGCGCGTGATCGATCATTTGCGTGGACAACAGACAAACTGGAATAAAGTCGATCGTTCTGCGAAAGAAAAAGATCAGGTGGTGATTGATTTTGCTGGCAGCCTTGAGGGTGTTCCCTTTGAAGGCGGCAAGGCAGAAAACTATCCGATTATTTTGGGCAGCAACACGATGATCCCCGGGTTTGAAGACGGTGTGCTCGGCATGAAAGCAGGGGATGAAAAAGTGATCGATGTCACTTTCCCGACGGAATACTTTGCAAAAGATCTGGCTGGAAAAGCCGCACAATTTGCCCTGAAAGCCATCAGCGTGTCAGAACCGGAATTACCTGAACTGAATGATACTTTCATCAAAAAACTGGGTATCAAAAGTGGAGAACTGTCCGATTTACAGGCTGAGATTCGTAAAAATCTCGAGCGTGAACTGGAAAGAGTGATTCAGGCCAAATTAAAAGCGCAGATATTTGATCAATTGCTGGCGCAAAATACCCTCGAGATTCCGAAAGCCCTGATTGAGCGTGAAGCCAATCGCATTCACGATGAAGTGCATCCGCATCACGGGCACTCGCATTCTCACACGGAAGCTGAAATGGCTGAATTCAATACAGCCGCAAAACGTAACGTGGCATTGGGTTTGCTGATGGGTGAAGCGGTCAGGCGCCACAACATTTCTGCTGATAAAAATCGTGTGCAGGCGCATTTGGCCAAACTGGTGGGTGCGTATGAAAATCCGGGCGAAGTATTGGAATGGTATGCAAAAAACAAGCGCGCCTATGCAGAAATTGAAATGCAAATTCTGGAACAGCAAGTGATTGAAGCGCTTTTGAAAGAGGTAACGGTCACAGAAAAAATGTTGGCTTACAATGAGCTGATTAAAAACGGATGAAGGAAAAACAGCATGAGCAAACGTGATGTGAGTGATTTGATCAGTTCCAATCTGGTGCCCATTGTTGTAGAGCAGACTGCTCGCGGTGAGCGTTCATTTGATATTTTTTCAAGATTGCTGAAAGACCGCGTGATATTTCTGGTCGGTCCTGTGGATGATGTCGTATCCAATCTGGTCGTGGCACAACTTTTATTTCTGGAATCCGAAAATCCGGACAAGGATATTTCACTCTACATTAATTCACCAGGCGGTGTGGTGACAGCAGGGCTTGCCATTTATGATACGATGCAATTTATCAAGCCGGATGTCAGCACGATCTGTTTTGGACAGGCGGCCAGTATGGGTGCATTTTTGCTGGCGGGAGGGGCTGCCGGTAAACGTTTTTGCCTGCCCAATTCACGCGTTATGATTCATCAACCCCTGGGTGGCGTGCAGGGTCAGGCATCCGACATCATGATTCATGCGGAAGAAACCCTTAAAATACGCAGCCAGATCAATCGTATTCTGGCGCATCACAGTGGTCAGTCAGAAGAAGTCATCGCGAAAGATACGGATCGTGATAATTTCATGAGTCCGGATAAAGCGCTGGCATATGGATTGATCGATAAAATTTTAACTGAACGCAGTCTGGTCACGGTGCAGAAATAGGGAATCGTTCGACACCGTTGTCAAAAAGAGGTTGAATGCATGGCAGGTCAGGAGAGTAAAGATAAAGTGTTACGTTGCTCATTTTGCGGTAAAAGTCAGCATGACGTACGTAAATTAATTGCGGGTCCTTCTGTGTATGTGTGTGATGAATGTGTTGCATTGTGCACGGACATCATTCAGGAAGAAGCAAAGACTGCATCATCGAAAGAAGCCGGATTGCCACGATTACTCACTCCCATGGAAATTCGTACCACACTGGATGATTATGTCGTGGGACAATCGCTCGCCAAAAAAACACTGGCGGTTGCGGTTTATAACCATTACAAACGATTACGCACAAAAGGCAAGGAGAGTGACGTGGAGCTCGGCAAAAGTAATATTTTGCTGATTGGTCCAACCGGCAGTGGAAAAACATTGCTGGCTGAAACCCTCGCCCGCGTATTAAATGTGCCGTTTGTGATTGCCGATGCGACCACGTTGACCGAAGCGGGTTATGTGGGCGAAGATGTCGAAAACATCATCCAGAAATTGCTGCAAAAATGCGATTATGATGTCGCAAAAGCCCAGACAGGTATTGTTTATATCGATGAAATCGACAAAATCTCGCGAAAATCGGAAAATCCATCCATCACGCGCGATGTGTCAGGCGAAGGTGTTCAGCAGGCTCTTCTGAAATTGATCGAAGGCACTGTTGCATCGATCCCGCCACAGGGTGGGCGAAAACATCCCCAACAGGAATTTATTCAGGTCGACACAAAAAATATTTTATTTATTTGTGGCGGTGCTTTTGCCGGTCTTGAAAAAGTGATTCGTGATCGTTCTGAAAAATCGGGCATTGGTTTTTCAGCCGAAATTCACAGCAAGGCCAATGCCAAATCCATTGACCAGTTATTTCATGAAGTGGAACCGGCTGATCTCATTAAATTTGGTTTGATTCCCGAATTGATTGGTCGTTTGCCCGTTGTTGCCATTCTCGAAGAGCTGGATAAGACGGCGCTGATCAAAATTCTGGTCGAGCCTAAAAATTCCCTGACCAAACAATATCACAAATTGTTTGAGATGGAAGGTGCATCGCTTGAATTTCGCGAGGAAGCGTTGCAACGCATTGCCGATCGTTGTGTTGAAAAGAAAACGGGTGCACGTGGATTGCGTTCCATTCTCGAGAAAACACTGTTGGACACCATGTACGAATTGCCTTCGCTAAACAATGTGACAAAGGTGATTGTGGACGAAGCCTGCGTGAAGGGTGAATCGTCCCCCATGATTGTGTATGAAAATACTGAGCAGGCTGTTGCTGCTTCTGAATAACTATTTTCTGAATAAAGATTTTCTACGCCACTTGCGAAGGAGTGAGATATGACATCAGGAAAAAATGAGAACAGATTGTTGGGCGTTCCTGTCTTGCCACTGCGTGATGTAATTGTTTACCCTTACATGGTTGTGCCTTTATTTGTGGGGCGCGAACGTTCTATCAAGGCGCTTGAAGTGGCGATGGCTGCGGATAAACAAATTCTTGTCGCGACACAAAAAAGTGCTGCCGATGATCAGCCAACCGAGAAAGATATTTATCACGTTGGAACGCTTGCGACGGTTTTGCAATTGTTGAAATTGCCGGATGGTACCGTCAAGGTACTCATTGAAGGCGTGAAAAGGGCGAAGATCGTACGCTTTTTGAGTAACGAAGATTATTTCCTCGCGGATGTGGAGTTAATGAATGACACGAACCTCACCTCACGCGAGATTGAAATTCTCATTCGCTCACTCAAATCGCAGTTTGAGCAATACGTTAAACTCAATCGAAAAATCCCGACTGAAATTTTGGCGTCGGTACTCGCGATTGAAGACGGTGGAAGGTTGTCTGATACCATTGCGGCGCATTTATCTTTGAAGCTCGAAGAAAAACAAAAAATCCTCGAAATCACGGATCTTGCCAAACGCCTCGAAAAATTGATGGGGATCATGGAATCCGAAATTGATTTGCTGCAGGTTGAAAAGAAAATTCGCGGGCGCGTCAAACGTCAAATGGAAAAAACGCAGCGCGAATATTATTTAAACGAGCAAATGAAGGCGATTCAAAAAGAATTGGGTGAACTGGAAGATGTGCCCAATGAGCTGGAAACACTGGCCAAAAAAATTGAAAATTCCGGCATGACAGAAGAAGCCCGGGAAAAATGCAACATTGAATTGAACAAATTGAAAATGATGTCGCCGATGGCGGCGGAAGCAACCGTTTCACGTAATTATCTGGATTGGATGCTGGCGTTACCCTGGAAGAAACATTCCAAATTGCGTGTCAGTCTTCCTGAAGCTGAAAAAATTCTGGAAGAAGAACATTACGGGCTGAAAGAGGTCAAGGAACGCATTCTGGAATACCTTGCTGTTAACAAGCGAGTGAAAAAATTAAAAGGCCCTATTTTGTGTCTCGTGGGTCCGCCGGGTGTGGGTAAAACATCGCTGGGGCAATCCATTGCCAATGCGACAGGTCGTAAATTTGTCCGCATGTCGTTGGGCGGCGTTCGTGATGAAGCTGAAATTCGCGGCCATCGTCGAACCTACATTGGTGCGATGCCAGGCAAGATTGTCCAGAAAATTTCAAAGACCGATGTATCCAATCCTTTCTTCCTGCTGGATGAAATTGACAAGATGGCGATGGATTTTCGAGGCGATCCCGCGTCAGCGCTTCTCGAAGTGCTGGATCCGGAGCAGAACCATTCCTTCAATGATCATTATCTTGAAGTGGATTACGATTTGTCGGATGTGATGTTTGTGGCAACCGCCAATACGCTTGAAATTCCACCGGCGCTTCGTGACCGCATGGAAATTATTCGCATTCCAGGTTATACGGAAAGTGAGAAAATTAATATCGCGATGCGGCATTTGATTCCAAAGCAAATGGAACTGAATGGATTGAAAGCACCTGAAATTGAGATTCCGGAGGCGACCATACGCTACATCGTTCAGCATTACACGCGTGAGGCCGGTGTGCGTAATCTGGAGCGCGAAATTTCAAAAATTCTCCGTAAAGTCGTCAAGGAAATTTTACTGAAGACAAAGGCGAGGAAAAAAATCATTGATACTGCGGATCTTGAACATTATCTGGGTGTCAGACGCTATCGTTATGATGTCGCTGCCGAAAAAGATCAGATTGGTCAGGTGAAGGGGCTCGCATGGACAGAAGTAGGCGGTGAATTGCTTGAAATTGAAGCCGTGACCGTGCCTGGAAAAGGCAAGATGACATACACGGGTCAACTGGGTGGTGTCATGCAGGAATCCATTCAGGCAGCGCTTACCGTCGTTCGCTCAAGAGCGCCTCTGCTTGGCATCCAGAAAAACTTTTTTGACAAGCATGATATTCATATTCATGTGCCGGAAGGTGCTACCCCAAAAGATGGCCCGAGTGCAGGAATCAGTATGTGTACGGCGCTGGTGTCGGTCATTACACAAACGCCTGTTCGCTCAACCTATGCCATGACAGGTGAAATTACATTGCGTGGTGAAGTGCTGGCGGTGGGTGGTATTAAGGAAAAATTACTGGCAGCCCATCGCGGGGGTATTAAACAGGTGATTATCCCGGCAGAAAACGTCAAGGATCTGAAGGAAATACCGGATAACATCAAAAAGGATCTGGACATTAAATCGGTTCGCTGGATTGATGAAGTGCTGGCTTATGCCTTAAACGATAACAGCGTTGCGACGAAAATGCCAGGAAAGGGCAAGAAGATAAAAACCCGAACAAAAGGCATGCTTGCCAATGCACAAAAAAAATTGCGACGAGGTGAACGTCCACGCGCGCATTAAAGATAAATCAATAAAGTTAAATACATTTGCTTGACACGTGTTTAACGCTGTTGGTATAAATCACACTTCAATCGGGACTGTAACAAATCGCGGACAAGTGTGAATTCGTTAATCGGGCAGTGAAATTTGTTAAACCATGGATAGAAAAAAGCAGAGGATATATGAATAGAGCAGAGCTTGTTGAACTGATTGCGGATAATGCTGAGCTAACCAAAGCGGCGGCTGAACGTGCGTTGGGTGCTCTGATTGATGCGATTACCGGTTCATTAAAAAAAGATGAACCCGTCGTGTTGGTAAACTTCGGAACATTTGTTGTGCGTCAACGTGCGGCGAGAAAAGGCCGAAACCCTCAAACCGGGCAAGAGATTAAAATCAAGGCGGCCAAGGCGGTGGGTTTCAAGGCTGGAAAAGCATTGAAAGATGCCGTGAAAGATAAAGAAGAGCGTTAAAAAATTTAGAAAAAAAAGTGTATTTAGGTGTTGCTAAAAGTGTTGTGGGAGTATAAAGTTGCCCACTCATTTTGGGTGCTTAGCTCAGCTGGGAGAGCATCGCCCTTACAAGGCGAGGGTCGTGGGTTCGAACCCCTCAGCACCCACCATTAAAAGTGACGATAAATGAGAAACCAGGAGTGGTAGTTCAGTTGGTTAGAATACCGGCCTGTCACGCCGGGGGTCGCGGGTTCGAGTCCCGTCCACTCCGCCAAACGTATGACGGAAAAGGTGTATCTCTGGTGCTCTGAAATACAGATGACCAGTGAGAGATGCGCCTTTTTTTATGGGTCAATTAAATGGGCTTGTTGTATAGATAAATGTCGACCGGAGGGAACCCCCTTATCAAAGGGGGTCGACGCACGTTTTTTGTGCGGCGGGGGGATTTTTTTTCAATGTTAAATAAAAATCCCTCCCAACCTCCCTTTGAAAAGGGAGGAGTAGCTCCGGTCGAGATTTGATTAATACAGCAAGTTCAATCAAGTGAGACAGCCAGATATGCTGCAGAGCATTCGTGACAAGACACATGGATGGATAGCGGGAATTATTGTATCCCTGCTGATTTTTTCGTTTGCCATGTGGGGCATTCACAGTTATTTCCAGGGTTCGGGCGACAATAATGTTGTTGCGAAGGTCAATGGTGTCGAAATCACGAAATACCAGCTCGGTGCAGCTTACGAACGATTACGTCGTCAGGTGCAAATGCAATCCGGAACAGCTCAGTTACCAGCCGGTGCGGATATTGATCTCAAGAAACGCGCATTGCAGGCACTTATCCATGTTCAAGTCCTTGAGCAAGCTTCTTTTGCAGATCAATATCGAATCACACCTGACCAGATTGATGGTTTTCTGCAAGGCATGCCTGACTTTCAGGTCAATGGTGTTTTTTCGCCAGTTCGCTTCCAGCAGACACTGAACGCCATGTCGTTTACTGTGCCTGATTTTGTCAATCTGGTTCGTGCCTCGTTGCTTGCGGATCAACCGCGACTGGGTATTATTTTTACCTCATTCGCGTTGCCTGATGAAGTCACTGACACGATGGCCCTGATCGGACAGGAACGCAATATTCGCTATTTGATTGTGCCAGAAAGCTATTTTAATCAGCAGACGGTTCAGGTATCTCCTGCGGCGATACAGGCCTGGTATGCCGGGCATCAGGATGCCTTCAAAACACCGGAACAGGTGAGTATTGAATATATTCTGCTGTCGGTTCCGGATCTCGCTTCCAAAATACATCCGACAGAAGCAGAGCTGAAAAAATTCTATGTGGAAAATGCCGGTTCTGCGACACAACCGACGAAAGTGATGCAGGATAAATTGAAAGAAACCTTTATCCGGCAAAAAGCGGAAGAAGCGTTTGCCAATCTGGGTGAGAAAGCCGCGAACGTAGCCTATGAACATCCTGATTCACTGCAGGCGGTTGCAAAGGAATCGGGTGTATCGATCCAGACGACGGGATTGTTTACAAAAGATCAGGCTCTAAAAAAGGGAATGGAAAAAGATATAACGGCGAATGTGAAAATTCGGGAAGCGGCATTTGGAAATGATGTGTTAACGCTTCAAAATAACAGTGACCTTATCCGGCTGGATCCTGAAACGGCTGTGATTTTGCGTGTCAAATCGCACGTTCCGGCAGCCGTGTTGCCTTTGAATACCGTTCGAAATCAAATTGCAGAAAAATTAAAAACCATTCAAATTGAAGAAAAATTGTCAGGGTTTGCAAAAGATATTGCAACAAAATTAAAAACAGGACAGGTCACGCCGGAACAGATCGCGAGTGAATCGCATCTGCAATGGACGGAAGCGCGTTATGTGGGCCGACATGCGAGTCAAATGGATCAGGCGATTTTAGATGCGGCTTTTCAAATGCCGCAACCCTCAGATAACACTAAAACAGTGTATGCTGCGACCAAAATAGCAAAAGGGTTTGCGGTGATTGCATTAATGGGTGTGAGACCAGGCAATACCCAGGGTTCGGCTGAACACTATCAGGCGTTTTCCGACCAGATTCAAAGTTCCTTTGGCGCGCTGGAATATGAGCTTTACAAGGATAGTCTGGTGCATCAGGCGAAGATTGTGTTGGAAAGTTAATTAGCGCTGTTTGTTGCATTAATCCGAGCCGCGATTAAAATCCGAGCCGCGATTAAAATCCGAGCCGCGATTAAAATCCGAGCCGCGATTAAAATCCGAGCCGCGACCGTCAGGGAGCGTCAGTGACGCTTGCTAACGCGCGCGGCTCGGACATGTGTGGCGTGAGTAGTGGAGCCATTTCACACAAAAATCTGCTTCCTCTTGTTTTCCGGCTCCGGTAAAAATCCTATCTCACACAAATACCGAACATAAACTGTCAACAATCGATTATTAATTTCAGGATAGGTCAACTCAATTTTCGTCAACGCATTGATGGTATTATCCATATCAATGGCAGGCGAATCCGGCGGTTCTTTCTGTGCCAGCAGATGGGGCAAGAATGGATACAGTGCATTTTCAGTCTGGATTTCAGCCAGTTTTTGCAGCCACTCTTTATGCGTCACTGTTTTAATCGGATAACCATAATGATTGAGCCAGGCAATCAAATCCGTCCACATCATGCCGGTTGGATGATCAATATGAAAGACATCTGATTTATCTTTTTGATGAAGCGAAATACCGACGATTATTTTACTCACAAAATTAACCGGTAAAATCGTGATTTTTTCATGCCAGTCAGGTGCCAGTCCCAGTTGAATACAACCCTTGATCAGAAAGAGCAGGGCATCATTGACATTCGTGACGCCTGAATCGGATTGGCCCCAGATATAACCGGATCGATAAATGGAAACAGGCAGACCACGGTTTTTGGCCTGGGTTAACAATCGCTCGGAAATCCATTTGCTCGTGGCATATCCACCTGTGATCTGACTCGCATTTGCATCCGGAAACTCCTCCGACAAATGACCTTCCTCACTTAACCGGTTGGCTGTTGCAAGCATTGAAATATAGTGAACCGGTTTATCAAACTGCTTCAATGCAAATTTGATTATTTCAAGTGTCCCCTGCACATTGCTGGACCGTAGATTGGAATAGGATGTGATGGTGTTGACTTCAGCGCCGCAATGATAGACAAGATCAATTTTGCTGGCGAGATTGTTATACAGTTCAAGCGGTATTCCAAACTGATCATTACCCATATCACCCGGAATCATGACAATGCGTCGGTTGGCAAGTGACAGAATGCTACCCAGTTCGTAGCGTTCTATATTATTTAGCAACCGTTCTGCCACACTTTCAAATTTTCCCTTTCGAATAAGACAATATATTTTTGCGTCTGTCTGATCCAATAATTCTTTCAAAAGATAAACGCCCAAAAATCCTGATACACCGGTCAGAAGGATGCCTTCCGGATGATCAAGATGCACGCTGCATTTTTTATTCGGCATGATGTCATCATTTAAAATGGCATCCCGCTGGATATCATCCTGCATGGCTATTTTGAAGGCGTATTCTTTTCCGAGCGTATCGATGTATTCAGCCATGACGGGAATGAACGGGAGGTCAAACAGGATTTTTTCAGGCAGCGCCAGTTTGAATTGTTGCAATATTTTAACGGATAATTGCGCGACAAGATGCGAATTTCCACCCAGATCAAAAAAATTATCGGTCATGCTGATTTTTTCCTGACCGAGTACTTCCTGCCAGATGGCATGAAGATTTTTTTCTGTTTTGTTTCGGGGTGCCACATAATTTCGATCCAGAATACGTTCAAATTCCCTCGGTGGCGGTAATGATCGCCAGTCGATTTTACCGTTAAACGTCAGCGGTAAATGTGGCAGTGTACAAAACATGGCGGGAATCATTTCCCCCGGCAATTTCTTTTTAAGCGCACTTCGAAGACTGCGTTTCGCCGCAGACGTTTCCAGCGTTTCCATCAAATTATGCGTGGTCAGGTAATACTGGATACTTTTTTGTAGCAGCGCAATTTGTTGCTCCGTCTGATCGAAATGAATGCCTGCACGTTGTGCACTTTGCCAGACGACTTTTCCTGTGAGCCACTGGCTCTCGGCCCCTGGCAATTTAAAGTTGACCTTGACGCTTTGTGAAGGTTTCAGCTCATCGGTTGCGCCGGTCAGTGCAACGCCTGCCTTGGAAATATCTTCCGTCAAGGCTTGCAAATAATGCTGCTCATCAAAGGCAATCAGACATTTTTCCTGGTACGGTATTCGAATGCGATCCAGATTTGGAACCAGATAAGCGATTAATGTGTTTTGTCCATTCGTCCATTTTTTCGTGAGAACGACCACTTCATTGATATCGGGATATTGGCTTAACGCGATTTCTATTTCATTCAGATCAATTCGGTAACCGCTGATTTTTGCCTGATGATCGATTCGTCCGATAAATTCAAGATTGCCATCTTTCAGCCAGCGCACCAGATCGCCTGTACGATAGAGTCGGGATGTCGGATCCTGACTGAATGGATTTCGAATAAATCTGGCATCTGTCAGCGGCTGACGATGATAGTAACCACTGGCCACATTCATACCGCCAATCAGGAGTTCACCTGCGCTGCCAATGGGTGCAAGTTCGGTATGCTGATCGACAACAAACAGTTCGCAGTTTGGTAGCGGTTTTCCGATAGGTGGCAGAAAATGCTTTTTTTTCTTGCCTTTTTGAGGAGACGAATTGGCCTGATAAATTTTCATGTAAGTCGATTCAATCGTGGCTTCAGTGGGTCCATAGGTATTCCAGATATCGAAAGGAAAGTATCGTTTGGGATAATGTGTCAACGTTTCACCGCCCAGTTTTAAAATGCGAAGACAGGATTTGTCTGACCAGGGTCCATTAAAAAGGACTTGTGCATACGCCGTGGGTAAATCGCAGAAAGTGATTTTCTGGGCATCCAGCCATGAAAAAAATTCGGATGGATTAAATTTGATTTGATCATCTACAATGTGGACGCTCGCACCAATCGTGATAAATGGAATCACTTCCACAAAAAATTTATCATATCCTTGCGATGAAAATTGTGAGGATCTGTCTTTCGCCGTGATGCCAAAACAAATTTTGTACCAGTTGACAAGATTGACGAGACTTTCATGACGTATCAGCACACCTTTCGATTGTCCTGTGGTGCCTGAGGTATGAATAAGATAGGCCAATTGATCGGCATGCGATAATTTTGAGGTAGGAAATTGTTCCGGAAATTTTTTAATGGCAGCGAGATTGTTGTCGATAATGATGGATTTATACAAAGAATTTTTCGGCAATCGACGCGTATTGTTGACGAGAATTAAACGCGAATTGCAATCATTCAAAATAAATTCAATATTTTCATCTGTATATTTCGGATCAATCGGCGCAAAAATGGCGCCCACCTTGAAAACCGCCAGCATCGAAGCAATCAATATCGGGCTTCGTTCCATGAGCACGTTGACAATGTCGCCGCGGCGTATATTTTTCTGGATGAGCAAATGCGCGATTTGATTTGAAATATCACCGAGTTGTTTGTAGGTATAAATCATTTCACCATGCACAATGGCAATGTAGTTAGGCGTTTTTTTAACCTGATTATTAAACAAATCATGAACGGACATGTTTTCTGCTTTGGATAACATGGACCGTTTCAACCGGGATCCTTTCAACAATTCCTGTTTTTCAACCCGGGTGAGGATGGAATAATGCGCGACGTTTTGATCTTCATCCTCGATAATTTTATCGATAATGACCTTGAAGTGTTCAGAAAGACTTTCCGCGCTTTCTTCTGTAAAGCGGGCTTCATTGCACAGTAATTTTATTTCCATCGGTGATTTGTTGCCAAAGACAAAAACCAGTGGAAACCGTTCGGGCGTCACATCCACTTTTTGGGTTTCATGATCGATGACATATTGATGATTTTTTGGAACGGTTTTTTCAGAATACAGAAAAATATAATTGAATATATTTTGAAAAAGATCATTTTTTTCTAAAAAATAGGCGTAGGAGGGCGATTTTCGAATGGTGGATTTCAATTCTTTTTTTAATTGTTTCAGATGATCCATGATAGTTTCATTTTCATGGATTTTGGATCGGACGGGAAGGACAGGAAAGGTGCCATCTATTTTTTGCGATTCCGTATCATAAAAAAACTGGCTGATGCCATAAATAATATCATCACTGGTTGTGTAACGGTTTAACAGCAAGGCCCATGCAGAATTGATGAAATAAAAAATCGGTATTTTTTTGTCAATGCAAAATGCCTTGATGGCGCGTTCTCGATCTTTTCCGAGGATAATCGTTTTTTTGAAATACGCATGCTGATACTGTTTTTTGTCCGTCTCAAAATCCTCGAGCCATATTCTGGAATGTGAAGAAAAATTTTCAATCAATCGTTCCCAGTAATGATGATCGTCTGGATTTTTTGAGGAGACATGATTTTTATTCTGCGCCATGATGAGCCTCCTTCGTTGTTTTCTTCCTGACGAGTTGCAGGACAATTTTTTGTTCCGGAAGCGGCCGGCTTAAATAATACCCCTGAACGATATCGCACTTATTGTCTGTCAGATATTGCAATTGCCCGGCTGTTTCAACACCTTCTGCGACGACTTTCATTCCGAGTGTGTGTGCGAGTGCTATGATGGCACTGGTGATCGCTGTGTTATTCGCATTTTCCGGAATATCTTTTATGAAACTTTGGTCAATCTTCAGCCCGTTTATTGGAAATTTTTTAAGATAACTGATCGAGGTATATCCTGTGCCAAAGTCATCAATGGAAATTTGCACGCCCATTTTTTTAATGTCATTCAATTTGGTAATGGCGGCTTCGACATCTTCCATGACGGCAGTTTCGGTAATTTCCAATTCAAGGTATTTGGGATCCATTCCGGATTCAGACAAAATCGTTTTGACGAGTTCCGCAATGTTTGGGTGTTGAAACTGTTTTGCAGAAAGATTCACTGCGATGGAAATCGGTTCATAGCCTTCCGTCTGCCAGGCCTGATTGGTTTGACAGGCTTCACGAAGCACCCATTCACCGATCGGCATAATAAGACCTGTTTCTTCAGCCAGCGGAATAAATCGTGAGGGTGTGATCAAACCCATTTCCGGATTTTCCCAGCGAATCAGCGCTTCAACACCTTCAATACTGCCATCACGCAAATTCAATTTGGGTTGATAATGCAGGATAAATTCGTGGTTGTTGATTGCTTTTTTGAGTGCCATTTCCAATTGGATATGTTCGTGTGCTTCGAAATTCATGGCTTTTGTGAAATAGTGAAAAACACCACTACCCGCCTGTTTCGCCCGATGCATGGCAAGTGCCGCATTGCGTTGTAAATCTTCGAGCGAGTTGCCATCGGTTGGATAAACGCTGATGCCAATGCTCGCTGTGAGCGCGATCCTGTGATTTTCTACGATAAAAGGGAGCGATGCGCATTGCACGATTTTTTCTGCGACGAAGCTTGCGAATTTGGCATGCGTAATATCATTCAGCAAAATGATAAATTCATCACCGTCCATTCTCGCAATGACGTCACCGGCGCGCAGCGTCGTTTTGAATCGTTTTGCCATTTCGATCAAAACAAGATCGCCTATGGCATGAGAAAACGCATCGTTGACATATCTGAAGCGATCCAGATCAATCAATAAAACGGCCATGATTTTTTTATGACGGCTGGCGTGATTCAGTGTTTTGTTGAGTATTTCGTTAAACCAGGTGCGATTTGGCAATGCGGTCAGGTTGTCATAGTGCGTCAGGTTGACCAGAGGCGTTTTGCTGGTAAACCTTTTTAAGATGAGTTGAGGCAAACGAGCGTCACGCCATTTCATGCGGATCGACTCCTGATGAAGGCTCGGCATAATATCTATTTTATCATTATTGAATCAGGTGGTTCGGGAATTCATGAAAATTGGCCAGGGGACTGAAAAATAGAAAACCTAGTATAATCAATAAGTTACAAAAAATTGCCTCGAAACAGCGGGCCGCGAAGCCGAGATTTCCCTGTATAATCAAACACTTACAAACTTATCCTCAGTAACCCCGCGTTGCTTTCTTTTCAGGGCGTTTCAGTTGATCAATAAAACGCTGGCACAGCGCCCGAATGGCCTGATTTTGCGGATGATCCATCAGAAGTTCCGGCCTGGGTTCAGCCAGCACCACCATCAACCGGGTCAGGTTTTCATAGTCCTGATCGGTTGAAGGGATAGTAATTTTTTCAGCTTTATTGTCGAGAAGTGCCACGAGTACGGCGAGATCACCCGCCGCGAGGGATTGTTCGAGCGCTCTCGCGAGCTCGTCTTTTAACGTATCATTTCCCGGGTTTTGCGTTGTGTTGGCTGCCATTGTGCCCACCGTTATTTTATGTAACCAGCCGTCCGTGGAGGGTCTACCAAAATGGTTTATTTGCGTTAGAATACTGCACTGCCAGACCCATATCAATATATAATAGCTGAGAAACAACACAAAAACCGTCAGGAGGATTCATTTTTGGATAGTCTGGACAAGAACTTACTCCCAAGGCTTCGCTGGGCATGCCGTCGAGGAATGCTCGAACTCGATGTTTTATTGGGCCATTATCTGGAAGAAGCCTTTCAGCAGGCGCCGCCCATGGATCAAAAAAACTTTATCCATTTGCTGGATTGCAATGACCAGGAACTATTTATGTGGCTGACCGGCAAGGAACTGCCTGGCTTGCCCGATCAGATCGATATCGTCAGGAAAATTCGTCATCATGCAAAAATTCGAAAGCACGCTCCATTTCTCTGATATTTTCATATGGATCCAGGGTGTCATGCTGATTGGCAGTGTGGCGGGTGTGATTTACCTGAATGTGCCGTGGTGGGTGAAAATCACACTGATCGCGGGATTATTCGCATATGCCATATACACGCTGTTTTTCTCGAATCCATTTCAACGGATTGGTCAGGATGCCGATGGCTGGTATCTGAAAAAAGCGGGTCAGATTGTTCCCATCGAACCCCTCCCGGAGAGTACTGTGACCTCGATCGTTTCCATTCTTCGTTTCAGGCAGGATAAAAAAGTGCTGAAACAAACCTGCCTTGTTTTCAGGGATTCCATGCCGCGTGACTGTTATCGTCAATTTATCGTTCGAATGCGATATTTTAAAAAAAACAGGGAAAACCATCCTGAAATACGTTAAGATTTCCGCCTTTAATGATTCCTGGAAGCAGAATGCAGTCTATCCGTAATTTTTCAATTATTGCCCATATTGATCACGGTAAATCGACGCTTGCCGATCGGTTGATTCAACTGTGCGGTGGACTGAGTTCGCGCGAAATGGAGGAACAGGTCCTTGATTCCATGGATCTTGAACGCGAGCGCGGTATTACCATCAAGGCGCACAGCGTCACATTGCATTACACATCCAAAGCGGGTGAAAAGGTCCAGTTGAATTTTATTGACACACCCGGGCATGTGGATTTTTCGTATGAAGTCTCCCGTTCACTTGCGGCATGCGAAGGGGCGCTTCTCGTCGTCGATGCAGGGCAGGGCGTTGAGGCACAGACGCTTGCCGTTTGTTACACCGCGATTGAGCAGGGTCTTGAAGTCGTACCGGTCTTAAATAAAATTGATTTGCCGCAAGCCGATCCTCTACGCGTGATGAAAGAAATTGAAGAAATCATCGGTATTGATGCAAAGGATGCACTCGGTGTCAGTGCCAAAATGGGTATCGGCATTGTCGAACTGCTCGAAAAAATTATTACGGATATTCCACCACCCGTTGGCGATCCGACGGCACCACTCCAGGCGCTCATTATTGATTCCTGGTTTGACAGTTATCTTGGTGTCGTCTCGCTCGTGCGCGTTAAAAATGGCGTGTTGAAAGTCGGCGATAAAATGCAGGTCATGTCGACCGGTCGAAATCATGAAATCAGCGGTGTGGGTGTCTTTACGCCCAAACGGTTGCCGACTGGAAAATTAAGTGCGGGTGAAGTGGGTTATGTGGTGGCGGGCATTAAAGAAATTAACGGTGCGCCCGTGGGTGATACGTTAACGCATGCCAGTAAACCGGCGAGCGAACCCTTGCCTGGATTTAAAAAAATTAAACCGCAAGTGTATGCCGGATTATTTCCGGTGAGCGCGGATGATTTTCCTGCCTTTCGCGAGGCGCTCGCGAAATTGTGTCTGAATGATGCGGCGCTTTTTTTTGAACCGGAATCCTCTGAAGCGTTGGGCTTTGGATTTCGGTGTGGATTTTTAGGCATGTTGCACATGGAAATTGTGCAGGAAAGACTTGAGCGTGAATATGGCATGAATCTCATTACAACGGCGCCAACCGTCGTCTATGAAGTGATTTCAACGCGCGGTGAGACGCTTTATATCGATAATCCATCGAAGTTGCCTGCCGTCAATTACATTGAAGAAATTCGTGAACCGATTGCGGCTGTGAATATTCTGGTGCCGCAAACCTATCTTGGCAGTGTGATGACGCTCTGTGTAGAACGACGCGGGGCGCAAAAAAATATGCAATATCTCGGTAATCAGGTGTCTTTAACGTATGAAATTCCGATGGCGGAAATTGTGCTGGATTTTTTTGATCGGTTAAAATCAGTCAGTCGGGGTTATGCATCGCTCGATTACAGTTTTTCCTATTTTCAGGAAGCTGATCTCGTCAAACTGGATTTGTTGATTAATGGCGATAAACTCGATGCGCTGGCGATTATTGTGCACCGTGATCAATCGCAATATAAAGGACGGCAGCTTGCGGAAAAAATGCAGGAGCTGATACCCAGACAAATGTTTGATGTAGCGATTCAGGCGGCGATTGGCGGGCATATTATTGCAAGAAGCACAGTCAAGGCGTTGCGTAAAAACGTGTTGGCGAAATGTTATGGTGGCGATGTCTCCCGAAAACGTAAATTGCTTGAGAAACAGAAGGAAGGTAAAAAACGCATGAAGCAGGTGGGGAATGTAGAAATTCCGCAAGAAGCGTTTTTGGCGGTGTTGAAAGTCGACAAGAAATAAAGGAACCGGAAATGAATTTTAATTTTGAACTTATTTTATTTTATGCCACTGTGATCTCGGGTGTGATTGCCTTGCTGGATATTTTTTTTCTGGCGCCACGACGCCAGAAAAAAAATCATCCCGCAGATAAAATGCCTGCGATTATTGATTATGCCCGTTCATTTTTTCCCGTGCTGCTCGTGGTCTTTTTACTGCGTTCCTTTTTATATGAACCCTTTCGCATTCCATCCGGTTCCCTGAAGCCCACTTTACTGCCAGGCGATTTTGTGCTGGTGAATAAATTTGATTATGGTATTCGACTGCCTGTGATTCATCAAAAAATTGTGCCGGTACACGCTATTTCCCGTGGCGATATCATTGTGTTTCGTTATCCGGTCGATCCATCGATTGATTTTATCAAGCGCGTGATCGGGTTACCGGGTGACAAAATCAGTTACATTAACAAAGTGCTCTTTGTTAACGGGAAACAAATCTCGCAAACGTTTGAAAAAAATACGACGGATCATGATGACCTGGGTTCCACCTGGACTGTCGTGCAAAAGCAGGAAGATTTGTTGGGTGTGAAACATGCTATTTTTCAAAATCCCGATAAATCCGATGATGATTTAAAAGAGGTTGTCGTGCCGCCCGGCATGTATTTTGCGATGGGTGATAATCGCGATGACAGTGCAGATAGCCGTTACTGGGGTTTTGTGCCGGACCAAAATATCATCGGAAAGGCGAGCATTGTCTGGATGAGTTGGGATTCGGATGCGGATCTTTTACATAAAATCCGCTGGAGTCGCATTGGGTCAGTGATTCATTAGTGTGGAGTGAATGATGAGTGATGAACTTTCCCGCAAACTCGGCTATTCGTTTAACAATGCGAATTTGCTGAAGATCGCACTGACGCATCGAAGCAGCAGTGATGAAAATAATGAACGCATGGAATTTTTTGGCGATGCGATCGTGAACCTGGTGATTGCAGAAGCGTTGTTTCATCAATTTCCCACTGCGCACGAAGGGGATTTGAGCCGCTTCCGTGCAACGCTCGTGAATCGCGATACGCTCGGCAAACTGGGTCGGGAATTTGAACTGGGTCGTTATTTGCATTTGGGGATGGGTGAATTGAAAAGCGGTGGACATGATCGCACATCCATTATTTCCTGCACGATGGAAGCGATCATTGGCGCGATTTATCTGGATAGCGATTTCAATATCACGCGGGAGTGCATTTTACGCTGGTATCAACCGTTGTTGATGTCACTCACGAATGCGGCGAGCCACAAGGATCCCAAAACACAATTACAGGAATACCTGCAAAGCCAACACCAGGCGCTTCCGGTTTATACGGTAGAATCCGTTGAAGGTGAATTGCATCAACAAATTTTTGTCGTGAGCTGTACTGTTTTGGGCGAAAAGTGTCTCGCCCGGGGAAGCAGTCGACGGCGGGCGGAACAACAGGCGGCAGAAGATATGCTGGAGAGGCTTAAAAAATGAGTACGACTTCAAAATGCGGTTTTGTGGCGATTGTCGGGCGGCCGAATGTGGGCAAGTCAACATTACTGAATGCGCTGATCGGCAAAAAAATCAGTATCATTTCACCCAAACCCCAAACGACCCGAAACCAGATTTTGGGGATCAAGACAACGGGTGAGACGCAAATTGTTTATATCGACACACCCGGATTGCATGATGCCGAAAAACGCGCGATGAATCGTTACATGAATCGTCTGGCGAACGCGGTGATTCTCGATGCAGATGTGATTGTCTTTATCATTGAAGCGACACGCTTTCTGTCAGATGATGAACTGGTTTTGAAAAAAGTGATGGATGCGAATGTGCCGGTGATTCTTGCGATCAATAAAATTGACAAGCTGAATGATAAAAAAGATATTCTGCCATTGATTGAAAAATACAGCGCAAAATACCATTTCGCGCATATTATTCCGATTTCTGCAAAACGAAAGGAAAATCTTGAATCGCTTCAAAAAACGCTCCTCAACATGATGCCGGAAGGTCCGCATCTTTTTCCGGATGAACAAATCACCGATAAAAATGAGCGTTTTCAGGTGGGTGAAATTATCCGTGAAAAAGTGATTCGTGCGACCGAACAGGAATTGCCTTACAGCACGACGGTTGTGGTGGAATCGATGAAAGAAGAAGGCAAGCTCGTTGAAATCAGCGCGATTATCTGGGTTGAGCGGGAAGGGCAAAAGCCTATTGTGATCGGTAAAAACGGTGAGCGATTAAAAAATATTGGAACGGCCGCTCGCAAGGACATTGTTAAATTACTTGAGAAAAAAGTGTTTCTGCGACTTTGGGTGAAAGTCAAAAGTGACTGGACAGATGATGAAAAAGCCCTGGGGAGTCTGGGGTTTGAAGGAGGGTAGATGCGACTATCCTTGCAACCTGCTTTTATTCTGCATCACAGACCGTATCGGGAGACGAGTTTATTACTCGATGTGTTCACCCGTGATCATGGCCGTGTCAGCCTGATTGCCAGAGGCGTTCGTAAAAATCGTTCTAAAATACGCCCCTTGCTCCAGCCATTTTATCCTCTGCTCTTGTCTTTTCAAGGGCGAACGGAGCTTTTGACGCTTCAAACAGTCGAGCCCCGGGGAATCCCGATTGCCTTGCGGGAAGACAGTCTGCTCGGCGGGTTTTATTTGAATGAACTGCTCATGCGGCTCTTGCAAAAACAGGACCCGCATCCTGAACTTTATACCATTTATCAGGATACCTTGTTAGAATTGGGGCGAACCCCATTACAACAAAAACACTTGCGATTATTTGAGAAAAAACTGCTGGATGCGCTGGGTTATGGATTGCAGCTTCACCATTCCATTCCCGATAGAAAAGCCTTTCTGGGTGGCCGAACCTATCGGTTTTATCCGGAACAGGGATTTGAACTGGTTGAAGGTGAGTCGGATGTTTCAAATACCCTTTTTAGTGGAAACAGCTTACTGGCACTCGCTTCTGGCAATCTCGATGATGAAGAAATCTTGCGCGATGTGAAGCGATTAATGAGAATAGCATTGGGTGTTTTGCTGGGGCCTAAACCTTTGCAAAGCCGAAAATTGTTTACAGGAGTCACAACAGAATGAAAACAGACAAACCCATTTTACTGGGCGTGAATGTCGATCATATTGCAACGCTAAGACAGGCGCGTCTGACGCGTTATCCCGATCCGGTTGAAGCGGTTTATGCAGCGGAAAATGGCGGTGCAGATGGTATTACGGTGCATCTTCGCGAAGATCGTCGTCATATTCAGGAACGCGATGTCGAAATGATTCAACAAATCGTGTTGACACGTTTAAATCTCGAAATGGCTGTGACGGATAACATGCTTGCGATGGCTGAAAAAATCAAACCGGTGCATTGCTGTTTTGTGCCTGAAAAACGCGAAGAATTAACGACAGAAGGTGGCTTGAATGTTGTTTTGGATGAATCACACATTCGTGATGCATGCACGCGTATGGCAAATGCCGGTATCGATGTTTCATTATTTATTGATCCGGATATTCAACAGATTGAAGCAGCCCTTCGTTGCAAGGCGCCGACCATTGAAATTCACACGGGTGCCTATGCCGATGCGAAAACGCGTGAAGCACAAGATGCAGAATTACAACGCATTATTGATGCTGTGATATTTGCTGATCAGGCGGGTCTCGTGGTCAATGCGGGTCATGGATTGAATTATCAAAATACGCAAGCGATCGCGCGCATTCCAAAAATTAATGAATTAAACATTGGTCACGGCATCATGGCCCGTGCTTTTTTTATGGGATTGGAAAATGCCGTGCGTGAGATGAAACGCCTGATGACTGAAGCAAGGGGGCAGTCATGGTAAGAACACGATTTTCCCCAAGCCCGACCGGGATGTTGCATCTGGGTAATGCGCGTGCTGCGTTATTCAGCGCATTATATGCGGTGAAAGAAAAGGGTGTTTTTATTTTACGTATTGAAGACACGGATCAGGTACGCTCAGAACAGAAATACATAAAAATGTTGCAGGACGATTTACATTGGCTGGGTGTCAACTGGCAGGAAGGGCCCGATATCGGCGGGCCTTATCAACCGTATTGTCAATCCGGGCGTCATGCGATTTATGAAGAACATTATCAGGCGCTTGAAAAAAAAGGGTTGGTGTACCCCTGTTTTTGTACGGATCAGGAACTGGCGCTCAATCGTAAAATTCAACTGTCGCGCGGACAGGCGCCGCGTTATCCCGGTACATGCCGAAAGCTCACGCAGGATGAAATTCAGAAACGAATTGCAGAAGGTAAACCGGCTGCATTACGTTTTCATGTGCCTGACAATGTGACGATTGAATTTGTCGATCTCGTCAAAGGCGTACAAAAATTTAAAGGCGCAGACATTGGGGATTTTATTATTCGTCGGGCGCAGGGAACCGCCTCGTTCATGTTTAGCAATGCGATTGATGATTCTCTCATGAAGGTGACGCACGCGATACGCGGCGAAGATCATCTGGCCAACACACCGCGGCAATTGATGATCTTGCAGGCACTCAATTTACCCACGCCGCAGTATGCGCATTTATCACTGATTTTGAGTGACGATGCGGCGAAGTTATCCAAACGCGAAGGCAGTTTCAGTTTAAATGATTTGAGTCGGGAAGGTTATTTGCCAAAAGCTGTCATCAATTATTTATCGCGCTTGAGTCATACATACGAGCGCCTTGATCTCATGTCTTTTAACGAGCTTGCAGAAAATTTTAAAATGGAAAAAATAAGTCGCGCGCCTGCCCGTTTTGATCGAAATCAATTATTGCATTGGCAAAAGGAAGCGGTGATGGCATTGGATCATGCAGCGACTTTTGCCTGGCTCGGTGATGAAATTCTCGAAAAAGTACCGGCGGACAAAAAAGATCTGTTTGCTGAAGTCATGCGAAAAAATATTTTATTCCCGCACGAAGCAAATGCCTGGGCTGCTATCTTTTTTGGGGCAGAACCCCAATTCACGCAGGATAATATCGCTATTTTGCAGGAATCGGGAGAAGATTTTTTTGTAGAAGCCGCTTTGCTTGCAAAACAACATGGCGTTGATATTAAAAAAATAGCGGATGAGCTTAAAACAAAACTAAATGTTTCCGGTAAAAAATTATTTATGCCATTGCGCATTGCCTTGACGGGTGAACAAAATGGGCCTGAGTTGATACACATTGCATCGCTTCTCGGCTCTGAAAAAATAATTCACCATTTTGAAGAGGCACAAAAACGGGCAAAAAGGAATTGACAGGATGAAGATTTATAACAGCCTGACACAACAAAAAGAAGCATTTAAACCACTGACACCCGGCAAGGTGAAAATGTATGTTTGTGGCCCGACGGTTTATGATTTTTGTCATATCGGGAATGCACGCAGTTTTATTGCATTTGACGGGATTGTCCGTTATTTACAATTTCGTGGATATGATGTTACGTATGTGCGAAATATTACGGATATTGATGACAAGATTATCCAGCGTGCGAATGAAAATCACGAAGCGTTTGATGTCATTGTTGAACGGTTTACGGAAGCCTTTCGTGAAGACATGAAACGCCTGAATTTATTGATGCCGACGCATGAGCCGCGCGCGACGGAATTTATTCCACATATTATTGCGATGATTGAAAAACTGATTGCAAATGGTTATGCCTATGTTGCAGAAAATGGTGATGTGTATTATGACGTTCGTCATTTTAAACCGTATGGTTGTTTATCGCATCGCAATATTGATGAACTGGAAAGTGGTGCGCGAGTGGATATTTCTGACATCAAACGGGATCCACTGGATTTTGTATTGTGGAAAATGGCAAAACCGGGTGAGCCTTCCTGGGCATCTCCCTGGGGTTTGGGGCGTCCAGGCTGGCACATTGAATGTTCTGCAATGTCGACCCGAATGTTAGGCGCGACGTTTGATATACATGGTGGCGGCAAGGATCTTATTTTTCCACATCATGAAAACGAAATGGCGCAATCGGAAGCGGCGACCGGCGAAAAGTTTGTAAATTACTGGCTGCATGCGGGTTATTTACAAATTGATAAAGAAAAAATGTCGAAGTCGCTCGGTAATTTTTTCACGATCCGCGATATTTTAAATGAACATTCACCGGAGACGTTGCGTTATTTGCTCATTTCAGGGCATTATCGAAGTCCGTTGCATTTTTCAAAAGAATTATTGCATCAGGCGCGTAATTCGCTTGAGCGTTTTTACACGGCGTTGCGTGATTTGCCCGGGACGATGGATGAGCTGGTGGATTCAGAACATGAGAAAAAATTTATTGATGCGATGGATGATGATTTCAATACACCGATCGCATTATCTGTGTTATTTGAATTGGCGCATGAAATTCAACGATTACGTGAAAAAGATGAGTTGCTCGCAGCGCGTCATGGATTATTATTAAAGAAATTAGGCGGTGTGTTAGGTATTTTGCAAGATAATCCGGATAGTTTTTTTCAAGGCGGAAATGACCAGCTTGACGTTGCCAAAATTGAATCGCTCATTCTTGCGCGTAATGAAGCGCGTGCAGAAAAAAATTGGGCGGAAGCGGATCGTATACGCAAGGCATTATCGGATATGTCGATTGTGCTGGAGGATGGGGCGTCGGGAACGAGCTGGAAGCAGGGATAATCGGAGATGATTATTCGAATTTTTCTTCACCCGTGCGTCATCCCGTCATGTTTTTAGACGGGACCCAGCGCCTTTTTTCATTGATTTTTTTTAAAATGCTTTTAAAGGCGCTGGGTCCCGCTTAAGGAGCGTCGCGGGATGACGCACGGATAGAGGCCTGTTTTATGCACCTGTTTCAGGTTAATTTGAAAAGGAGTTGTGAGCATGCAAGATCAATTAGTTAACCTGATTGTGCAACGTCTGACTGAATGCAAGGAAAATTTAAAAAACCAGTTTTTCTCGAAACATGCCATTCCGGTCGCGCGTCATTTTATTCTGGATAATTTATTGCCGCTTGAAATCGCTGAAAAGATCCATGCTGCATTTCCGAAAAAAAATGAAATGCGACTTTTGAAAATTGGCGGTGAATTAAAATTAAAATACAGTCACATTAAAAATACATCCGATTTATTGCAAGATTTTCATCATGCCATTTCGCATCCAACTGTTATTTCCATGATGGAAAGTATTACAGAAATTCCAGATCAGATGCCGGATACCTCACGCATTGCAGGTGGCGCGAGCATGATGTTGAAGGGTGGTTATATTAATCCACACATTGATCACTCGCATGATATTGATAAAAAATTTTATCGGGTGTTGAATACACTTTATTATGTGACACCCGGGTGGGCGCTTGAAAACGGTGGAAATTATGAACTATGGGATACTGCAATTGAAAACCGCATGATTATCCCAAGTCTTTTTAATCGTCTGTTGGTGATGGAAACCAACCAGACATCCTGGCATGCGGTCAATCCTGTTTTGTGTGATGGCGAGAGGCGTTGTATTTTTAATTATTATTTTTCAAAACAATCGCCGCAGACGAATGACTATTTTCATGATGCCTCGTTCCCGCTGCATAATCCACTCATCAGACCGCGCCCGGAACAAAAAATTCGTCGTGTAATTCATAAAATAAAGGGGAAGTTATTTGGGAAGCCTTGGTGATGCCCGTTTTTGTCTGTGTGCTATCTGGCGTTCCCCCCTTCCTTTCCTTCCCCCACAAAACGGGGGGAAGGGACCCGCGGCTTGAGGTAATCAGGGTAATCATCTATTGTTTTCTACTTGTTATTTCAACTGTTGACAGAAATGATAGGGTAATTATTTAAAAAATTCTTAATCTTCGGGTCCCTTCCCCCCGTTTTGTGGGGGAAGGAAAGGAAGGGGGGAACGTCTATTAGCACACGATCCCATCATTTGCACAACGCCCGCTTTTCATGGCTCTCGGCCTCTGTCTGCTTAAGGAGACCGGCTTCTCCTTCGCTCCTGTGAGTTATTTTCACTGGATTGCGGGAGGGCAGGTGCTGTTTTAATTTCTGACGATGCAGATTGTTCAACGGTTGAAGAGGATGAAACAGCAGATGCGTCCCTCCCTTTCCAAAAAAGATGGTGGTCCCGGTAGTGGGTGTCGCATGCGGAGCAATTTTCGACAACTTGTTTTTCCGGAGAATATGGCATAACCCTATCTGAACGTATATAACTGTCGTCACTGAGGAAAGGGCCTAAAACTTGTGATTTACGAATACCGCATGTTGTATCTTTCATTTTTTCTACCATGCTATCCTGAATGTATTTGAATTTCTTAGACAGATCATCATATTCAGCGCATTTTTTCAGGCGTACGCTAAAGCGAAGCACCGTCTTGTCAGATCCTGTTTCTGTTAGATAAAACTCTACTTCTACAGCAGGGACAATGCTTACCAGGCTCCCCTTAATGTAGTCTTGTGCAGCCTTTATCCTGAGTAGTCGGGGAGGAGGTCCGCGGCCCTCATCGAGCCCCCCGCGACAGACTATTTCGCACACGCCAGATTGAAATGTCTCATTTTGTTTTTGTTCAGGTAATTCTTTTGGTTCTCGTGTGTTTGCCATACAAGTCCTCACTTTTTATGAATTTTTTAAAATGTGTATTCAGTCAGAATTCTTTTTTTTCAACATCCCCCGCAACACATACTGCAAAATCCCGCCATGTCGATAATATTCCACTTCATTCGCTGTATCAATTCGACATAACACGGGAATGTCTGTCTGGCTGCCATCTTTGCGATGAATGATCGCTTTCATTTCCATGCGTGGTTTGAGGGTTTCATCCAATCCGAGGATATCGATTTTTTCATCACCTGTCAGGTGTAACGTTTTACGCGTCGTGCCATCCATAAATTGCAACGGCAAGATCCCCATCCCGATTAAATTCGAACGATGAATACGCTCAAAACTTTCTGCAATCACTGCATTCACACCCAGTAATTTGGGCCCTTTCGCAGCCCAGTCGCGCGATGAACCGGTTCCATATTCCTTGCCCGCAATCACAATCAAAGGCACGTGATTTTTTTGATAATGCATCGCCGCATCATAAATCGACATGACTTCATTTGTTGGAATATATTTTGTAAAACCGCCTTCTACACCCGGCACCATTTCATTTTTAATGCGAATATTGGCAAACGTGCCGCGCATCATCACTTCATGATTCCCGCGTCTTGCACCCAGCGAATTGAAATCATTGACGGCGACATTTTGCGATAATAAATAATTTCCGGCAGGGCTGTCCTTTTTAATCGAACCCGCCGGTGAAATATGGTCTGTCGTAATACTGTCACCTAATAACGCCAAAATGGTTGCGCCATGAATAGCGTTTATTTTTTCGGGCGTTTGCTCCATCGATGCAAAAAACGGTGGATGCTGAATGTAAGTGGAATGATCCTGCCAGGTATATGTTTCACTCTCCGGTGTTTTTATCGATTGCCAATCCGGTGTGCCGGTGAACACATCCGCGTATTGTTCACGAAACATGTTGTGGTTAACTTTGGCAACGGCTTCCGCCACTTCCCGATTGTCCGGCCAGATATCTTTTAAATAAACCGGTTTGTTGTCATCCGTGTGTCCCAGCGGTTCTTTGGTTAAATCAATTTGCGTGGTGCCAGCCAGCGCATAGGCAATCACCAATGGCGGTGACGCCAGCCAGTTTGCCTTCACGAGTGGATGAATGCGTCCTTCAAAATTACGATTGCCTGATAAAACCGCTGATACAACGAGATCATTGTCTATCACCGTTTTTGACACGGCATCCGGCAACGGACCTGAATTTCCAATGCAAGTTGTGCAGCCGTAACCGACGAGATCAAATCCCAAATCATCGAGATATTTTTGCAATCCGGCTTCTTCCAGATAACGTGTGACCACTTGCGAACCGGGTGCAAGCGATGATTTTACCCATGGCTTGCGCCTCAACCCTTTTTCCACGGCTTTTTTGGCGAGTAATCCTGCGGCCATCAAAACGCCTGGATTGGATGTATTGGTGCAACTGGTGATCGCTGCAATGACCACATCGCCATGATGCAGGGAATAATTTTCACTCGTCGGCCATGATTTGGTTTTATCATGCGCCCGATTGAGTTCTGTTAATAATCCATCGAATTTTTCACGTAGTTCAGGCAATGTGACGCGATCCTGTGGACGTTTGGGACCGGCGAGACTCGGTTCGACCTGACTTAAATCCAGTTCGAGTGTGTCGGTGAAAACAGGATCGGATGAGCGTTCATCGTGCCAGAGACCTTGCGCTTTGGCGTACGCTTCGACCAGTGCAATTAATTGTTCATCACGCGCCGTCAGTCGCAAATAATTAATCGTGGCCTGGTCGATCGGGAAGAAACCGCACGTTGCACCATATTCCGGCGCCATGTTGGCAATCGTTGCGCGATCGGCGAGCGATAACATTTGCAAGCCATTTCCAAAATATTCTACGAATTTTCCAACCACTCCTTTTTTGCGAAGCAGTTGAGTGAGTGTTAACACAAGATCGGTTGCAGTCACGCCTTCTCGCAATTTCCCGGTTAACTTAACACCAACTACTTCCGGAATCAGCATGGAAACCGGTTGCCCTAACATCGCCGCTTCCGCTTCAATCCCACCCACACCCCAACCGAGGACGCCCAAACCATTAATCATCGTGGTATGGCTGTCTGTTCCGACGAGTGTGTCGGGATACGCTATATTTTTACCGTTGATTTGATCCGTCCAGACGGTTTTTGCTAAAAATTCGAGATTCACCTGATGGCAGATGCCGGTATCAGGCGGGACCACGCGGAAATTCTGGAAGGCTTTTTGTCCCCAGCGTAAAAATGCATAGCGTTCATGGTTACGCTCCATTTCCAATGCCGCATTGATACGAAGGGCTGCGTGACTCCCATATTCATCCACTTGCACAGAATGATCGATCACCAGATCAACCGGTGAGAGTGGATTGATCCGATCCGGATCCCCGCCCATTTTTTTGATGGCATCCCGCATGGCGGCAAGATCCACCACAGCGGGCACGCCCGTAAAATCCTGCATCAATACGCGTGCCGGACGATAGGCAATTTCCTGATCAGATTTTTTTGCTTTGAGCCATGCGGCCAATGCTTTAATATCATCCTGCGTCACGGTCTGGCCATCCTCATGGCGCAAGAGATTTTCCAGTAAAATTTTAAGCGAACAGGGGAGGCTGCCAATGCCGGTCAACCCGGCTTTTTCGGCGGCAGGCAGGCTGAAATAGTCATAATCGGTCTGATTGACGGTCAAGGTGCGGCGGGTTTTTAAAGTATCGATTGAAGTGGTCACTGCGATAGTCCCCTGCGTAACAAGATAAAAAAGAAGTGGGCGTATTATATATGATTAATGAAGTCAGGCAATATTTGCATGGTTTGCAAAACCGGATTTGTCAGGCACTCGAAGCAGAGGACGGGCAGGCGAGATTCAGAGAAGACGCCTGGGATTATGAAAATGGCATGGGTGGCGGCATCACGCGTATTCTGACAGACGGCGCCGTGATTGAAAAAATCGGTGTGAATTTTTCGCATGTACGTGGCAAGTCTTTACCCGATGCGGCGACGGCAAAACGCCCGGAACTGGCCAGTCTACCTTTTCAGGCGACGGGTGTGTCGGTTGTCGTGCATCCTCGCAATCCGTTTGTTCCGACAACGCATGCGAATGTCCGGTTTATTCAGATTGAACATGAAAATAACCCTTACTGGTGGTTTGGTGGCGGATTTGATTTAACGCCGTATTATGGATTTGTTGAAGATTGTGTGCACTGGCACAAAACCGCAAAAAAAGCGTGTGATCCGTTTGGTGGTGACATTTATTCAAAATACAAAAAGTGGTGCGATGATTATTTTTATTTAAAAAATCGGTGCGAACCGCGCGGGATTGGTGGATTATTTTTTGATGATTTGAATGAATGGGGATTTGAAAAATCGTTTCAATTTATTCAGAGTGTGGGTGATCATTTTATTGAAGCCTATCAGCCGATTGTGGCGAGACGAAAATCGCATCCGTTTGGTGAAAGAGAGCGGAATTTTCAGTGTTATCGTCGTGGTCGTTATGTGGAATTTAATTTATTGTATGATCGCGGAACGTTATTTGGATTGCAATCCAATGGCCGCACAGAATCGATTTTAATGTCGCTGCCACCGCTTGTTTCATTTATTTATGACTGGAAACCTGAGTCCAACACACCGGAAGCAACATTGTATGATGTTTTTTTAAAGCCGCAAGATTGGGTGAATTATGATTCATCCGGTGGATAACAATGCTGCAAAATGAGTTCTCTCAATTTGGCCTGTGACACCGGTTTTGTAATCGATTCGATTGCGCCGGCTTTCATGCAGGCAATTTCTTCTTCCTTATCGATAAAGGCAGAAATAATCACAATCGGGCACGTGTAAGGTGTTGTTTCCCGTATTTTTTTTATGAGTGCGGGACCTCGAATATCAGGAAGACTTAAATCCAGAAAAATCATTTCATGTGTTTCATTTAATATACGAAGCGCATCGGCTGCATTGTCGACCATGTCGACGACGCATCCGATGTTAATGAGTAATTTTCGGTGAATGAATTGAATGATGGGATCATCTTCAATGACCAGTACGATGGGTTGACGTGTCATTTCCCGATTAACGTTTGGCAACGGTTTTTTCTCGATGATCGGATAGTTTTCATCAGGGAAGGGATAATCCATGGTGAATGAAAAAGTGGATCCCTTGCCAGGCTTGCTTTCAACTTCCATGGTTGCGCCCATGGTTTCTATCAGTTTTTTGACGATCGTTAATCCAAGTCCCGTGCCATTTCGACTCGCCCATGTGTCATTCAATTGCTGGAACGGTTGAAAAATTTCATCCAGTTTATCTTCAGGAATCCCGATGCCGGTATCTTTGATAGAGATTTTGAGTCGCACATATTTTTCTGTCTGTTGCAACATCTGTGTTTTGATTGTGACCCGACCTTTTTTCGTGTATTTCACGGCATTACTGACAAAATTCAGCAGAACGTGACGCAGGATATGTTCATCGCCGAGCAGAAAGTTCGGCAAATTTTTATCCGTTTCAAGACGCAATACGATATCCCGGTTTCGAATCAGGGGCCGGAACATATCGCGCAAGTCTCTCAGCAAGTGAGAAAAATTAACGGGACCCAACTGCAAGGTGTATTTGCCGGTTTCGAGTTTACTGAAATCCAGTACATCGTTTACAAGATTCAAAAGATATTGAGTACTTTTTTCAATCGAGGTCGTCGTTTTTTCGAGATCTCTGTCATTCAGGTCGCCTTCTTTCAATAAATCAACCAGTCCGAGAATGCTTGCAAGCGGGGTGCGTAATTCATGATTGACGGTCGCGACAAAGCGCGATTTGGCGCGCTCGGAGGCTTCTGCTATTTCTTTTGCGATTTTTAATTCTTTTTCCATCCGTTTTCGATCGGTAATGTCGAATGATACCCCCATGGTACCGAGGATTTTTCCTTGTTTGTTATAAACAGGTAATTTTTTGGACAGATAGATAGCAGGTTGATTGTTGCTTGTGACACCCTGTTCTTCGATAGTATGTTCCTTGCCTTCTCTCATGACCTGATTGTCAATTTGATTGACAGGGTTGCCCAGCTTCTCACCAAACAGTTGTACTGTGGTTTTTCCGGTGATATCATCCGGTGATTCTACTCCTGCTACATAAGCCATGTTTTTATTACAACCCAGAAATTTCCCTTCGGTATCCTTCCAGTAAACGTTACCCGGTAACAGTTCAATAATGCGGTGCAGGGTATCGTTTTCTTCTCGCAAAGCCGATATGATATCGCTGTTTTCCGAGGAGGGATGATCTTTATCAGGGTCGTGTATCGGTTCCATTGGATACCTCTTTGATTCGCCGGTTTGCATCATACTATGAAAGACTTGCGAAAGGATAGCGGTTGCAATATCACATATAATAAGGCTTGTCCAGTTGGTTAATTGTCAGGGTGGCCAATCTGTCTTAAGTCTCACAACAGATAGATTTGCTTTTTTTAAGTACAAAATAACTTCAAACAGCCGGCAGAATCTGGTATATTGTGGCCACGAATTAGTCCCGGGGAGACTTAAAGACTATGCCAAAGAATGAAAAAAATACATTAGCATGGATAAAAACGCACATACAGCCAGGCGAAAATATGGCGGCGTTTGTATGTATGAACGGCAAGGATAGAACGATTACCGGAGAAAAATTGCTTATGTGGCTCCGGACCATGCAAAGTATAGCCTTGTCTAAAGGCGCGACTTACGAGTTTTATGTAGAAAAAAATGATCCCGATAATTACTATCCAACATGGGAAGCGGAGAATTCGGAATTTTTTAATGATCCCGGTTTGAAAGCCACCGGCGGTGTAAAAGATATAAATGCACTACTGAAAACAAAGCCGTTGCTTGAGCTCAAAGATGAGTATTTGGGTTTTGTAAAAGACAAGGCAATTGCTAAAATAAATCTACAGAAAGATATTGACGAAGTTCTTAAGGATCATCCTGAATGGAAAAACTCGGCAGCAGAGCATATTCTTGGGTCTGCGCTCATTCTAATCGCTCTGGCCAGACCTCAAAGCAATCAAAACAACCTGCTGGTAACACATGTGTGGTATCCGAAAAAGCTTTCTCGAACCCAGAGTCATGCCTTGCAAATACTTCAAAATCTTGAACGGGGAGGGGTAAAGCTGGAGTCAGATAGCGTAAGACACTTTAAATTTAGCATGAATGAAGTGCGTGATAACTATCTCCTAAGTCATCCACCAATAGCTGTGAAGCAGGCTGCATCAATCACGCAGGAAGAGAAGCAGACGACGACGGTTACGGATGCAGCAGAAAGAAGTTCAATGTCGGTGTCGCCGCAGAACTCGCCCCCTCTGGATGCGATGTCATCCGATGACAGCAGCAAAAATTCTCCTCAGAAACAGCCAAAAACGATGCGAGATGTTTCGCCGCCTAAACTCGATATCAGTGCAGATGCCATGCTACAGCTACAGATGGAAAAAGAGCTGATAGAATTGCAGAAGGCGAAGGATGCTTATGAGCTGGCACAAGAGGAAAAGCGGTTGGCTATCGAGCGAGAACGTCATAAAATGGCCATGGAGCGATCGGCGGGAAGGCAAATGGAGTTGGAATTGGAATTGCGACTGGAACTTCATCGAACGCAATTACTGCCGCTGGCACTTGGGAACACTGCCGCCTGTTCTTCTACTTATCTTGTTCAGCGAGCATTTTCTGGCGAAGAGCAAAAACCTGCTGCGGGTAACCTTCCTCCTCCTCGCTTTTATGCGCGACCGCCAGCTTTACCCCAGCAAGTCAATCAAACATATTCAAAGGATCTTGTTGCAGGGTTGATGCAGAATGGGTTTCTGACGGCAACAAGACCGACTGTTGTTGCTTCTGCGACGTCGAGTACTCCCACATTACCACCACCGAGGCCGCCTTCAACAAGAGGAGGACGCGGACGCGGAATGGGTAGAGGAGCAGCGCACGGTCCGGGTTAGTGTGTATTTTTATCCGTGCGAAAAAACCACCGGTTTTACCGTTCCATTTTCTGAAAAAACAATAGCACAAACCGTTATTTAGTATTAAATTAGAATGCTGAAAATTAATTCCAGGGAGATGAATCATGAAAGTGAACATGCTGGCCAAAGCAGCGCTTTTAAGCCTGCTCGTTGCCTCGGTTGCGAGCGCGGATCCTGCGACAAATGGCAATATGAATAATAATGATATGAATAACAATATGAACACCATGAATATGAATGATGGTGCGAATAATGCAGAACAACAGGCACCGCTGCAGTTTGCAGATAATGGTGCGAATGCGGGCGGAACCATGAGCGGTGCAGCGGCGGCACCCGCACCGGCAGCGCCGGCGCCTGCCATGAGCGGATCGTCTTCAACACAGGGCCCCTTGAGTGATATGCCGAGCGGCAATATGAGCGGCACGTCAGGCAATAATATGAACGGTACGCCGGGTAATAATATGAGCGGGATGGGATCTCCGTCTGATGAAGGTGGGGCGGATACGGCGACCGGGGATGATTATTAAACATTGGCAATAAGATGAAAGGCGCTGGGTCCCGCCTGGAAGCACGGCGGGATGACGCGCGGTTGAAGATAAAATTTGAAAATCATCTTCTGATCCAGATTGTTACGGAATTTACTCAAAGATGAACTCAATTACCCCACTGGACTATTATCAAAATAAATCTCGTGAGGGCATCATCTCTCCCGATCCCGAACAACTCGCTGCTCTTCAGCAGTTGCAATCTGTTTATGAAAATCTGCTGGTTGAATATCAAAAACGAAATGGGCTGTTCTCTTTTTTTCATCAACCTCATCTGATAAAAGGCCTGTATTTATGGGGCGGTGTCGGTATCGGCAAAACATTCCTGATGGATTGTTTTTACGAGTGTCTTCCTGTCCAAAAAAAAATGCGCATGCATTTTCATCAATTCATGAAACTCGTCCATCAACAATTAAAAAAATATCAGGGTGAAAAAAATCCGCTGGAACTGGTCGCAAAAGATGTTTCAAAAAAAGCGATTGTGCTTTGTTTTGATGAATTGTTTGTGTCAGATATTACCGATGCCATGTTACTGGGTCATCTTTTCCGTGCACTCTTTCAACGCGGCGTTTGTCTCGTGACAACGTCCAACACCGCACCCGATGATTTATACAAAAATGGCTTGCAGCGCGAACAATTTTTACCTGCCATTGCATTATTAAAAGAAAATACGACGGTGTGGCATATTCCAACGACTCTCGATTATCGATTGCGTCATCTTCAGGAAGCCGGTGTTTTTTATTCACCGCTAAATGACGACGCGCGTGAGAAAATGGAAAAGAGTTTTACCCTTCTCGCGAAGGGTCATCCGATATCAACCGATCCGGTTATGATTCTCGATCGTCCCATTCGCATCAAAAAACGGGCCGGTAAAACCATCTGGTTTGATTTCGCCGATCTTTGTCAGGTGCCGCGAAGTCAGAATGATTACCTTGCCATTGCAGAACAATTTCAGACGGTTTTTATCAGCGATATTCCGGTCATTCCGGAAAATGCAAAAGATACCATCTGTCTTTTTATCAGCATGGTGGATGTATTTTATGATGCACGTGTACGTCTCGTCATTTCAGCAGCTGAACCGGTCGCTGAAATTTACAGCCGCGGTTATATGGTGCTGGAATATACCCGTACGCACTCGCGGTTACTTGAGATGCAATCGACTGATTATTTTTCGGCGGAGTCATGAAACAGGATACCGTGCCACTCAGAGCAAAAATCATTATCCTGATTGCCGTTACGTTGTGGGCATCAGCGTTTGCGGGTATTCGCGCAGGACTGGAAGGTTATACACCGGGTGCACTGGCACTGCTGCGATTTTTAGTCGCATCCGTCTGCATTGCTATTTTGCATGCGAGGGTCTCGAAAAAAATCCCCATCGCATTTCGGGACAAAATACTTCTGTTATTGACCGGCATGCTGGGTCTTGGCATTTATAGCCTTGCATTAAATTACGGTGAAATTCAGATTTCATCCGGTGTAGCGAGTTTCATCATCAGTCTCTCGCCGCTGGTGACTCTGATCATTGCAGCACTTTTTTTAAATGAAACAGTTACCGGTACCATGGTCGTTGGAACGCTCGTGAGTATTTTTGGCGTGGGTCTTATCATGGCGAGTAAAGAGCATGCTATTCATTCCCGGCTCGGATTTTTCTATCTCTTTATTTCTATGGTGATTAGTGGACTTTATTCGATTATCCAGAAACCGTTTTTAAAAAAATACCATGCGCTGGATGTCACTTCCTATATCATTTGGGGAGCCACCTTATTATTATTGGTTTATACACCCGAGATGATAAATAATATTCGGACGGCATCCATGCACGCAACATTTGCTGTGATTTATTTGGGAATCTTTCCGGCCACGGCCGGATTTATGGCATGGAGCTATGCTTTAAAAGAAATGCCGGCCTCGCGGGCCGTGAACTATTTATATTTTATGCCCATCATTGCAACACTCACCGGCTGGATCTGGCTCGGTGAAACGCCGGCATTTTTATCCTTGCTGGGCGGCCTCATTGCTCTTTTGGGTGTGTGGATAGTCAGTCAACGCAGATAGACAGTTTATTATTAAAAAAAATTTTTCGTTGAGGTATTTCATGTCACATCATAAAAAATCCATTTATATGCTCGGGTATGCCTCTGCACTCGGTGGTGCCAATAGCGGTAGTGCGAAAGGGCCTGTTGTTATACAAGAATCGCCTTGTTGTTCGAGCCTGACGGATAAAGGCATCCAGCTTGCGTGGGAAAAAATAGTCCAACCGACGGCATCGTATGACAGTGTTTTATCCGAAGTGACGCGTTTATGCGGGGAGCTCGCCGAATCCACCGCGCAATTGACGATTGAAAAAAAACCGTTTGTGGTGCTGGCCGGTGATCACACCTCGGCGATTGGGACGTGGAGCGGGGTGGCTTTCGGAAAACGTAAGGAGGGGGGCATCGGATTGATCTGGATCGATGCGCATCTTGACAGTCATACGCCTGACACCTCGCCCACCGGTAATTTGCATGGTATGCCCGTTGCCTGTTTGTTGGGTCATGGCGAGAAATCCCTGACAGGCTTGCTGGATCATTCGCCCAAAGTGCGTCCTGAAAATATGTGTATTATCGGTGCGCGTTCTTATGAGAAGGGTGAATACGATCTCCTGACCGCATTGAATGTTAAAATCTTCTCTATGGATGAAGTGAAATCACGCGGCATGACAGCCATTCTGGCGGAAGCCATCGGGATTGTGACGAGGAATACCGTGGGCTATGGGATGAGCATTGATATTGACAGTATGGATCCCCATGATGCGCCGGGAACGGGTGTGGCAGAACCGAATGGTATTGCAGCGGATGATTTGTGTGCAGCACTGGTCGGGCTTGCAAAAGATCCCCGTTTCTCAGGTTTGGAAATTGCCGAGTTTGATCCATCACGAGATATCAAACATAAGACGGAGAAGCTTGTGATAAAATTAATTTCAGCCATTTATGACAGATTGAGTTGAGGAAACAGAAATGGAAGATGCCATTCACAAATTACTGGATTTCTGGTTTGGTGACCTTGGGCATGCGGATTTGCCAAACAGTGACCGAACCAATTTGTGGTTTGGAGAAAATGAGCAATTAAAAATGAATTTGCTGCAGGCATTCAGGAAAGAATACGATGCAGCGGTTCAGGGTCAATTGGATAATTGGGCAGAAACTGCGCGTGGACGTCTGGCGTTGATTATTTTACTGGATCAGTTCTCGCGCAGTCTCTATCGCAATTCCATGAAAGCATTTGAGTTTGATCTGAAGGCGCAGGAATTGTGTCTGCAGGGGTTGATTGAAAAAATGGATCAGTCCCTGACGCTGATTGAGCGAGTCTTTTTCTATATGCCGCTGGTGCATGCAGAAGATTCCGAGCGTCAGGAACAATCCATTCGTCTTTTTCAAAATCTGGTGTCCTTGTCGATGACGGAAACCACCCAGGTGTATCAATTATTTCTCGCATACGCCTATGCCCATTTTCGGGTCATTAAAGAATTTGGCCGTTTCCCGCAGAGAAATTCTGTGATGAAGCGGGAGTCAACCGAAGACGAAATTGCGTTTTTAAAAAACACCTAGGGTTAACCCTCACGCTCCATCGGGTGTTCAGCGAATATTATTTTCCGTGCATTGCCTGTACAATTTCAATCTAGATATTGGTTTTTTTATGGCGTCATTACTCACTGGAGGATGTTATGAAAAGCGTCTGGACGAAATTGCTGGTATTGGTCATGAGTGTCAGTCTCATCAGTTGTTCCACGAACACACAAAAAGAAAATACGGGTATTGGCGTTGCAACAGGTGCAGTGGCCGGTGGTCTTCTCGGAAGCCTTGTGGGCGGCGGAACCGGTAAAGCCGTTGCAATTGGTGTGGGTATTGTCGCAGGTGCGCTGGTGGGTGGTGCGATTGGTCATTCCATGGATAGCACAGACCATGCGCATGTGAATAATGCGATCATGACCGGCAAACCAACCTCCTGGCAAAATTCAAAGACACATTCCACTTACACTGTTGTTCCATCGAAACACTACGTCACCGTGAAGGGCAACAGATACTGCCGTAACTACACGACGACAGCTGTTATCGATGGCAAGACAAGCAGCGTTCATGGTGTTGCTTGCCGCCAGACAGATGGTTCATGGAAAGTTGTACAATAAAAAAAGTATGCTTGAGGTTTGTAAAGCCCTGTGAGATTCTCATGGGGCTTTTTTTTGTCTTCAGGATGATGATATCAAATGCACAGATATGTAATGAAAAAAGTAAAAGGGATTTTTTTTCTTTTTATCCTTCTGCTTTTTTATCAGTCTGCCTTTTCTGTTGAAGAACACACCAAACTTTGGTTTAACGCAACGGTTCTCGGGTCATTCCAGAAAGACAGCCCATGGAAATATTATCTTGAACCGCAATTAAGATTCATCGATGATCCCTATAAATTTAACCAGGTGAACATGGCAGCAGGCGCCGGTTATCAAACGACACCGGATATGATTTTGCTGGGCGGTCTCGGGTGGTATCTGACCAAAACGCTATCCGGCAACATCTTGCATGAATACCGGCTCTGGCAACAGCTCAACTGGATGATTCCCCCGACACCCACGTATGCATTGATCAGTCGTAGCCGTTTGGAAGAGCGAAGGCTGGCGGGCCACCCCGGGATTGCCTATCGATTCCGGGAAAGATTGTTTGCCCGTATTCCGTTCAAACGATGGCCAACGCATTCGCTGGCTCTCTATGACGAAATCTTCCTGAATCTCAATCAACCTGATTGGGCTGTTCCGCATTTTTTTGAACAAAATCGTGCTTTTATGGGTATTGGCACCGAGCTCACCAAAACCATCATTTTTGACATAGGCTATTTAAATCAATATGTTATGACTTCCCCACGGCAAATGGACAATGTATTGCTGGTCAGCCTGACGGCCACATCCTGATGTTTTTGTTTTAATTCAGCCAGTTAAGTTTTTCTTAAGGTGAAATAGGTATCATAAACTCATTTATTGACCAAATTTGGTGTATATTTGATCGATGCACCGGCCTATAAACCGTGAGGAGTGAGAGATGACGACGTTACGTGAGTGGTTAAATACGCAAGGCGACAATGATGTTTATAAACAGGAAACATTGAGACTTCTTGCCAGCAATGATGCTGTATCATCCGATTCTTTAGATGTGTTCTATGGTCAGGTTGTGGAAATTTTTCATAACAAGAATGCGCTCTCCACGCAAAATGTTTGTTTTATCGTAAAAACGTTATTTAATAATATTAGTAATGGAATGTATTGTGTAACGCTCCTCAGTAAACTGCAAAATAACTTTCAGAACACGCTGTCTGAGATCATCAAAGGGATAGATGAAAATTATAGATATAATCTGGATTTCAAAGATAAGATTGCGAAACACAATAATTCACAATTGGAATGGCTTGAAACATTATCACTCGCCGAGTTTGATCTTACTTTAACTAAAATGAAAGCACTCCGGTTTGAAATAGATTACGACAGCTTGCGTTACCTGTTCTGGACTTCTCACAAACATCAGTCATCAAAAGTTCTTGAAGCACTTTTAAATGAACAATCAGAAGCTGAAAAAAGAGAGGAAAAAAGGCCGGAAGTCCAATTGAAGCGTGGCGTCGAAGAGGGCATTCTTAACGAAACGCACAAGTTTTCTGTAGTCCTGCAAAAGGCGAATGACGAGCTGGCTACCTGGTATCACCAGGCCGACCACTCACGTCTCTCTGAAGATCGGAAAAAAGGCTATCGGGAGATGGTTAAGAAACTGGGAGAGGCAGGGGAAGAGCAGGATTTTTCCGGGCTTGTTCGATATTGCAATGCGTTGAGAATGACTGATGCGAAGTGGCATGAAACATATTCTGATCGTACCACCGGGAAGCTTGAATATTACAGTTTTGCTACAGAAAGAAAAAGAGAGATTGGGTATTATGACAAGGAGATTCAGAGCCCACCTCCCAACACATTGTATGATTGGTTATCCAATATTATTGACATCATTACAGCAAGAAGAGAGTTTTTTATTAAAAAATTTATAAACAATCCGGAGCAAGTGGTTCTTGTTTTAAATGATGAAACACTATTTGAGAAGCTTGCGCCAGGTGATCTTAAGGATATTTTAAAACCGTGGATTGGAAATAATAATGCAGTGGCTGAAGAAAAAATCCTGAGAGCATTGCTTGCTCGGGTAGAAGAAAATCCGGCGGCATGGGTAACGATAAAAGTCAATAAGATCAAACTCACCGTCGATAAAATAAGAGAACTTGTTTCTAAATACGACGCTCCTCTATCATTGCATCTCCCGCGTTCACTTGAAAATGTTCAGGGAGTTGACAAAGATGCACCATCTCATCTGGCTTATCAACTGCAGAAAGAAGATGTTGCTGTTGCGGTAGCCGGATTAAAAAATGAAGCGAAAGGTGACGTTGAGCTTTGTCAACTACCCGAAAATTTAATGCATTTCGATGAAAATTTTCCTAAAGAATTAATAAAAGAGCTTTTCAAGAATCGAGATGAAGATAAGGTAATTGGTGAAGATAAGAAGCCAATTGTTTTTGCTGGAATTTTATTTCATGAAAAATATCTTCCCTTTCCCTATTTTGTGCATGTAAACCCGAATAATCAAAAGATCAAGATTATTTTGGCGAATCCATTGAAAAAAGATAATGAAGAATTGAGAATATTTTTTGAGACAGTTGTTTTTTCAGGAAATACGGTTTCTGTAGAGAATATGTCTGTGGATCAGTCGCTTGACCCGCGTAACAGTGGGTACAATGCATTAGCTGTGCTTAATGATGCATACACTAAACCGTTATTAAGTGTGCGTGAAGGCACGCTTGTTTTTGATAGAAGCCAACTGACGGTTCAGAATAACGATCAAAGTGACAAAAATCGCCAATATTGGTCTGATATTCTCTATTCCAATACAACACCCGGATATGATTATGATAAAAATATCAAGAGGCAGGCACGGGTTGGAGAAGAGAAGGTTGATGACGCAGCGTTTCAGCGCGATCTCAAAATACAATTCGTCAATTATTTGCAAGATAAATATCGATTTGATCCGGAAAAAAATGAAAATGTCGTGAGATCAGAGCTGGATGCATTCATGCAGGGTTACTTTAAAGAACCGGGTGTGATGTACCGTTTTGAACGGCTGGATGCTGAATCGAAGAAAAATATTATAAAAGATGTGAAGGATTATTTTATTCGTGAAAATTTGATACATTTCCATAGCAGAAAAATAGAAGCTGCTCTCAGCGATGACCTGATTTATGAGATATTCAGTACAGAAAAAAATAGTACTGTACCCTTGGCAGACATTCTTATTTCCCGGATGGGAGAAAATGAGCCTCTGCAGAAGAGCCTTATTTTTTTAAAAGAAAATGATGCTAAAGCTCTTTCTTTGATAGTTGCGTTAGCCTTAAGAAGTACAGCGGAGAAACGTTGCGATTTGATTAAAACTGAATGGAAAGAAAAAATTAAAAACATGTCACTGAGTGAGTGGGCAGGTTTGCTTCCAACCGGGTCTGCTCTGGATTTATCGAACCCCGGCATTAAAAAATCTTTTTTAGGAGAAGAAGACAGCGTATTGGATAATTTTATTGGATCTTTATTGGGTGACGAATGGATTGAACAAACTATTGGTGAACAGATTGCAGTAACAGCACAAAAAGAAATAGAAGAAGCATTGAGTCAGCATGTAGAGACATTACCTTTTCAGGTAGTAAATGATCTTTCCAGCGAAAACGGTGAATATAAACCAGCCACAGAATGCAAACGAATTCAGAAAGAATTTATTTCTAAACAGTTCGCTGCACTTGCTGGCTCCAGGTATGTTACTCATATTCTGGATGAGTACAACACCGACTTTTTATATGAAAAAATTAAAGCAAAACGCGTTGAGATATTGGAATCCACAGATCCTCTCGTTAAAAAATTATCAGAACGGTTTAAGGGTTGTCTCCTGTTTGTAACTCGTTATGATGAGATCGTGAAAAAATTTGATGCCCCGGAATCTGATAAAGAAATAGCTAACATACTTCTCAGAAAGATGCAGGAATCAGGTCAAAAAATTGATAGTTTAAGTCATCAATTTCCGGACGAGAATACAAAAAACCAGATTAAACAACTTGAAGGAGAACTAAATTTATACATTAAAACCTGCCTGAGAATGGCAATGGAAGATCTGCAGTTACCTGGAGAGAAGGAAAAAGGTCCGGGTTCATTTGTTCCCGCATTACATCTCATGTTGTACCAGGCGCTTGATATACCTGATCTCGGTGTGAAAGGGCCTTTGTTCAGAAAAGACGAAATAAAAAAAATAACGAAAGGGATTGTCGCTGAATACAAAACATATCAAGAAAATCCGGCGGGCTATACTTTTTTTAAAGACATGGAAAAGGCAGCGATTGAGAGAGATCAATATAACGTCCGGTTAATGGTAGACCCATCATGTCTTTATCCACACCAGGTAGTGATCCCGAAAAAGATTGAAGACGAGGCAAAAAAAGATAAAACACCTGTTCTGGTGTGTGGAAAGCATGACTTTTTTCTGTATAGATGCTCTGGTCAACGTTGGAGTGTGATTCAACTTGATACTGGCACTGGCAAGGACGCAAAGGAGGAGCAAGACGAGGCTATAAAGAAGCAAAAGGAGGTGATGAATAGAAAAAGAGAGGCCATGAGAAGTTTATTCGCGGGGATCGGAAAAGGTGAGGTTCCTACGCTCGACCGTAATGACAAGCGCTTTAACGAGGACGTTGTTGCTGTATTAAATCAGGGCCATCACCCCAAAACCAAATATGATATTCGCATGCCATGCAAGACCAGGACGGTTGCGCAGTTTCCTCTGGAATCTACAGAAGGCAATAACCCGGTCATGACTGCTCAATGGTTAACGCAATTCGTGGCTGACTGGCAAAAGGCTTGTGCAACTAATAAGACAGAGCAGCCGAAGATCCTTCAACACTTGATTTATGCTGTAAATAACATTCCTCGAGAAACAAAAGATAATGATCCATTGGACCAGGTAATGGTGGACATGCTGGTGTCAGTTAATAGGCCCAGGGACCCGCAGACTTACGTCCATTTGATGCAACCACTGGCCGAAAACGAAAAACCAATGCTCTCAACCAGGGATTTTTTATATGTGTATAAATATAAAAAAGTAGAGGGATCTGAAGTAAGGGATGTCTATTGGACTCAAGATCGTGATGGCAAGATTAAGGACACAGAACTTGATCCGGTTCCTGAAGATGCAAAATTTGATTCCACTCGGGATAATCCCAAGCCGTACACTGATTACAATGCTGCTAAAGCCATTTTAGAGCAGACATTACTAAAGGGACATACTTCAAAACTGGTAGAAGACATGAAGGAAACACGCATCCAGTGGTGTGACCTGTATATCAAACGGATGTTGAATGATATTGAAACGTATGGCGCAATGGTCAAGGATGGTGCAATCGATCAAAATGGAACGACGGCGCAGTTTATTAAATGTCTTCAGAAGTGCCGAGGCCCTGGTCTACCCGAAGAGCAGAAACAAAGGAAGGACGAGAAGGATCAACCCATTCCCATTCAAACGATTGGAGATATTGAGAACATTATAAAGGAATATACAAGAAAAAGAGCATTGACACCGTCAATGGCCATCGAAAAAATGAAAAAAAGGCTATATTCATTAGACCAGTTCTTTCCAACATTTGATGATATGGACAGGTTGAAACTTGCACTGACAATTATCAAGCAAAGGAGAGGTGGTGATTTAGCTACCAAGTTAGATTCGAATGATCTTGAATTATTAGCGAGCGTGGAAAGCCATTGGCCTCGCGATATTTCGCTTGAAGTAGGACATGCGGCTGTGGATGCATTTAGCGCCCTGAAAACCCTTTGTCATATGGGCAAGAATAATCTGAAGCCTGAGTCAAGCATGGTTCGACATGGAGCAGAGGCGGTGGCAGCAGATGAAGAAGACGATGCTGCCAATGCCCTGCCACTTGCACCACGACGGTAAGCTAATCAGGGAATTAAACGTGTGTCGGAATCACCAGCTGATCACCCGCTTCCAGTCGATTGCTCGAAAGCAGATTGGCCAGTCGGACGGCAGCGGGTGTTGTGTGAAATTTTTCGGCAATTTTTTCAATCGTATCCCCCGGGCGAACCATATAAACCGTATCGCCCGGTGTTAATGCATAGTGTTGCGATTCGCCGGAACGGTTTCTGTGTGTGGGAATAATAACGGATTGGCCGGGATGAAGAGCGCTTCCGGGTGTCACCTGATTGGCGATAGCGAGGGTAGCCGATTTGATATGGAAATGTTTCGCGATGGTATCCAGCGTATCGTGTGCACGCACCATGTACAGTGTGTCGCCGGGTTGCATAACATAATGTGCATCCGGTGTATCCAGTGCTGTGACGATTTGTTCGGCAATGGATGTGTTGGATGCATCCTCTTCAAACCGGTCGACGGTTTGTGGTGTGGGTTCATCATACATTGGCTTGATTGACTTTATCGGGTTTATTTTTTTTCGATTATATTTTTGATCGGGCGACCGGCTCGCGAAGTGTCTGAAAGAATAACCCGGAACGGTGAGGTGATGAGCGTGATCATAAAAAGAAGAGCTCGCCAGATTTTCGGTGAACTGTTCGACATTTTCAATCGGCAATACAATTTTGAACGGACCATGAGGATCCGTTGCTGTCCGGCTGTAACCGGAATTCAGCTGCTTTAATTCCCGAAGGCTTAAGCCTGCAAAGGAAGCCGCTTCGTTCAAATCCATTTGAGATCCCACATCCACCTCTGCGAGATAAGGTGCATTGGGAACGGTGGGATACTCAATGGGATATTGTTCCGGGTGACTGATGATGACAGCGAGCGCCAGCAATTGTGGCACATAATCCCGGGTTTCCCGGGCGACGGGTAATGACCAGAAATCCGTATTTTCGCCATGCAGAATATTTCTGCGAATGGCAGCGAGCACATTTCCCTCTCCCGTGTCATACGCTGCAATGGCCAGCAACCAGTTTCCTTCAAAAAAACTTTGTAAATAGGCAAGGTGATTCAGTGCGGCCTTGGTGGAGGCAACGACATCGCGCCGCCCATCGTACCAGCCGTTTTGTCTGATGCCATAACCTGATGCCGTTGCAGACATCATTTGCCACATGCCCGCTGCACCCGAGGAGGTATTCAGGGCAAACGGGTTATAGGCACTTTCTATGATCGGTAACAGGACCAGTTCAGCGGGCAAATGTCTTTTTTTGACTTGTTGAAGAATAAAATATAAATAGGGCGCCGCGCGTGTCATGGAATGCATCAGAAAATCCGGATGATTCAAAAACCATTCTATTTTGGCCTCTACGATGGGATTGTTTTCATAATGGGGAAGTGAAAATTGCCTGCGCAATCTGTCCCAGATATTATCTGCTGTGTGGTAGCGATTGATATCATTGGCGAGATTTTGTTTTCGTTCGGGCGATAAATGAAGATTTTTTTGATAAACCTGAATACCTTCGCCATTATTGGTCGCTGCAAAAGAAACGCCACCTGGCAAGAAACAGAAAAAACAAAAAAAGCCTGTCAGTCCTTTTTTAACCATTCTGTTAAGTAATAATTTTCGCCATGCCAGTGTCATTATTGTTGACTCATCTCATGCCTTAAGAGGATTATTATTTATCTCTATTCCAGCAAAAAGATAAAAAAATGGACCTCGCAGGAATATGCCACATCATTTTGCCCAAATTTAATCTTTGCATGCAACAAAGGTCAAGGTATATTCATCATTTTGATGGCAGGGACTCCCATTGATCAAGATCTATCGAGCAGCCCGACAGTGGAATCAATGGTTAACAGAACCGCTGGGCCAGAGCGTGCTTTCTGCTGAAAAAAATTTTTTAACAGGGACTCTGGCCACGTATTATGGAAAGCAGGCTGTTCTGATTGGCGTCCCTCATCAGGCTGAATTACTCAGAGCAAGCGTCATTGCACATCCTGTTCTTGTTACGCCGCTTCCCCATAAAAATGGCACAGTCACCACCATCGAAAGTGATTTCTATGAATTGCCCATTTTGCCAGGATCGGTCGATCTGGTTTTTTTGCCGCACAGCCTCGAATATCTGGATAATCCGAGGCAGTTACTGACAGAAGCCTGCCGACTGGTGAAACCGGAAGGGCATATTGTGATTTTGGGTTTCAACCCGGTGAGTTTATGGGGATTAAAAAAAACAATGACCCATCAGAAGGGCGTTCCCTGGTGCCATCATTTTATACAGCCTGGCGTGATAAAAAAGTGGCTGGGATTGGCCGATTTTGAGTGGATCAAACAGGATTTTATTTTATATGGCCTGCCGTGGCAGGGTTATCTCAAATCGACGTTTTTTGAGAGAGCAGGGCATGCGACTTTCAAACCGCTGGGTGGTGTGTATATTCTGATGGCGAAGGCCAGAGTGACTCCGCTGACGCCTATCCGCTTGCGTTGGGAGCAGACTTTTTCTAACATGCGTGTCAAGATTCCAAGGCCTTCCTGATGAAAACCGGATTGATATGAAACATGTGATTATTTTTACTGACGGCGCATGCCGTGGCAATCCGGGGCCAGGCGGTTGGGGTGTTCTGCTACGATATGGCAAACATGAAAAAACGTTTTTTGGCAGTGAATCGGATACAACCAATAATCGGATGGAGCTCATGGCAGCGATTCAGGCCTTAAAACAATTACGTGAGGCATGCCGGGTTGAGTTGCATACGGATTCACAATATTTACAAAAAGGGATTACCGTATGGCTGGATGGCTGGAAAAAACGCCATTGGAAAAAAGCAGATAACAAACCGGTTAAAAATGCAGATTTATGGAAAGAACTGGATGAAAGCGCAAAGAGACACACCATCACCTGGCACTGGGTCAAGGCGCATAATGGACATCCTGAAAATGAAATGGCGGATCTGCTTGCCAATCGGGCCATTGATGAATTGATGGGGAAACGGTAATGCGACAAATTATACTGGACACAGAAACCACGGGGCTTCAAACAGCAGAAGGGCATCGCATCATTGAAATAGGCTGTGTTGAGCTCATTAACCGCAAGTTGACGGGCAACCATTATCATCAATATATCAATCCCGAGCGTCCCATTGATGAAGGAGCGCTCGCGGTGCATGGTCTTGCGCAGGATTTTTTGCAAACCAAACCGGTTTTTGCAGACATTGTGGATGAATTTATTGAGTTTGTCCGCGGGGCTGAACTCGTTATTCACAATGCACCCTTTGATACGGGTTTTCTGAATTATGAATTCGGTCTTATCAAAAAAAAGCCCCGATGGATTACTGATTACTGCCGCATTCTGGATACGCTGGCGCTCGCGCGACAATTACATGTCGGTCAGCGCAACAGTCTGGATGCCTTGTGTAAACGTTACAACGTAGAGAATGCCCATCGGGAATGGCACGGCGCATTGCTGGATGCGCAATTGCTGGCGCAGGTCTATCTTGCCATGACCGGCGGGCAAGGCAGTTTGTTTGAAGGGATGCAGACAGCAGATACTGTTTCAGAGGCGAGTCAGGATATCCCTCTGAAAAAATTAACCGTGTCAAATAATCGAAAAATTATTGTTGCAACAACGGATGACATGGCAGCACATGAACAGAAATTGCAAGCCATGTCCGAAAAAGGAAAATGCGTGTGGCAGGAGGAATTTTAATTCCTGCTATTTCCGCTCAACGCCCCAAGCAACATCAATAAATTTTGAAACAGCATTAAAATATCCAGAAACAGACTGATAGTCGCCATAATATAATTGGTTTCGCCGTTATTCAGAATGCGGCTCGTGTCATACATCATGAGTGCTGCCGAAATAAATGTAACGAGCGATGAAATGGCCAATTGCATGGCGGGCATTTTAAAAAAGAAATTCGCAAGAGATGCAATGATGCAGATCACCAGCCCGATCATGAGAAATTTTCCCCAGTGACTGAGATCCTTCTTCGTCATGAGAATATAGGCTGACCCTAAAAAGAAGGTGAGACCGGTTCCCCCAAGTGCCGTCAGGATCAATTGTCCGCCATTGGTATAGCCGCGAATAAACTGATTCAGCATCGGGCCCATGGAATAGCCCATGCAACCTGTGAAGGCAAATACCGCCACAATCCCCCAGACACTGTTGCGAAGGGCGGTCGTTGCAAATAACAGGATAAAGCCAACAATAAAGGCAACGATGGATGAACCAAAACCGGCCCCGTGCGCCATCGCAACGCCGGCCATGCCAGCACTGAATAACAGCGTCAGGCTGAGCAATAAATACGTGTTTCGTAGCACGGAATGGGTGCCCAAAAGGGACCTGCCTCGTTGACTGACGACTGTTTCGTTCATTGACATGGACATTCTCCAAAAAATTAAAATCTGCCTGCTATTATAGCCTGGTTTCGGCAAAAATACTGCTGTTCTTCATCGGGTGGTTAATCAGAAAAGCGCAATTATTTTTTTGTTGAATCAGGAGGGTCATAGCGTTACTATGTGCTCTGCTCTGAGTATAATCAGAAATATAAGTCCATTAGCTGCATGGAGAGATGGCTGAGTGGTTGAAAGCGGCGGTCTTGAAAACCGTTGAGTCCTTACGGGCTCCGGGGGTTCGAATCCCTCTCTCTCCGCCAATTCCTGGAATTGCAAACCGAATGAGGTGTACCCCGTTGATTAAGGTTCTGTTGGTTGATGATCATGAACTGGTGCGTATCGGCATCAAACGGCTGTTACAAGACGTCACCGGTATCAAAGTGATTGCGGAATCGCCCTCGGGCGAGGAAGCTATTCGTCTTGCAAAATCAGTGATTCCGGATGTGGTTTTGATGGATGTGCAAATGCCTGGCATAGGCGGTCTTGAAGCCACCCGCAAAATGATTCGCCATAACCCGGATTTAAAGGTGCTGGCGCTCACGGTCTGTGATGATGAACCGTATCCTTCCCGACTGTTGCAGGCAGGCGCTGCGGGCTATATCACCAAGGGCTGTGATCCGGATGAAATGATTCGGGCGATTCGCACGGTTCATGCAGGTCAGCGTTATATCAGCTCGGAAATAGCGCAACAGCTGGCCTTGAAGCGGTTTTCGAAAGATGAAAAATCGCCACTCGATATTTTGTCAGAGCGTGAATTGCAAATTATGCTGATGATCACAAGCGGTCAAAAAGTGCAGGAAATTTCGGATAAATTGTGCCTGAGCCCTAAAACAGTGAACAGTTACCGCTACCGTATTTTTGAAAAATTAAGCATCAACAGCGATGTTGAACTGACCTTGTTGGCCATTCGTCTGGGGCTTGTTGAAGGCCACAAATCGGCTGCGGATGAATCGTGACGGTTGCCGTCTTTTTCCCAAAATCACATCATGCAAAATAGTAAACTCTTTCTTTCCAATGTGACCCATCAGCCGGGCGTTTATCAAATGCTCGATGAAAAAGGGCATGTTTTATATATCGGAAAAGCGCGCGATTTAAAAAAACGTCTCGGCAGTTATTTTTCCAACGCACAAAAAGACCTGAAGACGACGGCTCTTTTAAAACAGGTTGAGACGATCGATATCACGGTTACTCACACTGAAAACGAAGCACTCATCCTCGAATGCAACCTGATCAAACAACACAAGCCGCATTACAATGTGTTGTTCCGGGATGATAAAAGTTATCCCTACATCCTGATCACTGATGATAAACCTTATCCGCGTGTGGATTTTTACCGTGGAAACAAAAAAAAACGCAGTGGTACCTGGTTTGGGCCGTTTCCAAACGGGATGGCTGTGCGTGAAACGATTAACTTCATTGAAAAAATATTTAAAATAAGAAATTGTACCAATTCATTTTTTGCTGCGCGCACACGTCCTTGCATGCAATACCAGATTGAGCGTTGTACTGCGCCTTGTGTCGGATATGTTTCACCCGACGATTATGAACAACAGGTTCGTCATGCCATTTTGTTTTTGCAGGGAAAAAATGAGGAAGTATTGACAGCGTTGACGCGGCAGATGGATGAGGCATCGAAGCAATTGCAATTTGAAAAGGCAGCGGGACTACGTGATCAGATTGCAAAATTACGCGAAATTCAGACGCGGCAATATGTGAATGCGGATGAAGGTGATATCGATGTGATTGGTTTTGCACTCGCTGCCGGTCTCGTGTGTATTCAACTGTTGATTATTCGGGGTGGAAGAATGCTCGGAAGCCGGGCGTATTATCCCAATGTGTCGGTGGCTTTTTCGCGTGAAGAAATTTTAATGTCATTCATTGCGCAACATTATCTGGGTGATCAGTACAATGCGGAAGATATTCCTCGGGAAATTATCATGGAAACCGTATTGGCAGAACAGGATTGGCTGGCGAGTGCATTACGTGACAGGGCAGGGCATAAAGTTGTGTTATCCGGGAATGTCCGTCATGAGCGAAAAAAATGGGTGGATATCGCGACAAACAGTGCAAAACAATCGGTGACGGGTCGGTTGCTTTTGAAATCCATGGCGCATGATCGATTTGATGCATTGAAGACGTTGCTCTCGTTTGATGAGACGCCTTCACGTATTGAATGTTTTGATGTCAGCCACAGCATGGGTGAATCGCCCGTTGCATCCTGTGTGGTATTTAATCGCGAGGGTGCGGTTAAAAGTGATTACAGACGGTTTAATATTTCAGGCATCACACCTGGGGATGATGTGGCTGCCATGCGTCAGGCATTAACACGTCGCTATGCACGCATGCAATCAGAGCAGGCTGTTTTGCCCGATATTTTATTGATTGATGGTGGCAAGCCGCAATTGAATGCGGCAAAAAAAGTCCTGGCAGAACTGGATATTAAAACCATTTTTCTAATCGGTGTTGCAAAAGGGGTGACGCGCAAACCCGGGTTTGAAACGCTGTATTTTACCGATCACGCTCCCATTCATTTACCGCCCGATTCGCTTGCACTGCATCTGATTCAACAAATTCGGGATGAAGCGCATCGTTTTGCGATCACAGGCCACAGAGCGCGCCGTGATAAAAAACGCGTGACGTCTGTTTTGGAAACGATTCCAGGAATTGGGGCCAAACGCCGTCGGGAATTATTGCAGTATTTTGGCGGGATTCAGGCGTTAAAGCGGGCGAGTGTTTCTGACATCGCAAAGGTTCCAGGTATCAGTCTTAAGCTGGCTCAACGCATTTTTTCTGTGATTCATCAATAGGTTACCTGGCCTCCATAAAAGATCTTAAAATGCACAATTAGAAGCAAATGTGTGTTAAAATAATCACCAAAATGAGGCAGGTATACAAGGTGAATTTTATGAAACACAAAGACAGACTAAAAGAAGGCGCGACGCCAGAACAGCTTGCAAAACTAGACCGCTTGAGAGCAAGCAGAAATGAGCTGGTATTTAAAGCCTATATCTCTCCTGCCATGATGATAGTTGGCGTTTTGGCAGGCCAATTATTTAGCAGTCCTTTAAAGTGGATGAATCAATCCGGATTTGCGACAGCGCCTTTGGCGGATGTGGGGAAAACGAAAAATCAGATTTCAAGAATTCGGCTGCGTTATCTGCGTGATTTAAGGGAAATGCAACAGCAGGTTCTCAATAATTTTGTGGAATTTTCAAATAATTTGCCATTGGATGAACAAATAAAAGAAGAACTCAAAAAAGAAATATATCGTAACAATCCTTTCAATTCGATTTACATGCATCTCGATGCCGTTTTAAAGCATTTTCCAAAAAATATCGAGAATATCAAGGCAGATTACTCCAGCATGCTTGTCAAAATAGCGGCTTTTAGTGAAAACATGTTATTTAAACCCTATTTTTCCAAACTACTGGCTCTTGATGCAGTTGATATTCGCGAGATGATTAATCAGGAACCTCTTTTACAAAAAATCCAGGAAAAACCACTTATTGAAATTGTAGCTTTATTAAAAGCTGCTTATGATGATTTGCAAGAAAATACTTTATTGAAGCCAGACAATTTACAGAAAGCACTTGTTCTGACAAATGATCTCTCTTTCAAATATGCGCTGGCAGGTGCGTTCTTTATTGTTATTAACTTGATGGTTTTTGTTTTTTTGACTTATATTATGGAGCATGCCATTCATTTTGGTTATAAAAAATGGAATCAAAAAAACAGTGTGAATGCCGATGATGTGGCAAGTGAAATAGCATTGATTGAATCAGAGCTCAAGACTCTTAAAATGCATGCCAACAGGGCGAACACGTTGAGATATGTTTTTTTAGCCGTTTCATCGCTCATTGCAATTTATAATGCCAGAGAGCAAGGTCCTGAATCATTCGCGTTATATTTTTTAATATTGAACAATTTAACGCATCTTTTATCGGGAATGACTTCGATTGCGAGAAAAAGTGTTGGCACCTTTTGCCGGAATCAACAGAGAAATAAAATCACATCACAGCTTGATCGAGCCGTTGAGTGCACAGGTGTTTCCTTTGAATTTGTGAAAGGCGAGTCATTAGCTCTTGATTATTTAAAATTTAAACCCGTTGTGAGTAATGGTCTTTCTACCTCAATGGTGAATCAAATTGTTAAAAATGTGCTATTTAAAAACGGTGCTCCTGTTGTTTCGTATGAAAAAAATTATTTTACAATCAAACCTTTTTCATTGGCGTCAGGAAAAATAGCTTCTGTTAATCAAAAAATTGAAAAAGAGATTGAACGATATCAGGCTATTAAAAAAACAGGAGAGCGGATTAAAACGGTTTTGCAAACTGACTACACAAAACATATCATCTCTGATGAATCAGAATTGCCTGTAGCAGTCTATCAAATTTCACTTAAGGATAAAAACTTTCATCTGGAAAGTGTCAGAAAATTATTTGACGGTTGTGAAGTTGAAGAGAAGGGTTCCTGGCTGTTTATTAAAGGATATCATCTGACAAGACTGGAGCATCCGAATCAACCGGTTTTACCTGGTGTATCAGATGATGAAAACCCAAACGCATTTCTGATGACGACAAATGCCGGTATAACACGAAGAAAGCAGCTTAAAAAACAGGAACAGAAAACTGAAAAATCGACAAGGGAAGAAAAATCAGGATCGTATGAACGCATTGAGTTTCCATGCGGTGCTGTTTATGACAGCAGGGATCCTGATTGTGAGGTCAAAAAAGTCAGGCATCCGGTTTTTGGGGAAAATCATTTTATTCTGTTCAGGATTCCTGAAAGTGCTTTTGCTTCACCAATAGATTGCAAGGCGGTTAGAAATAAAATTAATGAAGCGGAATTTGCAACATCCGCTGTTGGTTCTCAAGGGTTGCAATTTCGTCGCGGATTGGGACGGGATTTGACAGCGCCACATGCTCGTCTCTTTTCTTCCGATTTGCGCAGCAAACATCTGGGTGTAAAACTGGGTAATATAAGGCCTGTCGCAGAAACGGAACGCAGTTTACAAAATTCCGCGAAGCAGCTGCATGTCTTCAAGGGAATTAATAATCATTAGGGCGCGTTGTCCTGTTTTGATTAATAGACAGGATGAGGTAGACTTTAACGGTACAGTTTTTCATACGCACTTCGTCATGACAAGGATGCAGCCATGCTTAATCTACCGAATATTCTCACCTTGTGTCGGATATTGGTGATTCCCTTTCTGGTGCTGATTTTCTACCTGCCTGTCCCCTGGGCGCATCCTGCGGCTGCCGTGTTATTTACACTGGCCTGTTTGACAGACTGGCTGGATGGGTATGCTGCACGCAGTTTGAAGCTGTCAACTCGTCTTGGTGCTTTTCTGGATCCCGTGGCTGATAAACTCATGGTGTCTGTTGTGCTGGTTCTTCTGGTCGGTGAACCGCAAATTCAGATGATCCGTTTTTCTTCGACTGTGTATGCCATACCGGCTTTGGCTATCACCTTGCCCGCAGCCATTATTGTGAGCCGCGAAATCATCGTGTCTGCCTTGCGTGAATGGATGGCCGAAATTGGCAAGCGCACCAGTGTTGCCGTTTCATGGATGGGCAAGGTGAAGACCACCGTCCAGATGGTGTCACTGATCGTCTTGCTTTATTGCGATGCATCCACTCCTGTGCTCATTGTGTTAATCGGATATCTGTTGCTTTATGCCTCTGCCGTGTTGACCATCTGGTCCATGGTGATTTACCTGAAGGCAGCCTGGCCTACGTTGCGAGAGTGTTAATTTTTTTTATTTTTGCTTGACACTTTAGGGTCGTTAGATAGAATGGGCGCCTGTTGGTTATATTAGAATTCATTGCAACCTGTTGAAGAATAAGCGTGCGGGAATAGCTCAGTTGGTAGAGCACAACCTTGCCAAGGTTGGGGTCGCGAGTTCGAGTCTCGTTTCCCGCTCCAGACATCGCAAGCCTCAGTGTCAGACTGAGGCTTTTTATTTGCCTGAAAGTGCTATTTTTTTGTTTGAATGTTGACCGTTTTGGCTGAGTGGCAGAGTGGTTATGCAGCGGCCTGCAAAGCCGTGGACGCCGGTTCGATTCCGACCTCAGCCTTTGTTTATAGCGTTAATTGCCCGGGTGGCGGAACAGGTAGACGCAAGGGACTTAAAATCCCTCGGGAGGCAACTTCCGTGCCAGTTCGATTCTGGCCCCGGGCACCACTGATGAAGACTTCTCGTATGACTTTCGTTGTGACAGAACAATGTATCCGCTGCAAATATACAGACTGTGTGGAAGTGTGTCCGGTGGACTGTTTCTACGAAGGCCCGAATTTCCTCGTGATTGATCCGAATGAATGCATTGACTGTGCGTTGTGTGAGCCGGAATGTCCGGTGAATGCCATTTTTTCAGAAGAGGATCTTCCCGAAAAATATCAACCCTATTTACAACTTAATAAAGAACTGGCCGAGCGCTGGCCCAATATCAATCGGCAGAAAGCACCACCCGCGGATGCGGATGAATGGAAGGATGTCGATGATAAATTAAAGCTGCTTGAAAAATAATGAACCGTTGGAGGTTCCGTGAACTCAAGCGACATTTTGGGCGAAAAAGGACGACTGGGTCAGGCGATCGAAGGCTTCGTTTCCCGTGAAGCACAACAAACCATGGCGGCGGCTGTCGAAAAAGCACTTTCACTGCATTCCCAACTGGTCATTGAAGCGGGCACTGGCACGGGGAAAACGTTTGGCTATCTCGTCCCCCTTTTTCTCGCGCAAAAAAAAACAATCCTTTCCACCGGCACCAAAAATCTGCAGGACCAGCTTTTTTTTAAGGACATTCCGCTGCTTAAAAAAATACTGCCCGTTCCGATCAAGGTCGTGTTACTCAAAGGTCGCGCCAATTATCTTTGCAAGCAGCGTCTCGAACGCAATGTGGAAGATGGACGCTTCATATCACGTCAATGGGTCAGTCAATTGCATCTCATCCAGCAATGGGCGGGCAGGACACAGTCAGGCGATATTTCCGAACTCGCAGACATTCCGGAAGACTCAGGCCTCTGGCCTTATGTCACGAGTACGCCGGACAATTGCCTTGGCCAGGAATGTTCATTCTACAAGGATTGTTTTGTCGTGAAAGCAAGACAGGAAGCACTGGCTTCGGAAATCGTCGTCGTCAATCATCATTTATTTTTTGCAGACATGGCACTCCAGGAAGACGGTTTTGGCGAACTCCTGCCGGGTGCCGATGTGATTGTTTTTGACGAAGCGCATCAACTGCCTGAAATCGCATCACAGTTTTTTAGCGAGACATTCACGAGCCGACAACTCATTGAACTGGCGCGCGATACGGAAGCAGAAATCATGGAATCCGCCCGGGATGCCCGTCACCTGATTGAGGAAACCGACCGGTTGCAAGCGGGGACACAAATGATGCGTCTTTCGATGGGGCCCGAGTTGCGTCGTGCACCGTGGGCGGTACAGCCTTCTTCCGCGCTTGAAGCCAGTATTCAACAGGTTAAAAATTATTTACAAACGCTCGAAGAATCCTTGAGGTTGATTGCCGTTCGCAGCAAAGGACTCGAAAATTGTTGGCGACGTAGCGTCGAACTCATGGAACGCTTTCACTTGTTGACAGGGACGACGCCTGACAATACCGTGCACTGGTTTGAGACATTCAAACACAGTTTTACCTTGCAACTGACACCGATGGTCATTGCTGAACAGTTCAAACGGTATATTGAAGAAAAAAAACGGACGTGGATTTTTACATCAGCCACACTCACGGTTAAAAACAGTTTTCGATTGTTTGTGGATGCGTTGGGGTTAGACAAAGCGTTGTTGCTTCAGTTAAAAAGCCCGTTTGATTATGCGAAACAGGCGTTGTTGTATGTGCCGCGAGGATTGCCGGATCTTAAACATCCGGATTATATTTCAGCCTTGATCAAGGCATCCATTCCTGTTTTGCAGGCAACATCAGGTCGCGCCTTTATGTTATTTACCAGCCATAAAGCGATGGAGCAGGCAGCAGAACTGTTAAAGGACCAGGTGACCTGGCCACTGCTTTTACAAGGCAGTATGCCGAGAAAAGAGCTCATCCATCAATTCAAAACGCAGAGGAATGCCGTATTATTGGGAACGGCCAGTTTCTGGTATGGTGTGGATGTGCGGGGCGATGCGTTATCCTGTGTGATTATTGATAAATTGCCGTTTGCTGCACCGGACGATCCTGTATTAAAAGCACGCATCGTGATGCTTCGAAAACAGGGGATCGATCCTTTTCAGGAATATCAATTACCGAATGCTGTTTTAATGCTGAAACAGGGAGCAGGGCGATTGATTCGGGACATCGCCGATCGCGGTATTTTAATGATTGGCGATCCAAGACTTGCCGGATCGCGTTATGGCGAGGCTTTTTTGCAAAGTTTGCCGGATATGACGCGTACCCGTAATTTGGAAAAAGTATATGAGTTTTTGCAAGAACATGAAAATGTTGTATAAGTTAAATTTCGACCGGAGCGGACTCCTCCCTTTTCAAAGGGAGGCTGGGAGGGATTTTTATCACATTAAAAAAATCCCCCCGCCGCACAAAACTTGTCCCGTAATGCTTTTATACGGGAAACGTGCGTCGACCCCCTTTGATAAGGGGGTTTTTTGATGAAATTACTGGCTTTCGACACATCTTCCATCGCCTGCTCTGTGGGTTTATCCATCGATGGCAGGATCACGGAGCACCATGAAATAGCCCCCCTGCAGCAGGCCAGCCTTATTTTGCCCATGCTGGATCGTTTATTAAAGTCGGAAGCGATGACTCTTTCTGATCTCGATGCCATTGCCTTCGGCTGCGGACCTGGCAGTTTTACGGGACTTCGCATCGCTGCGAGTGTTGCAAAAGGGCTCGCTTTCGGCGCCGGAAAACGCCTGATTCCTGTCTCGTCTCTTTCAGCCATGGCACAAACGGCTTATCAGGAACACGGCTGGACACGGTGTCTGGTGGCGATCGATGCAAGAATGCATGAAGTCTATTGGGCGGCCTACGCGTTAAATGAAAACCATCAGATGGTCTTATACGGGCAGGAGCAGATGGGCAAGCCTCACGACATTGCCTTGCCCGATAGCACATGGCGCGGTGTCGGCAATGCATGGGCAGTTTATCGCAAGGAGATGGACGGGGATCCTGCGCTGATCGATCCGGACATGTTACCCCGCGCCGCCGCCATACTGGTCCTTGCCGAAAGCCGACTTCAGTCAGGTGAAACCGTGTCTGCCATGGATGCCATGCCGATCTATCTTCGAAACGATGTCGCAAAGAAATCAAATGTTGTTTGAATTGTAGACGGAAAGAGCGCTAAAATCAGCGCATATTATAATAACCTGGGGGTTAAGTGTTAATATGGCTGGACAACAGGATTCAGGGCGACAGGAAATCATAAAAAATTTACGTGCTGACATAAAAAATAAAGTTTCCACGCCCGATCGGGCATTGCTGGATACATTTGCCCAGCGATATTATGTTAATTGCTCAGTAGAAGATTTAACCAAACGTTCTCTCGACGATTTATTCGGTGCTCTCGTTTCTCATTGGCGTTTTATTTACGAAAGAAAACCGGGCACGTCCAAAGTGCGCGTCTTTAATCCCGTTCTTGAAAAAGATGGCTGGGAATCGACGCATACCATTATTGAAGTTTCTCATGATGACATTCCCTTTCTGGTCGATTCCATCCGCATGGAAGTGAATCGCAATGGTTTGCAAATTCATTATGCGATTCATTTTGGCGGTTTGAGAGTGATACGCGATGGGGAGGATCGTATCACCGATATTTTACCGACGGGTGCGCTGGATCCGAATGCTTCATCTGAAGCGCCGATTTATCTTGAAATTGATCGACAAAGTGATGCAGACAGTATGGAAGCCTTGCGTGCCAACATCGAGCGTGTGCTGGATGATGCCCAGGTGTCTGTCATTGACTGGCGAAAAATGGTGAACAAGGTAGAAGAATCGCTGCTTGAGCTGGAACAGAATCCGCCGCCACTGGATCCTGCGGAAATTGCAGAATCAAAGGATTTTTTACGCTGGCTTATCAGCAATCATTTTACTTTTCTGGGGAGTCGCGATTACAAGTTGATTGGCAATGAAACCAATCGCGCCTTGCAAATTATAAGAGGCACAGGTCTTGGTGTGTTACGCGATGAAAGCACCAGCACGATTTCAAGAAATTATGCCGATTTGCCGCCACAGGCGAGAAAGCTTGCGCTCTCCAAAAATATTTTGATTATTGCGAAAACCAATACGCAATCGACCGTACATCGTGCAGCCTACACAGATTATATCGGCGTCAAACGATTTAACGAAAAAGGCGAACTGATTGGCGAACGCCGTTTTGTCGGGTTGTATACCTCAACGGCCTATCATTCCAGTCCGCGTTATATTCCTTTTTTGCGTCACAAGGTCGCGAAAGTCATCCAGGAATTTCATTATCCACCCGACAGTCACAATGGCAAGGAAGTGGTGCACATTCTGGAAACACTGCCACGCGATGATCTCTTCCAGGCAACACACGAAGAATTGCTTGAGCTGACACAGGGTATTCTTTATTTACAGGAACGAAAACAGATTCGTCTTTTCGTGCGCAAGGATTCCTACAGCCGTTATTTTTCCTGTCTGGTCTATGTGCCAAGAGAAATTTTTGACACGGATCTTGTGATGAACATGCAGGATATTCTGATGAATGCGTTTCAGGGGCGGGAATCGTCCTATACCACGTATTTTTCCGATTCGGTGCTTGCGCGTATTCATTATCTGATTCGTGTCAGTTCCAAAAACCACATTGATTATGATGTGACGAAAATTGAGAAAGAGCTTGTGCACATTGCACACTCCTGGAGTGATGAACTGAAAATCCAGCTGGTCAGGCAATTTGGTGAAGCGGAAGGGTTGCGTTATTATGTGCGTTATCGCAAGGCGTTTCCGACGAGTTACACGGAATGCTATTTGCCCGGTGCAGCGCTCGATGACATTAAAAAAATTGAAGCGTTATCATCGGAAAATCCGATGGAAATGTTGTTTTACAAATCCGGCAGGACATCTCTTCAATTAAAATTATTTCACAATGAACATACTGTGCCGTTATCCGATGTGCTGCCGACGCTTGAAAACATGGGATTGCGCATCATTGGAGAACGTCCGCACGAAATTGTTTTCAAGGATGGCCGCATTGCCTGGATCAGTGATTTTGACATGATCCATGTCAGTCAGCGGGAAATTGACGTTGATGAAATCAAGGATAATTTTCAGGATGCCTTCACCAACATCTGGTTTCAAAATGCGGAAGATGACGGGTTTAATCGCCTCGTGCTCGATGCGCAATTATCATGGCATGAAACAGCTGTCTTGCGCGCCTACACAAAATATTTACGCCAGACAGGTTTTACCTTCAGTCAGTCATACGTCGAACAGGCCCTGATTAACAATCAGGACATCGCGCGTGATCTGGTGGCTCTCTTCAAGCTGCGATTTTCACCGGAATATGCCGACCATTCGCGACCCGAAACGTCTGTCCTTGTCGCCAAAATTGAGCAGATGCTTGAAAATGTCACCAGTCTGGATGAAGACCGCATTATTCGTCGCATTCTCGAAGTGATTCTTGCAACCATTCGCACCAATTATTTCCAGACGACACAAGATGGCAAATTCAAATCCTATATTTCCTTCAAGCTGGATCCTTCGGCGATTTCCGATTTGCCCTTGCCGCGACCGATGTATGAAATTTTTGTATATTCCCCGCGTGTTGAAGGTGTGCATCTTCGCGGTGGCAAGGTAGCGCGGGGTGGATTGCGCTGGTCGGACCGTCGCGAAGATTTTCGTACTGAAGTATTGGGTCTTATGAAAGCGCAACAGGTGAAAAATTCCGTGATTGTGCCGGTCGGTGCGAAAGGCGGATTTTTTCCGAAAGCGCTGCCGGAAGGAGACCGTGATGCCATTATGAAAGAAGGCATTGATTGTTATTCCACATTTATTCGCGGCATGCTGGATATCACTGACAATATTCGAAACGGCAAGGTGGTGCCGCCGGTGGATGTGGTTCGTTATGATGAAGAGGATCCTTATCTTGTTGTTGCAGCGGATAAAGGAACGGCCACTTTTTCAGATATCGCAAACAGCATTTCGAAAGAATACGATTTTTGGCTGGATGATGCGTTTGCATCCGGTGGATCTGCGGGTTATGACCATAAAAAAATGGGGATTACTGCACGGGGTGCATGGGAATCGGTCAAACGGCATTTTCGCGAACTCGGCATTAATCCGGGTGCGACCGATTTTACTGTCGTTGGCATTGGCGATATGAGCGGGGATGTTTTCGGCAATGGCATGTTGATGTCAAACCACATCAAATTACTGGCTGCTTACAATCACATGCATATTTTTATCGATCCGGATCCGGATGCTTCTATCAGTTTTGAAGAGCGCAAACGGTTGTTCAATTTACCACGCTCGACGTGGATGGATTACAATGCGGAACTCATTTCAAAAGGCGGCGGCGTTTTTAGCCGCTCAGCCAAATCCGTCAAAATCACACCGGAAATGAAAGCAGCTTTCGGCATTTCGGAGGACTATCTTGTACCCAATGATTTAATTCGCGCGGTATTGACAGCATCGGTTGATCTCATCTGGAATGGCGGTATCGGCACGTTCGTCAAGGCGAGTGAAGAAACGCATGCCGAAGTGGGCGATCGAACCAATGATGCGATTCGTATCAATGGTAACGAATTAAAAGCGCGCGTGGTGGGTGAAGGCGGTAATCTTGGCATGACGCAACGGGGCCGTATTGAATATGCCTTGAATGGCGGTGTGCTTTACACGGATTTTATCGATAATTCTGCAGGCGTTGATTGCTCCGACCATGAAGTGAATCTCAAAATTCTTCTGAATAAACTCATGACTGAAAATGCCATGACATTGGAGGAGCGCAATAGTTTACTCGGCAAAATGACGGATGAAGTAGCTGATCTTGTCTTGCGTGACAATTATGAACAAACGCAGATGGTCAGTCTTGAATCGTCTGTTGCACTGCAGACCATGGATTTATTCCGACGTTACATGAGTGAGCTTGAGAAAAAAGGGCGATTGAATCGTGAACTGGAATTTTTGCCGGATGAAAAATCGCTGCTTGAGCGCAAGGCAAACGGGCAGGGATTGACGCGTCCGGAAGTGGCGGTTTTAATTTCCTACTGCAAAATGTTTTTGAAACAGGATATTCTCGCATCCGACATTCCGGAAGATCCCTGGTTTGTCAATTATTTGACGATGGCCTTTCCGGCATCCTTGCGTGAAAAATATTTGCCGCAAATGAAAGAACACAGTTTGCGTCGTGAAATTATCGCGACCCAGTTGGGCAAATACATTACTGATCACATGGGTGTGAATTTTATCGAACGCCTGCAGCGTGAAACGGGTGCCTCGGTTGCATTCATCGTCCGTGCGTATGTGGTCGCTGAAAGTATTTACGGTGTTCCGGAATTGTGGAAAAAAATTGAGGCGCTGGATTTAAAAATCAATACCGCCATTCAGCAAAAAATGATGTTACAACTGTATTTTCTGACGAGACGCGCGACGCGCTGGTTTTTACGCAACTTGAAACCCGCATTTAATATTCAGGAAACCATCGATCATTTTCGTTTGCCGGTTGAAGAACTCATTAAACAATTGCCTGCTGTTTTGAGTGAATCGGACCGTGAATTGCTCGACGTGGAAACGGTTTCCCTGACTGAACAGGGTGTGCCATCGGCGCTTGCAAAACGCGTTGCGAGTTGCAACACATTATTCACAGCGCTGGATATTGTGGAGGCAGCGATCAAAAATAATCTCAATATTACGGACATGGCAGAGACGTATTATGCGCTCGGTAATTACCTTGAATTAAACTGGTTGCGCGATCAGATGAATCTTTATCCGATGGAAAATCAATGGGATGAGCTGGCGCGTTCCGGTTTCAGAGATGATCTGGATCGCGCGCAACGCAAATTGAGTGTGAGTGTGTTGTTGCTGAAACAGAAAAAAGCGAAGCAGGCGACGATTGCCGAACGCATTGAAACCTGGCTTGAAAAATATGCGTTGCTGATTGAGCGATGGCAAAATCTGGTGGCTGAAATCAAGTCGAGTAACAATGTGGGTTTTGTGACTTATTCTGTTGTGTTGCGTGAATTATTTGATTTTGCCCAGGCGGGTTAGGGCGTGTTGACAACCCAATCCGCTTACGTCGTCCCGCGGCTTGTCCGCGGGATCCAGTAAATTAAAAAGGATTTTTATGACAGACATGATTTCACCGGATTTTCCATACAAATCACATTATGTGGAGTTGGATGGTACGAAAATTCATTACATCCATGAAGGCATCGGTGATCCGATTTTATTTCTGCACGGCATTCCGGCATCGAACTATGTCTGGCGTAACATCATTCCGCATCTGGCCGGATTGGGCTCATGCATTGCACCGGACTTGCCCGGGTTTGGAAAATCGGACAAACCGGATATGACTTACACGATCACGGATTATATTCACACTCTCGATCGATTGATTGAAACATTAAAACTCGATCGCATCGTGTTTGTCATGCACGGCTGGGGTTCGGTTATCGGTTTTGATTATGCGATGCGGCATCCGGAAAAATGCAAGGGCCTTGTTTTTTATGAAGCCTGGTTGCGACCCGCGCATCCGGATGATATGTCCCTGCCTTTTCAGGAGCAATTGCTTTTATGGCAGAAACAGGATGAGCTGAACGGCGTGGATTTTGTTAATCAAACCGTTTTGAAAAGTGTCATGCGTCGATTGACAGAAACGGAGCTTAATTGTTATCGCGATCCATTTCGGGCGAAAGGTTCTGAAAAACCGCTTGTTCAGTATTTAAAAGAATTACCGACAGGCAACAATCGCACGGCGGCGACGGATATCATTGCGAATTATTCAACGCAATTGATGGAATCTTCGTTACCGAAATTGATGCTTTATTCGATTCCAGGATTTATGACGACGATGGCAACGCTCGTCTGGGCGAAAAATCATTTGCCGCATCTTGAGCTGGGGGAACTTGGCGAAGGATTGCATTATGCAGAAGAAAGCCAACCGGCATTGATGGGCGAAACCATCAGTGTCTGGCTGCAAGGTGTTGAACGGGATAAAGAGCCATCATGATGAAAAAAAAATTGTATGACATTGCTATTGTGGGTGCGACCGGCATTGTGGGAGCGACGACACTTTCCATTTTGGAAGAACGCAAATTTCCGGTCAAAAATATTTTTTTTCTGGCGAGTAAACGTTCCATTGGCGAGCGGCTGGAATTTAAGGGAAAATCGCATGTCGTGAAAGATCTCGCGGAATTTGATTTTACGCAAACACAAATTTGTTTTTTTTGTACGGGCAATGCGATTTCTGCCGAGTATGCGCCGAAGGCTGCCGCTTCTGGCAATATTGTCATCGACAAAAGTTCGCATTTTCGCTACGACGACGATGTGCCGCTGATTGTGCCTGAAGTGAATCCGGAAGCGCTTGCCGGGTTTCGTAAAAAAAATCTGATTGCCAATCCCAACTGCAGTGCGACACCGGTGATTGTTGCCTTAAAACCGATTTATGATGCAGTGGGTATTTCGCGCGTGAATGTTTCAACTTACCAATCCGTGTCCGGTACGGGTAAGGAAGCGATCAATGAACTGGCGGAACAAACTGCCTGCCTTTTGAATGCAAAACCGATCAAGCCAAAAATTTATTCGCAACAGATTGCCTTTAATATTTTTCCGCATTGTGATGATCTGGAAATAAATGGTTACACGCGTGAAGAAATGAAAATCGTTTGGGAAACGCAAAAAATTCTCAATGACAAAACGATACAGATTAATCCGACGGCGGTGCGTGTGCCGGTGTTTTTTGGGCATTCGGCGGCGGTGCATATTGAGACGCAGGATAAAATTGCGTTGCAGCAGGCGCTGGATTTGTTGGCGGATGCACCCGGTATTCAATTAATGACCGGGAAACATCAATATCCTTCACCGGTCAGGGATGCAGCGGGCAAGGATGCGGTTTTTGTCGGGCGGGTGCGGGAAGATATTTCACATCCACACGGTCTTGATATGTGGGTGGTGACCGATAATTTACGCAAGGGCGCGGCGTTGAATGCGGTGCAGATTGCAGAACACCTGATCGCGGAGTATTTGTAAAATGATATCCCGGTTGTCATGCCAGCGTGCTTTTAGCTGGCATCCAGCGACTTTAAAGACACTGGATGCCAGCTAAAAACATGCTGGCATGACAAAGAACCTTGACTGAGGATTAGTTTGTAAGTTGTTGAATATACTGGTAAATTTTTAAATATTCGCTCGCTGTTTTGCCCTGGTTTTTTGTAACTTATTGAATATACTAACAATTTTATTTTTCATCACTTTAACGATTTATGACCTCTGTACACGACAAAATTTCCGGGATTTGTCGTGACAGTTGGCTCTGCTTACGTCGTCCCGCACTCCACCTACGTCGTCCCGCGGCTTGTCCGCGGGATCCAGAATTTCTTGACTGGATCCCGCGGACAAGCCG
>DATIJJ010000062.1:0-17566 GCA_035478795.1 Gammaproteobacteria bacterium | reverse complement strand
GACCGTCAGGGAGCGTCACGATACTTGTTAATTTCATTGATATCTTGCAGAACCTGTGACGCTCCCTGACGGTCGCGGCTCGGATAGGAACATGAGCCAGCAGAACATGAGCCGACTGAGAATAAGTCTGCAACTATTTGATTATACAGGGAAATCTCAAGTTCGCGGCGCGCTGATTTGCGTCGAATTTTTATAAGTTATTGATTATATTGAAGTTTTTATTTTTCGTCCGTTTTGCGATTCAGGGGTAAAATATCGCAACTTCATGATTAATAATGAATTTTTGAATTTTACCTCTCCCTTCTTCTTTTCCCCAACGGCGACATCGGAGAAACCACGCCCGGTGCTGGCCGTCGTCTTGCTGGCTGAAACAGGCGACTGGATTCTGCAACTGGCGTGACAGGTGGATGTGCCTCTCGCCAGACGTCAATCGCAGCGGAAAGCGCCGGCTGTCGACTGAAAAACTCCTGACCTTCCGGTGTCTGGATTAAATTCAAATAAGCCGATTGACCTCGATATGGCTCTCCAGGAATCACCCGCATCAACGTCTCCACCTGAATCAACCCGGCGAACGCCTCATCCTCCAGAAGCACCTGCCGCCCCTCGCGAGTCGAGGTCACATAAAACAAAGCCGATGTTCCGCGCTCCAGTCCCGCCGGAATACAGGTATTCAACCCTTCCCGTGTCACTTTTGCCCTTAAAACAGGATCCCGCACGATCAGGGACGGTCTGTCTTTGCAGTCCGCCGCAAACACCATCACCGCAGATATTCCGCGACAGGGCCCCGTCTGAATCACACGGTTTAAACTCTCTGATGTGATGTTTGCCCGAAAATCGTGATCATTTTCAATAATCATTTTGCCTTGAGGATTCAATGCCAGCATCGCGACCGGTGACACACCCGCCAACTCTTCTACTGCTGATTCTGCATCCATATGCCGGGAAGATTTCAAAATAGCGCACAATTTTTCGAGTTCAGCCGTATTGCCCTTCATCAATGTCTTGTGCAGTTTTTCCAGCGTAAAATACCGGTCATTCTGCAACGCGGGATACTCCCGAATGAGCGCTTCAATTTGATCGATGACATCCAATGCCGAGCTGACATTATGCAGTGAATGTTGTTTGCAAAGCGGGCAAGGCGGATCGTTCTCAGATTGCTCGCGGTATTCCTGAACCGCTTCCCATTCAAACAGATGCCCGCAACCGATTACGCTCACCGGATCATAAAAAATCTGCAAGGTAATGGGACAGCTGAGGTCTTTCAGCAAATTCTCATCTAAAGGGGGTCTGGCCGCTTCTTCTTTGTTTTCGACAGCCCACGGGTTGAAGGATTCAACTGGCATGGTAAAACTCCTCGTTATGCGTTGTTTTATTGGCTTTATTTTGATTATATTAAGCGCATAATATTACACTCCTGTGCATTTAAAGTCCATAGTTAATCGCTTTCTTTTACCCCCCCAAAAACCCCAATACCTTGATCTGTCTTAAGTTTCTCTTAAGATAAAAATAGTAGAATTGCAGTCCAGTTTCGATAAATAACGCTAAAAAACCGGTAGAGAAGGCAGTGTTGTGTTAAATAAACGAATGATTACGAAGCGTCATACCGTCACCATCTGCGAAGCAGTGTGTCTCCTGCTTGCCATTGGTGTGACGTGCTATGTGCTCTGCGAGAATGAAATGTCTCCTGTTTCCATTGATTCGGCATGGAATTATTTCAGTCATTGGGCCAGACATTTTCATGTGATTGCTGTCGCTCTTTTACCGGTTTACGTGGCACTCGTGATTTTTGGAACAGCCACGCTTTGCGCCTGGCTAGGCTCCATTGTCAGACGTCTGATCCATCAGGTTTTTCGATAAATAACCGATTTCTTCCCCCACCCGAACCACTGCATTTTCCCGACACGTCGCCGCAAAGGAAGCCTTGTCTTTCGGCAACAGAATAATCACCGTCGAACCCATTTTAAATAAACCCAGTTCATCCCCGCGTGAAAGCACCGGCCCATCGGCATAACATTCTCTTGTGATTTCATGCCGCGGATGGTTCATCGGCCAGACGGTCTGGATGTTTCCAACCAGCATGGCACCAATCAAAATCACCGCAACCGGTCCAATGGCTGTTTCGAAGAGACAAACGAGGCGCTCATTGCGCGCAAAGAGATTGGGAACCGTTTGCACCGTCAGGGGATTCACGGAAAAGAGTTTGCCGGGAATATAGATCGTCTCAAGCAACTTCCCGGTGATGGGCATATGCACGCGATGGTAATCTTTTGGCGCGAGATAAATCGTTAAAAAAAGGCCATCCTCAAAGGATTGCGCCAGTGTTTCAGCCCCACCTAAAAGCGAAACCGTCGTGTAATCAAATTGTTTCGCCTGCAAAATCAGGTCACTTCGAATAGGACCCACCTGACTGACACACCCGTCTGCAGGTGAGGACAGGGTATGCGTGCCGGGCGCAAGCGGGCGCAATTCCGGCTTCAACTGGCGGGTGAAAAAACTGTTAAACGTGGGATAATCATTCAAATTGTCGGAAAGCGCTTCACTCACATTGACATGGTATTTTCGAATCAGTCGCCGGATCGACCAGTTTTTAAACCACTTCCATCGACATTCGGCAAGCCACCCCACAAACCGGGTTAACTTGCGCTGGGGACAACAATATTGCATGAGAACAGAGAACGATTTTGACATAACAGGATATGACCACCCAAAAACGCCAGATTATAATGAGAAAAAATGCCGGTGTCATTCATCATTCAGGTGTAAAAAAAATAAATTCCGAATACACTAGAATAACTCAATATATTGATAAGGATAGAATATGTGGGTCAAACTGGTCATCATACTTTTTCTGCTCGTTATTTTATACAGCCTTGGCAGTGCACTTTATTTTTTGACACATGAACGCACCAAAGCCGATGCAGATCGTGTCGTGAAAGCGCTCACTTTTCGAATTGGTCTCTCGCTGCTTTTATTCATCTTGCTATTTGTGGCTTACGCCATCGGCTGGATTCAACCGCACGGCATATAGGGCCTATCCGTGACTGAAAAAGCAATCCAATGGCAGAAAACATGCGAAAATTATTTTAAAACGCTTGATGCGCTGCAAAAAGCCGTCTTCGTCAATCTCATGGAAAATAACTCGCATGAAAATGAAATTCGTCAAATCCGCCTGACATTATTCAACGTTATGAAACAATTGCGCGCCTTTACCCATCCGAATGCACCCGAAAAAATAGCCGCATTTGAAAGTTTATATGAAATTATTTTTTCATTAAATACATTAAAACCACATCTGTCTGATCTTGCCATCCGTGAAATATGTCAACGTGAATTTAAAAATATATCCGAGCAATTGTCTTACGCATTAAAAAATCAAACAGCCGATTCGTTGCCTGGCCAGATGGATGCTCTGGACGAACTCTATCACACCACATTACAAGTCGTATCAAAAGAACCGATCTTTTTTCTTTTTTTTATAAAAAATCTGGTCGCGTTTTGCGATACACTCGACACTTTTTTTCAGAAGAATCCCCATGCATAATCGATTCGGAATCCGTCTTGTCACAGCAGGTGTTGTGTCATTTATCACTCAACATTTTTTAGGCGAAACACCTTGTTTTCTCATGCCACTTTCGACACTGTATGTGATGCAAACAACGCCAGGAAGCGCTTTTTATCAGGGCATACAAAAACTTGTTATTATCCTTATTATCATTGCGCTTTGCTCTGCTCCACTGCAGTCTTTCTCTTTTTTTTATAACATGGCTCATGATGCGTCTCTGGGCGCCGCCATCGGCATTTTAGCCAACCTGATTTTTTTCCCGGAAAAACCGGACAGGCGATTTCGTGAAGAAATGGTTCCTGTGATCAAAACACTCAATGCGTATTTTTCACAACTGATTGATCCCTTGTTGCAACACGATGAAAATACATCGACCAACAGAATGCTCGAAAATGCATTGTTGAATGCGCCGAACTGGGTCTATGAACGCGGATTTACGAGTGCTCTTCAAACGGGCTATCGTTTTTTTCTGTCGAATGTTGAACAGATGGCGGATGTTCTTTTTTCCCTGCATCAATTAACACGGCACCCGTTTGACAAGGAATTGATAGCGAAAATTCGACCTGCACTCCTGAATGTTGTCGATAGCATCAATCAATTTTTTGAAGCAGGTGTGAGGGTGCTTCAATTAAAAAAAATATCGGATGAACCCAATGATCTTGAAAACAGAATGGCCGAATTGCAAAAACAACTTTTTACGATTGTGCCACCCGATCTTGATTTGCTGGATATGCGGGAGGACACCATTAAATTAACTGCACTTTTTTATCAGTTGGAAGCACTGCAGGTGTTGCTTCTCAAAATGGGGGAAGCGTTTCGGTAGTGATTGCTACGGCTCCTTGTCTACACTCCGAACCACTGGCCGCTCATCCAGACTGTTTTCACCTGGATAAAGTGTTTCAGCGCCCCACTCAGACCAGGAACCGTCATATAAGGCGTGTTGTGGATGATTCATCAATTCCAGAATAAAATTTAAAATCGGCGCCGTCATGCCGGAACCGCATGTCGTTACAATAGGCGACTTCAAATCAATCACCATGTCAGCAAGCAATCTCTGAATTTTATCCAGCGGTAAAAAGCACCCTGTCGTCTTGTCAAAAAAAGAAGTGTAGGGAAAACAATGACTGTCAGGAATGTGTCCTGATCGCAAACCAGGGCGCGATTCAGGTGCACCGGCATAACGCATCGCATGTCGCAGATCGACGACCTGTTCCGCATGCGTTTCAAGATTTTTTTTCATGTCAGAAAGTGACCGTAATAATTGCGGCTGAAATCGTGCTGTATAGAATTTTGTGCCAGACGATACATCGCCGGATGCGATCTTGCCACCCAATTTTTCCCACGCAGCCAAACCACCCTCTAAAATATATAATTGATGCGGGTTATGACCAAACACCCGCATCATCCAGAGCGCGCGGCAGGCCGAATGCAAATCGCTGTTATCATAAAAAATAATTTTATAATCATCGCGAACGCCTGCCTTTCCGAGCAGCTCGCCGATCTTTTTTTCGTCGCGAATCAACTGGTTAGGAATCGGGCTATCCGCGTCATGAAAAAGCGTGAGATCAAAAAAATGGGCGTCGGCAATATGTTTTTCAACAAATTCGGCGCGCGCGTTGCGTTCCGTCCCAGGCAAGTGCCAGCTGGCATCCAGGAGAAGGAGTGATTTTTGATTTTTGCGGAACTTCTCAAGTTGCGCCGGGGTGATCAACCATGCCATAATTGTGACCTTTTTTCGATGCTCTGTTTGTGTCAGGTGAAAATTATAACGTGGAGAACGATATCATGCAAAATACAACGAACGAGGCAAATGGCGCCACCGAACTCCTGCGTGAACTGATTCGTGAAAGACGGTCCGAACGACGCTGGAAAAATTTTCGTTTTTTCGTGGTGATCCTTTTACTGGCAACGGCAGGCTTTCTTATTTTTGCAAACAACAATCCGTCAACGATCAGTAGCGACAGCAAGGGGTATGTGGCTCTTGTGCGTCTGAATGGCGACATTGGGCCAGGCGAGGAATTTTCTGCCGAAACAGTCTTGCCCGCTTTAAAAGATGCATTCAGTGATCGCGACGCAAAAGGGGTCGTGCTGGACATTAATTCCGGTGGCGGAACACCGGTACAGGCTTCCATTATTCACGATGCGATTCTTGATTTGAAAAAGAAAACTCACAAAAAAGTCATCGTGGTCGGTGAAGACATGATGGCATCCGGCGCCTATTTTGTGGCAGTGGCTGCCGATAAAATTTATGTGAATCCGAACACACTGACAGGCTCTGTCGGCGTCATCATGAAAGAATTCGGTTTCACTGATTTAATCAAAAAAATGGGCGTTGAACGTCGTGTGTATGCATCTGGCACGAACAAGGATCGACTGGATCCCTTTTTACCGCAAAATCCGAATGATTTAAGCAAGATTCGAGGAGTGATCAGTGAAATCCATGGGAATTTTATAGCAGTCGTCAAACAGGGACGCCAGGGAAAATTACAAGGTGAGACGAATGATTTATTTTCCGGTGATTTCTGGTCTGGACAGACCGCTCTGAAATTGGGCCTTGTTGACAAGCTCGGCAATTTATCCGATGTCATGCACAATGAATTTCAGGTGGCAGCTTACAAGGATTACAGTCACGAACAATCACTCGTGAAAAGTTTGATGGGACAAGTGGGTGCGTCTCTCAATTTGGGATTAAACAGCAACCGGTTTAAAGTGGTGGAGCAGATTTGATTTTTTAATGGCATTGTTGGTTTTATTTCACATTAGGTTTGTTGCATTTTAGACACTTTTTCACGTGTTAAATATGAAATAAATCAAATTGTATTAAGTTTATCACAAAAATATATTGTTATAAGTTTATCACATAATTATTATGGTGATGTTTTAAAAATGGGCAGACTAAAAACGTCTTCCTCCGCATATTAGGGTATGCGCACATCTTTATTTTTAAATTGACCTCTATCCGTGCGTCATCCCGCGACGCTCCTTAAGCGGGACCCAGCGCCTTTTATGGAGATAATTGATCAAATAAATCGTTCCAATATGGATTATGTTTTTCAATCAACGCTATTTTCCATTTTCTCGGCCATTCTTTCAAACGTTTTTCTCGCTGGATAGCTGTGCTTATTTCCTGATGTTCTTCGTAATAAACGAGTTTATCTACACCATATTGTGCCGTGAACCCTCTGACCATTTTAGCTTTATGTTCAAAAACGCGCCTCATTAGATGATTGGTAACACCAATATAAATTGTGCCATTACGACAGCTTGAGAGAATATATACATAGGATGTATTCATAGTAAATTCCATATTCATTGTTTAATAGAATGATTGAAAAAAGGCGCTAGGTCCCGCTTAAGGAACGTCGCGGGATGACGCACGGATAGAGGTCAATTTAAAAATAAAGATGTGTGCACACGAAAGAGGAAGGCGTTCCAGTTACCAAAAAATAGTTACAACCTTAACAATGCCAACAAGCACACCAATGGGAGCAATCCATAATAATTTCCAAACACCTTTAAACCTGTTGTCATACCACCAGGTAATTTTGTCCAGAATTCCTTTATTGCAAAACTGGTTATATTCTTTAAACAACCCCTTACCTTCTGTCGTGATATAGAGTTGAGATGCGACGATGTCAGAACGCCTAACGTATCCACAATTTATTAACTCGTTAATTGCGCGCTGAACATTTTCTTTTTTCCAGGATGATAGCCTACCAATCAAGACGGATACGTGATTCATATACGATTCATCGGGCTTTTGATATTTCAAAAGCTCTGACAACACATCCATTTTGATTTTAGGCTCAAAAAAATCGTCAAGCTTCCGATGCAACCATTTCATAAAATAACTATTCCTTTCAAAAAAAACTGACAGAAATTCTCATCTAATTTTATATTACATGCAATAGGGTAAAGTTTATTTAATTGAATATGAAAAGATGGTCTCCTCCTCTACTCCATCCGCAACGCCACAACAGGATCCCACCTTGACGCCTGATACGCCGGATAAAACCCGAAAAAAATACCGGTCGCAACCGATACTACAAACCCGATCAAAGGCGGCATTAAAAAAAGGGTAAATGGCCAGTCGGAATAAAGCGCCACAACATAGGCCACACCCATCCCTATGATCACACCGAGAAAACCACCTGCCATCGCAAGCATTACTGCTTCCACCAAAAAAAGAAATTGAATATTCCGACGCGTTGCGCCCACCGCCAGACGAATACCAATCTCCCGCCGTCGCTCAACCACTGAAACCAGCATAATATTCATCACGCCAATCCCGCCAACAAGCAATGACACACCACCAATCAATCCTAAAAAGACGGTAAAAATCGCATTTTGTTTTTCCATGCGCAGCACCAGTTCCTTCGCATCACGAAAAAGAGTTTGCTTGCCGGACAGATTTTTTCTTAAATAATCCTCAACGTGCTTTTCGACATGATCGCTTTCTGCTTTCTCTGATAATTGAAGAAGAATCGAGTTGATCGCGGCATAGGCATTTGACAAAAAAGCGGTTTGAATCGGCACGAGAATGGCATGATTCACATTCCCGTTCACAAAACTGTTTTGAGACGAGAGCGCTGCAATACCCATAATCGTAAACACATGCCGACCGACCTGAATTTGCTGTCCAATGGGATTAACCCGCGTGAATTGCCTGATTTGCTGATACAACTCGTCACCGATCACACAAAATGGCGCGGTGTGATCCATATCTGAAATAAAACGCCCCGAAGCCATTTGAAGATGTGTGATGATGGCAAAATTTTCTGTGACACCGAAAACAGCACCCTCCAGCGCATGACCATTAAACTGCATAGGATCATATACTTGAACATAAGGCGCCACTTTCAAAATACCCGGATCGACATGCAATAAATCTTTCGCCTGATCCAGCGATAAACTCGCATGCGAACCGGAAGAAGAAAACGCTGTCTGATCGCTGATCGTAACAGCCAACAAATCCGTGCCCAACAGTTTAAATTGTTTGAGCGCCTCATTTGTCGCAAGCTTCCCGCTTGTCATCATGGCAACAACCGATGCTGTTCCAACGAGAATGCCCATCAATGCCAGCACCGAACGCAATTTTCTCGCCAATAAATTTCGCCACCCTTCCTGAAAAACCATCGCCCATTTCATAACACACGACCTTCTCGAATCGTAATCGTCCGTTGACACCATTGACTCACTTTTTCATCGTGCGTCACCAGAATAATGGTGCGTTTTTCTGTTTGATGAAGATCACGAAGAAGCGCCATGATAGCCTGTCCCGTCCTTGCATCAAGCGATCCCGTCGGCTCATCCGCCAATATAATCTCCGGATTGCAAACGAGCGCTCTGGCAATCGCCACGCGTTGCTGCTGGCCGCCTGACAATTGATGCGGCTTTTGATGACAAAACGATTTCATCCCCACTTTTTCAAGCAGAACAAGCGCTTTTTTCTCTGCAGATTTTTTTTCTTCCTGCCGATAAAATAACGGCAACATGACATTTTGTAATACATTCATGTGAGGCAACAAAAAAAAGGATTGAAACACAAAACCAATTTTTTGATTGCGAAGGCGAGACAGATCATCCGGTTTGAGACAGGACACCTTCTCACCTGAAAAAAAATAGTCTCCGGTGATCTCACGATCCAGCAACCCAATAATATTCATTAAAGTGGATTTCCCTGAGCCGGACGCGCCCATGATCGCCGCCATTTCACTTTGATAAAATTCAAGGTTGACAGATTGTAATGCGTGAAATATTTTTTCATCACTTCGATATATTTTTGTGACATTCGTCAATTTAATCAGAGAAGACAATTTTATCTCCCGATGTGAGACCTGACTCAATCACAACGGAATCCAGTGTTGTTTCACCGGTTTTAACCAACACCGGATGCACCGTTCCCGTTTTTTCATCCTTGAGCGAAGCCCAGGTTTTTCCATCTCGTTCGACAATCGCCTTGATGGGAACCGTCACTTTCGTTGAACGATCCATCAAAATGGCTACTTTCGCTGTCATACCTATATGAATGCGATGACGCTCCTCCAAAGAGAGCGTTGGCACAACAACTTCAACTGCAAAGAGAGGCAGTCCGCCTTGCATGGATTCACCCTGTCGATTAATCGCAGTAATTTTTCCGGAAAGCATGTCATCCGGAAAAGCCGTACCTGTCACCCTGACCGGTTGCCCGGGATATAATTGATTGACACTCATTTCATCCACATCCAGATGCAACATGAGACCACCGGGATCACCAATCACAGCAATGACATCTCCTTGTCGAACAGCATCGCCTTTGTGAATTTTTTTCAGCTCATTACTGCCTTCTTCTTTATTCGGCAACAAAATCACACCCTCCGCATCCGACAAAACACGAATATCACGCAGCTGATTTTCTGCATGCAACACGCGTGTGATTTTATCGATATCCTCAATCTTCAAATCATCAAACCCGGACGGGTGAATATCCATCTGTTCCTGCAAATGATCCAGTGCCTCTTTCGCCTGAACCATCGACAATCGCGCATTATAAAATCCGGTTTTTTTCGCCTGATAATCATCATCCGAAATCAGATGGTTTTTATGTAAAAATTCACTTTCGCGCAATTGATTTTGATCAACCGCATAATCTGTTTTAGCTTTAATATATTGCATCAGGGCGGTTTTATAATCCGCCTGAAATTTGTCGGATGAAATTAAAAAAAGTGGCTGACCTTTTTTGACTGCATCGCCAAAATGAAAGGCTATCGAATGGATGATGCCATCCGCTGGACTGGTCACCGGAACAGTATTGATCGGCTCAATAATACTGGAATAATACAAAACAGAATTGACCGGTTGGGCGACTGCCATGATCTCATTTGTTTTTGTCGATCGGGTATGACGATGTGCGCACGTGTAAAGACAGATCACCATAATCATCAGCAAAATAACTTTAATCATTTTTTTCATGGCATTACTTTCACTCTCAATTATAACGAACTTTCACATCCCACGTTTTTAATGTCGTCCCAACCAGCAAATCCAGATTAACCAACGCTTTTAAATAATCAAGCTCTGCATTCAATACCGTTTGTTCGGCAACACGATATTGTTGTTGCGCTGTCTGTAATTCGAGACCATCAATCAATCCATACGCATATTTTTGAAAACTGATCTTCCACGTCTTCGCTTGTAAACTTTCCGCTTTTTTTGCAAGCTCTGTCGAACGTCTCGCTCCCTGAATAGCATTCCACACTGTGATGACATCCGTTTGTTTTATCCATTTTTCCTGTTTCAAGGCAATTTCTGCTTCGCGCAAGGCAATTTTTGCATTGGCGAGCGCAACATTCGCAGAACGATCATCAATCGGTATCGTCAAATTGAGTGTTGCACTGTCTGTCACATTCACCCCATTCACCAGACTGTTAATCCCTGCATTGGGACCACCCCCCGTGCCATTACCCGTGCTGCCATTCACTGTCAAATTCAATTGCCAGCGCGTATTGTCTTTCGCGATATCCACATTTCTTCGCGTCGATCCATTCAGTGTGATGTTATCGATCTGATATTGAATATCATTTTCCAGAATCATTTCTTTCGCTTCAGCCAACGTGGGCACATGGTATTTTTGAATCAGTTTTTCAATATCAATCGATTGAAAGGTAACGCGCGTATTCGGATCCATGCCAATGGCATCGAGCAGTGCAAACCCTGTCTGTTGCAAGACCGTTTGATCCGCTTCAATTTTGGTTCGGGCAGAAGCCGCGTCAGCTTCAACCGTCACAAGCTCAACACCTGCCTTGTGGCCCGCCTTGATAAATAAACGCGTTTGCCGGACGGATTCTTCAGAACGATGCAAGGCTTCCTGATCCAATAACAGATTGTGCCGGGCAGAAATCACATCGAGATAGCCATTCAATACATCCGTCGTCGTATGACGCAATTGGGATTCCACATTCAATCGACTGATTCGCTCACTATCCCGCGCATCATCGAGTGCCGCTTCAACCACCGGGCGACCAAAGCCGCGCAATAAGGGCTGCATCACCTGCAACGACAAGGCCGGATTGTAATGGCCCGCCACCGTGTTGGTCGACACCAGATTTAATTCCGTGCCAATCGGCGTCAATAATGAAACAGAAGGCTGAACACCGGTTTGATTGGCAGTGACCATGCCATTCGATGTCGTGGAATAGGTCCGGCTGGTTGTTTTGGTCGCCTGCAAACCAAAGTGCGGTTGAAATTGCCATTGCTGAATTTCCAACGCAAATTTTTGCTGGACATGATTGAGTTGCGCAGTTTGAACATTCGGGTTTTCGCGAACCGCAAGCAGGATGGCTTCTTCCAATGACAATTCACGCGAGGTTAAAGCCGAAACCACCCGGGGCAAAAGCATGGAAAGACAGATCAACACAATAAAAAAAAAGCGCGCCCCCGTGCTGCGGCTGGCTTCAGGTAACATACTCACGACTAAGCTTTGACTTGCGTGCATGACGCGCGATGGACAATTGAACGAGATGCGTGAGTAAATCGGAATACGCCATGCCGGATGCATTCATCAGTTTCGGATACATGCTGATTTGCGTAAAACCGGGAATGGTATTCACTTCGTTAAAATAAATCTCTTGCGTATGACGATCGAGGAACAAATCCACACGCGCCATGCCTTCACATTCCAGTACTTTAAAAATCAATTTTGCAGCTTGCTGCACACGTGCTTGCAATTCCTCCGACAGCAAAGCCGGAATAATGAGTTCTGCACCGTTTTCATCGAGATATTTCGCTGCATACGAATAAAATTCATGCGAAGGTCGCACTTCCCCAACAACACTCACGATAGGATCGGCACCGTAGTCGGATGATTCAAGCACAGCGACTTCGAGTTCAATCGCATCAATACCCTGTTCCACAATGATTTTGGTATCGTAACGAAATGCATTTTCAATGGCAGTGACCAGTTCTTCCGCCCGTTTGACTTTTTCAACACCCACACTGGAACCGGTATTGGCCGGTTTAACAAACGCAGGAAATCCGATTGTCTCTGCAACTGTTTTGCAAAATAACGCCGGATTTTTATCCCACTGGCCTTGATTAATGACCTCATAACGTGCAACACGAATGCCTGCTGCCTGCGCCAGCCGTTTCGAAATATCTTTTTCCATACCCATGGCCGATGCCAGCACGCTGCATCCAACATAAGGCACATCGGCGAGTTCGAGCAATCCTTGCACCGTACCATCTTCACACAAGGTGCCATGAATCACGGGAAAAATAACATCAAACACACGCCCTGACTGATTCGTTCGGGAAAGCAGTTGCGCGGGCTGTACGGTTTCAACGGATTGCCCGAGGGAATCCGGTTTGAATAACATGCGGTTGAGATCACGCGACAAACGCAAGGTCGTGGGATCATTCAATTCTTTTTTTAACACATCATCACCCAAAAACCACACGCCCTGTTTGTCGATGCCAATCGGCACCACCTCAAAACGCGTGCGATCCAGATGTCTGATGACATTCATGGCAGAAGATAATGACACTTCGTGTTCACCCGAACGTCCGCCATATAAAACGGCAACCCGAATTTTTCTGGATTCACTCATGGTCATTATCTTCCCTATGAAAAAAGCGTTTTACTTTGTTTCACCCTTGTAATCATGATGTCCATGATGATGGTGGTGGTGGTGCGGGGCAGCGGTAGTGTCAGGAGCCGTTGTCTGAGCGGGCGTGCCCTTGCTGGCGCAGCTTGTCAAAACCAGTGCGGAAGCCATAATGGCCAATATGAATGCAATCTTTTTCATGATCCTGTCTCCGTTATTTATTGATTATGAATGACTCTGTGTGCGCGACACAGAAAGTCCGAAAATATACCTTTTTTTTGTCGCCACTACCAGCACAACATTTGGCTATTTCTTTGACATCCTCCCACAAAGTGATTAACATGCGCTACCATAGGTTTATCTAACAGATATGGAAAGACTCGTGGCGCGCTATTACCGATACATACTCTCTGTTTTTATTTTTGTGAGCATCACCGGCTGGGGTCCGTTCAATTTTTTTTCGCCCCCGATTCAGGAGCCGGTCGGTTCCCGCGCGTGGATGGACAAGGAAAGCCGGTTGATTAATGCACAGGCCAGCAATCTGGATGCCCGGGTATTAAGACTCAGCCTGAATGCGTATCTTCATGCAAGACAAAGGGGTCTTGATAACAGACAATTACTGACCATCATTGATTATTCGAAACCATCGGTTGAAAAACGCCTGTGGGTCATTGATTTGCGACGGGCGAAAGTTCTGTTTAACACCTGGGTCACCCATGGCCAGAACAGTGGAAAATTGAATGCCACCTCTTTCTCAAATAAGCCTGGCAGTTTAAAATCCAGCATTGGCGTTTTTCTCACAACCCGGGAACCTTATGTGGGCGGCAACGGTTATTCCTTAAGACTGCAGGGTCTTGAACCCGGCATCAATGACAATGCCTATCGACGTGACATTGTCTTTCATGGTGCATGGTATGCAACAGGCGCTGTGGCACGAAAATATGGACAATTGGGAAGAAGCTGGGGATGCCCCGCTGTGAGTGAAGACGTCGCACGGCCGCTCATCAACACCATCAAGGACAATACGCTGGTTTTTGCCTATTCTCCGGATCGACGCTGGCTTGGCCATTCATCATTTTTAGCAGGATAAATGACATTATGCGTAACACAGTGTTTCACTTTGGCAGTGTGCTTGCCTGCCTCATACTTTCATTAACGGGCCAGTTGGTTCAGGCAAAAAGTTTTCCCTTGCCGGAAGAAAATCATTCGCTGGTCGGCGAGGTTCAGTACACGACGACAGAACCGGGTGATACGACGACCTCTGTTTCGGAGCGTTATAACGTCGGGTTGAACAGCATCGTGGAAGCCAATTCCGGTGTGAATGAACGATCGGTTTTTGTGACCGGCACGCCCTTGAAAATTGGCACGCGGTTCATGCTGCCGCCGGGCAAACGTCAAGGCATCGTCATTAATCTCGCTGAAATGCGGCTTTATTACTATCCGCCGGGAACGAATGAAGTCATGACATTCCCGGTCGGGATTGGCCGGATTGGCAAAACCATTCCGGTTCGCAAAACGAGTATTGTCAGAAAAACAACCAATCCGACCTGGACACCCCCGGCCGATATTCGCAAATTCGATGAGGAACAGGGTATCAAATTACCCAAAGTGATGGCGGCAGGTCCCGACAATCCATTGGGCCCGTATGGTATTTATCTGGGCATTCCGACGTATTTGATCCATAGCACGATTTTCCCGGAAAGCATTGGCAGGCGGGCGAGTTTTGGTTGTATTCGCATGAATGAAACGGATATCAGGCAATTTTATCCGATGGTCACCCCCGGCACGCCGGTTGAGATTATTGATATGCCGTATAAGGTAGCGTGGAACGATAACCGGTTGTATCTCGAAGCGCATGCGCCGCTTGAAGAGCGCAGCAATCTGGAACCGTCCACTCTGCATGGCATTGTGAAAAGTATTGAAGCCAATTTGCCGCATGATCAGGTGGTGCTGGTGAACTGGCAGCTCGTTGCGTGGCTTGCGGAACAGCCGGATGGGATTCCGCATGCGATTGCGGTGAGGGTGGGTTGAGGGAATTCTGATACGTATTTGTGGAATAGATCAGAGAATTGGAAGTTGTGATATGTATTTGTGGAATAAATCAGCTGACGATAGTTTTCAAATCTTGCCTTCAACCACGCGTCATCCCGTTATGCTTCTAAACGGGACCCAGCGCCTTTAAAGGCGCTGGGTCCCGCTTGAAGAGCGTCGCGGGATGACGCACGGATAGAGACCTGAGTTAAAAATCTAACTCCCCACGATGCAAGATTATTTAACCTGCACTACCACCACTCCGAGGTCTGTTGTGGTGCTCCGGAGTAACAGGAACTTCAGGTATAGCTTCAGCTTTTTGTTCTGAAACACCCGACCGGGCAGCCGGTCTCGGCGCCAACTTCTCCCGTTTTGCAGTAAAGAAACCCAGTCTCTCCTGCACCCGTTTAATTTCTTCCTTTTGCTTCTCCAGCGTCTGCTCACTTTTTGAAAGGCGGCTATGCTCCTGTCGATTAAGCAGCTTCGCAGGAAGCACCGTGCCAAGCCATGCAAGATAGTGGCCTATTATCTGTAAAATATTACCGCGGTGTTTCTGTGTAACGCTCTTTCCAAACCGCGTGTGGGCTTCCAGAAAAACAAGGCGCTCTGCGGTATCCAGCTTCTGATTATTCTCGCACTTTTCTCTGAGACTCAGAAAAAGAGAACATTTGTTTACCTGATTATCGAGTTTTTTCGCAAGCTTGCGACGTCCCTGAAGGGCCGTTTTAAGACGCTCCTGGTTGTCGTTGTCTGTTATTCGAGCGATCATTTCCTTCATTGACGCCTTGTGATCTTTGTCACGCTGCGTCCACTCTTTCAGCCCTGCTTTAGCAAGCAATCCTCGAAGAGCCTTTGTTTCCGAACTTTCGCACATATTGAGAAGAGCTTCTTCCTTCTTTTTATCGAGCGGCTGACCTTCCAGAATCTTTTGGGAATAGACATAAAATCGGCATTTGTCCACCAACTCCCGGAGGCTCGAATCCGCTTGATGTAACTTTTGACGATAAACTCTGCCGGCTTCCTTGCTATCAATTGCATCAATGATCTGTTGCATGGAGGCCAGTTTGGGCTCTGGAGCCGCGCTTTCCCTGGACAACGACATATTATTGGATGAGACGTAAAAATCATCTCCGAGATCAATATCATTTTCCCTCAGTAATTTTACGAGCGTGAGAACTTCAGGTTTTTCGTATGCTGCGATGTTATCTATCAGACGTATCAAAGGCAGTTTAAGCATTACTTCAGGCACTATTGGACTTAACTGACAATCTACTCTCACAGCGCGCGGGGGTCGCTTTGCGCTGATCTCAATCGCTTCATTTGTCAATAATTCTTCAAGCTCAAGCCTGGTTTTCTCTTTTTTAGCTTTTTTAGCTTCTTCTTCAGAAAGACCAGGTTCAACCTTAACCTCTTCAACCGGCTCAATTGTATTACTGCAAGCAAACGAAACCGCACTGGAGAATTGACTGGCAGAATAGACGAGAAGATCACTGGCAACAAAATTCGCAATCTCATCTATTAATTTAGCTTTCTCTTGTAATGCCTCCAGATTCCCGGCGCTATTTTGCTTAATCAATTGAATAGTGACTGGAAGAATCTCATCCCCGGCAACCTCAAAAGCTTCTTCACCTGGCTCTGGAATTATTTTTTTCCTTACATCATCGCTCACCGCTATTTTATCTGACTCAACCTTGTCGCGAAGAGACCTGGCGCTTTGTACGATGTCCTCTTGCAGATCTTGCATACTCTGCAAAACCGGGAAAAGACCTGGCAAAACGAGTTCTAAAAGAGGTTTTTCATTCTGGTTGACTGCTTTTACTTTTTCAGGCTGATGCGATCGAACCATTTGATTGAATCGGGTAGCTGCGAGAGCCTGATAATTGGCAGGATTCGATCCAAAGAAAAATTGCATGCCACGCTCCAGCTCTGCGCGTACTTGCCTCAGATCTTCAACATTCAGCGCTTCTAATTGCTGAAAAATGGACTGCGTCATAATAAATTACCCCTCGATCAAACTACCTTTTTATATACCTTTATCCTACTCTACCCACCTTAACAAAACCTTAAATATCATCAAGTAGCGCTATTTGGTATAAATTTTGGCCTGTTGGTGGGTGCTTTTCTTTTTCTTTATGTTTCATCAGGTTACAGGATCATCATACGAAACCCGGATTAAGGTTTTCTTAACCACGACCTGTATTTTTATTACCATTTTGTCATATTAAGGGGATGTTGGCGATTTAATGAGGTCTCGGTCTCGGCGCCGACTTATTCTCTGCCTCTGACACCGGGGTCGGCGCAGCATGGGATTTATAACGGAAAGCCTCCCGAATTTTTTGAATGGCCTTCACAAATGGATTGCCCAGTGCGGATGAATGCTGGTTGACCGATT
>DATIJJ010000061.1:0-16059 GCA_035478795.1 Gammaproteobacteria bacterium | reverse complement strand
CCAGTGTCTTAAAACCGCGCTGGATGCCAGCTAAAAGCACGCTGGCATGACAATATTTTCAGAAATTTTTTATCTTGAAGACAAAGTTAGTCATACATCAGCTGATCCAGCGCTGTCATTTCACCCTTCGCCGTCCCCTGCGTCAATTCATGCACCACATCCGTGATGCAAAGCATCCGTAAAATATTCGGCGTGATATCATCAAACACCACGCGCACGCCTAAAACCGAGCCTTCCACTTCTTCAAACGTGACACCAATCCCGTAACCCAGACAAAGTGAACAAAGCTGATCCGCCCGTCTTGCAATCGCAGGTAAAAGCCCCGCCGGTGCAAACACTTCATCAATGGTCATTGGCCTGCCATTCAGGCTGAAGCGCGAACCCATCACGCGCACAATTTTACAAATCTGTTGTGAGATATCCATGCGTCATCGTCTCCACCAGGGCTGGGCAATCTTTTTGGGCCCTGCAATATAAGCCCGCAGCCAACGCAAAAAAACCGCGACTGAAAACCCGTACCGCTCAAGGCCCGCAAAAAAGGCCGTCGCCACCACGGCCAGAATAAATGTCCACAGTCTAATATGAAATAATAAAATTAATAAGGGAAAACACGCCCGGAAATCAACAAACCACAGTCTTACATTTCTTGCGGAATCACGCCAGTGCGCCATGGGGGCATCCTCATCCATCCTGTTCGAAGAAAGTATAGCTGAATTGCAGCTTGACTGATATCGCCATTCTTGTTTCAATCTTTTCAAGGTGTTCTGAATAAAGGGATGTGACCCATCATGAAAAAAAGGCTCGCTGTCATTGCCTTGCCAATGATCCTCGGCGCTTGTACTTCAACACCGCCTGCAACCGATTCCACCAACCATTCCAGCGCATCGCTTGCGGAAGCGTCCTACTCGGTCAGTCGTGCCATCTCGAGTCTGTCTGAAACCGCCCAGGCCTCGCGACCGCTCCCGGCACTGGATCCGCCACCCAATCCCGCCAGTTACGGTATGGCAGGATTAACCTCTGTGGACTGGTCAGGGCCGGTCGAGCCCCTGCTTAAACAAATTGCCCATGTGACCAACTACCGTCTGCGCATTCTGGGTACACCACCCGCCATTCCGGTACTCGTCACTATTTATGATAAAAACACCATGATAGCGGACATCGTGCGCGACATTGGTTTTCAATGCGGACGGCGTGCCGCCGTGGTAATATTTCCCGACAGCCGCGTCATTGAATTACGCTACGCAAAAAATTAAGGTGAATCAGGAATCCGGATGAAACAACACGCACGCATTGCCCTCATGACACTCGGTTTACTAATGGGTTTACTGACGGGGTTACTGACGGCGTGTACGCATGCAAGACCGGCTGTTGATCCCACCAACATGAATGATTTGCAAAACATGTCCGCCGATTCAACGGTCACCCCCCCGGCAGAACAGGTCAGTCAAATTCGCCTGAAAGCACTGGAGGAAACTGCCATGGGACTCGGTGCACAGGGCGGGTTGGCCTTTGCATCCCAACAAATCAACAAACGCACTGAAAAAGATAAATGGTATCTTGAAACCATTTACAACTTTAATGGCATGATGTTAAGTCACGGTGTCCTGCCGCCAGTGCTGGAAGAAGGCAACAATAGTCTCAATCTCGCCGATCCAAACACCATCCGCATTGCAGACAAAACGTATAAAATTGTACAGCAGGCGCGATTTGCAACGACGCCGCCCAATTGGCGCGAATATATCTGGCTCGGTTTTTCCAAACCCGAATTGCCGAATAAAGTCCTCCTGCCGCGAACGGCGGAAGAAAAGGAATTATGGCGAAAAAATATCAAATTGGGCTGGGAAAAAGGTATTGAACAGGCGTACAGTATTTTTCAACAAAATCTGGCACGGCTGAAACGCGATTACAATGGCATGATTTTGTATCGTAAATTATTACAGGAAAAAATGGTGAGCGCGCCATATGTTTCCAAAACCGAATTGGGTGTAACAGGCGATGGTAATGACATGCGCATTAATGATCAGGTCTTGCGTATTACCGAGCTACCCAAATTACAAACGAACAGCGACAACTGGAAAGCTATCGTGGTAAAAGAAAATGACAACTGAATTTCTCTATCCGCAAGAACCGATTCGCCTGTCGATTGAGGCAGTCAATGAAATTTTGATGCACTGCGTCAAACTGGGTGCGTCTGACATTACCTTTCAAACCAATGAACCGATTTTTGCAGAAATTTTTGGGCGGTTACGCAAGGTCACCCGACGAAAATTATCGAACACGGAACTCGGTGAAATTATCAATGCCATGTATGGTCCAAACGCCATGGCGCAAATCATGGCGGGAAAAGACATCGATACGCATTATGAAATTCGCCCCAATCGGTCGGATCGGTTTCGTTTTCGTATCAATGGCACCGGTTGTCAGGTAGAAGGACACGATGGCGTGCAAATTACGGCGCGCACCATCCCGAGTGATCCGCCGAAACTGGCCAGCATGGAATTGCCACAAGCCATTCTGGATGCGATCGAACCGGAACAGGGTGTGGTTTATATTACGGGTGCGACCGGCTCGGGTAAAAGTACGTTGCTTGCAGCCATCATCCGTGACATTACCGAAAATGCCGAAAGTCATCGCAAGGTATTAACGTATGAAGCGCCAATCGAATTTGTGTATGACAGCGTTGAGAAACAGTCGAGTATTGTGAGCCAATCTGAAATTCCGAGGCATTTGCCGAGTTTTGCAGCCGGTGTGCGAAATGCATTACGTCGTAAACCGCGGTTGATTCTGGTGGGGGAGGCGCGGGATGCGGAAACCATCAGTGCGGTGATGGAAGCCGCGATGACAGGGCATCCGGTGTATACGACGCTGCACAGTAACAGTGTTGCTGAAACCTTGCGCCGTCTGGTCATTACCTTTCCGCCGGAAGAACGACAGGGGCGCACGGTTGATATCATCGAAACGATTCGTCTCGTCGTGTCACAACGTCTGGTGCCAACTATCGATGGCAAGCGGGTTGCACTTCGGGAATATCTGGTGTTCGATGACAAGATTCGCGATATTTTATTGGAAATCGATCCAAATGATGTGACGGCACGCGTGCGCAAGCTCGTGAAAGAATTTGGTAAACCGATCGAAGTGGATGCGAGAGAAAAACTCGACGCGGGGCTTATTACCGAGCGGCAGTATGCAGTGATTGCAGAACAGGGTAAAAGAGAAGATAAGGATAGCGCGTTGCAATAAAAAAGATGAAGGCGTTTACATCATTAAGCAGCTTTCAACCGGAGCGGCTCCTCCCTTTTCAAAGGGAGGTTGGGAGGGATTTTAAATGATCATCGAAAAAATCCCCCCGCCGCACAAAGAACGTGCGTCGACCCCCTTTGATAAGGGGGTTCCCTTCGATTGAGGTTGGATGTGCACAGCAAACCATACAATACATCAGCCAGCGAAACATGGATTATTCAATCAGATCCACTCAATGACAACCCTTTTATCCTTGTCGCCGGACTGATCTCTTCCGAACGCGGACTCGGCAGAGGCGAAACCGACTCGGCACGCGCATCCGACCGGGGGCTGGGCGCAGGCGAAGTCGATGGTGTACTTGCACCGGTTAACCCGAATTTAACCAGAAGCGAACCTGTCTGCAGCACTTTCAAAATAGAATGCTCACTTCTTCTTTCCGAATCACTTTTATCTTCAGCAGCAAACGACGATTGCCGACTGGTTCTTTCAGGCTTTTTTAAAGCAGGCACAACCGATTCATCCTCATCTGCAAGATCACTCAATTGTTGAAAGTTATGTTCAATATTGTCGATTTCCCGCGCCAGACTATCCGCCGGATATTTGGTGTTGAGCTTCCTGAATATAGCAAGCGCCTTTTCATAATATTTCATATTGCTTTTCACGTTACGAAGATCGTTCACACATTCAATCAGAATATCCAGCGCTCTCGACTCTTCTTTTGACTCTTTTATTCGAGGATAAACCGGATGAGTCAGGGTTTGATGAAGCGCGAAACCCTTTTCGATGTATTCAAACATTCTGTCCAGTTTTCCTTTTGTACGGTAGATTTCTGCCAGCGTAAAAGCATCATTCACTTTATCAAGGACGATCTGTCTTTTTTTAGCATCATCCAGGGAAGGTGCATAAGTGGCAGAATGATTCAGTGCCTTTCTGTAATAGTTGATGGACAAATCTGTATTTTTAGTCCGGTCTTTCTGTGCTGCCAGTTCGCTATAGTAAAATCCAATGCGTCGATAAATCTCGGCTGTATAATAAAAATCTTTATGTATTTGTTTTGAAATCCTGACGGCGGCAGTAAAACGGTCTATTGCGTCTTCATAGTTTTCGTCTTCTGTGGCGAGACGATCCCCTTCTGTGACGCGCTGAGTCAGTAACTGAAGATTGTTTTCTTCAGCCGATTTGGCTTCTTGAGTTGATAACATCTGTACATTCCTCGTTTGAGTGCTATTTTATTTAAAATAATATTAGGCTGGAATTATACAATAACAGGTATCTTTGTGCAATATTTAATCTGTCTTCCCGCCTCCTTGTTTGGGGGTAACCTGGGCATCGCCCGTGCCTTTTGCTGCTGTTGCCTTGTCCTGTTTGCCCTTTTCTTCCTGGGTCCGCATCGACGTTGCATACTTTTCGGCACCATGGGCCGCCGCAGCACCGGATTCCTTTGCGCCCTGTGTTGTTGCGCTGGCAGCGCTTTCGAGCGCCTGTTTGCTCGCACCCATCGCCTGTTCCTCGCCATAGGAAGTCGGTGCAACACCCAGGTAAGTCAATATTTTTTCAGGAATCACATAAATCAGCGAGAAAGCCTTGTTCATCCCGGTAATTACAAAAGACGTATAAATCGCAATCAGTAATATTTGCTCAAACAACATGGGCGAACCGCCTGTTGACAGGGCCACCGCTGCAAAACCGGCATTAATGAGTTTCAGTATGACAATCGACATAAACATCGAAACCACGAGACCAATGATCATCAACCCCGGTCGTAAAAACAGATTAAATATTTGCATCAATGCCGGTTCTGCGCGTCCCAGAATGTCATGCTGACCGCCCGGGCTCAAAATGCCCAATGCAATAATCGGACCTGCCACCATCGCTTCAACAGTCGCAATTAACCAGCCCATCGCGCCCAGTGAAAAAATCATAAAAGGAATTAATGGCACATAAAGCCCAAGCATTGCACCGATCGTGAAAAGGGATGACACCAGAATCACAAAAAAGGGACTCACCATATTCAATGTCGCTTTCAGCGCTTCACCCCATGGCGTTGCGGTAAAGCCATTACCCAGAAAAATAAGGTTTGTCGTTGCAAGGCCCACGAGGAAAGCGGCCGTCACGGTCAACACAACAAAGAGCACCTGGGCAATCTGCATCATGGAGTAACCAAACGATGCGATGGCTATCAGCGGGTTGGTCGCCTGCACATTAAACTGGCCCGTACCGGTACCCATGAGACTCTGTTGCCACCCTTGCAACAATGCCCCGCTCGCCATATTGAGCGCATCGGACACATCGCCGGATATCCCGGACACAGCATTGTTGTTAGTAAAATTGACACTGGACGTATTCGCCTTGGTCATGGCCTTGATCAAATCACTGGCCGCCTCATAATTACTGCGATAACCCTCATCCGGGCTCGCTTCGAAAGGCAACGGGTTTTTGGGCTTTGAGGGAGCAGCGAAGGCGGGAATGGTAATCACGGCCTTTTGGTCCTGTTGATTTCGCCCTGCAATGTTGTAGTAAAAAATACCGGCGAATATCCATCCCTGGCTGCGCGCCTTATCCAGCGTGCCATAGCCGCTCGTGCCTATCTTGTCCATGCGTTTTTGAATATCGGCCGACACAGCAGACACCATCGCAGCCAAATATTCCCCCACCGCTGCATTGATAAAGTCCGATCCATTCAGATAGGCACCGAGAGGATAAGCCAGATAAAGTTCCGTCGCCGATTCTGACGGCATAATCGCACCGGATGCACTCATCGCATGACTGGTATTCATCAGGTCGTTTAAGTCTTCAACCGCTTTGGGAAAAATAGACGTACAGTTCTTTCCTTCGTACACGCAACATTCAGACGGCGAAACGCCTTTTTCAGAACAATAGGTTTTCGCCCAATCGGGTGGCGGAACAGGTGGCGGCGCCGGTTGTGTGCTCACTTCGCCTTCAATCACCGGCGGTTTCTGATATTCATGAAATTGCGCATATTGATGATCCATCACAACGATTTGAGTCGCGACAGCACCGAGAACAGGAACAATGGATGCCAAAGCCGCCCGTTGTGTCTTGCAGGCAATGCAACCTGGCGAATCCGGTGCTGATGGATCTGCTTTGGGACACTCCTTGGCCTCATCACACAACGTCATCGATCCACATTTCCCTGCCGGCCCCAGCGAATAGACATTTCCTGTCACCTGAGGACCTGACACAGGATTCAACATGTCGGCATCCGTATCCGTACAAAATCCTTTCTGCGCGCTGTAATTGGGATCCCCACAATAATACTGGATGCTTTTTGAAGGAGCCCCCGATGCGCGCGACATGGGAACAGGCGCATAGGTGGCCTTGGCACTGGCCTGACAGAGCAATCCCTGAAAAAGCCACTGCATCGTAGGCTGCAGCTGCATCCTTGCAGTCGTGCTATCCACACCGCCCACGGCTGCATAGGGCGATCCGGCAACGGCCACATACTGGAGGGTTTTCGTCCATAACGTATCTGCCGCGCCGACTCCCTGCAGAATAATCCACATGATAACCACCTGAATGGCGGAATAACCGGTTGATGTCGGGAAAAGTGCGGCGATGCCCAAAACAGTACGAACCGGCACCCACAGGGCATTCCATTGACGTCCTAAAAATTCACCTTCCTGTGCGGTTTTAAGCAACCCCACCACCGTGACATACACCACCAGAATCGCGCCAATGGTGAGCGCCACGGTGTTTAATGTTTTAAACAGGATGCTCACCAGAAGCGGGGGATTGTTGACCGGCAGCACACTGCCCACATAACCAAAAATCTGGCCAAGGTAAGCGACAGATTGATCATCGGATGCCAGCGAAAACAGATTGATCATGCTTAAACCTCTTGTTTCGGTTTATTGTGCAGCCATTCCTGAAAGGTACAACCCAGTTTTCGATGAATAATTTGAAACCGCCAGAAGCTGTAACGAAATCCATAAGCAAAAAAAACAGCGGCCGTAGCAAGACCAATCAGCCAGCCGGCAAAGGATCCATGCGCAAAAAGTAGATAGAATGAAAAAAGCAGTGTGAGGCTGCCACAGGCAGCAAAAATCAGGGCAAACAATCGAAAGTTTTGAGCGAGTTCGTTCAATTTTTCATCCGTCAGTTTGAAGCGTTCGCGAGCCCCTTCAAACGTTTCTGCACGGCCTGCGACAGGCAACACAAACAGACTTTTCATCAAATCCCAAAAGATACGCGTTTGATTAGCCAGCAAATCATACCCAAACCAGCCGGTTGGATTTAAAAAGGTTTTGCGTGAAATCTTCACCGCATCTTTTAATGGCATACTCTCATCACTTTGTCTAAAAATTAACAGTATCATCGATGTGAAAAAAAAACAACGCGGTAGCCGTCTCTTTTCATGCTTCAATGGTTAAAGTATAGTGTACTTTTTACTGAAACGGGTTAAAAATTCGTATGCCAGCACTGGATTTGGAAGCCGCACATGATTTCTGGAAAAATTATCAGGATCCCATGATTTATCGCGTCATTGCCTTCATGGAAAGTGTCGAGGACTGGACACTCGATGGCGATACCGATCTTGAAAGTGCATTGAACGCGTTTGGCGCCAGTCTCGATAAAATTACCCGTTTTGAATTAAGCAAGGAAGAGCAATTTGTCACGCTCTGTGCACATATCAAAACGTCACGCATCCTGCGGATTTTACAGGCTATTGATACGATTGATCCAGGGTCTGCCTCCAAAGTGTTAATGTATGCAGAAGAAAATAATAATGCCGAACATCCGATGGCTGGCCTTTTTTTAAGACGAAATATTGTGTTTGAACGGTTGCGTTTACTGGCGCGTGTGTTTGCAGCCGGGCGATTTGAAATTATTCTGAAAGCATTGGAGCAGGAACATGTTTAAATCCCGATCAGCCAGCCTGATTTTCGCCATGATGTGTGTGATCACGGTGACAGGTTATGCAGCCGACCCTTTTTCCTTTCAGCCAACACCTGCCAATGCGCCACCCCAAAACACCAAACGACCTCCGCCACTGTCCAGCGGCGAATTCAAAAGCAAGGTCACTGAAGCCAATAAACAGGCGCGACGTGATAGTCAGCAGCAATCGCAATCGACGCTCAAACAACAGGAAAGCCAGCTGCCATTGCCGACCCCACCGGCATCGACGTCATCGCAAGAAACAAACTCATCGACACCGCCACCCGCAAAACGCGCGAAACCTTCTCTTCCACCCGCATCGGAGAATAATGAAGTAGCGCCTGTTGCGCCAACCACCGCCGCACCCAAACCGGAAGCCGAACCGCCTCCGGCGCAAAGTCAGGTCTATACCGGATTTGGTGCAGGCTCTCCGGGAACGGGAACGGGAACCGGCACCACACCCGCCCCGCCACCACCGCCTGCATCCGGCGGCGGATGGAAAGTTTATTAAATTTATTCAGGCCGAAATCACAAAGGAGTTTGATTGATGTTGACAAAGAAACCCCGCACAAAAAAATCCATTGTGATTGGCTCAGCTCTCCTCGCCATGGGGCTTTCGATGGGCTCTCCTGTTGTAAAGGCCGCTGTGAATTCGGATGAGAAAACACTTCCCGCCGAGGTAGGCTCTGAAGAAAAACAGGGGGCAAATGAAACGAAAACCGAATTTTATTTGCGCCTGATTGCGCTCTACACAAGAAGCGCCATGATTTCGCTCGATACCTGGCTTGCACCGGATCTCTCACAAACCAGTGATGATCTTCGAAAGCGTTTTGGAACACTTTCCGCCAGCACCGACAATAACCAGACCACGCAGGATGGCCTGCAACAGAGACTGAACCAGGACATGATCTCAAAACGCCTGGAATTTACGTATGTTCCGCCTTATGTGAACGATTATACCTTTCAAACCATCCTGACGCCGAAATCGCCTTATCAAAAAATGGACCCTCGCAGCAAAACAGAGAAAAATCTGGATCTGCCCTATAACTACATTCGAAATACGGCCGGACTTAATATTTATCACCCGGCGCCGGATAAAAGCTGGAAAAAAAATGTCATGGCTACGATTACGTATAAAAATTTTTATACGACTGTTTCTTCCATCCAGTCGTATGATGCCTATATTTTGAGTGACCTCTATGCCAATGCCGCCAATGGCAATCAACTGACTCAGGACCAAAACAATTTAATGGCGCAAGCAAGCAGCGACACATGGTTCGCGCAGGTATTAGCCGAAAACGGTATGACCGTCCTGCGTCAGATTTTGATATTCAATTCGCAGGTCTATGTCCTTCTCGTACAATTACTGCAAACACAAAAAGAAATGCTGGCAGTCAACGCAATGACAAATACCCTGATGATACTGGGTAATCGATTTAATGAATCACAGTTGTATTACAATGCGACGGGAGCAACGCTGCCATAACCCGGGGCTAACCTGCCTTCACCAGTTCGCCCTCGGCATTTAATACATAATCATGGCCGTTATGCGTAAAGGTAACCAGATTCTCAAACCGCAGGGAGCCTTCGCGTATTTTCAGAAGTGGATTGCCTATGGTATCCATTGAAGCAGGGGCTTTTAAAGCCATCATATCTTTCTGACTCACCTTCACTGTCAGATAACCATGTTGCTGTGGATTGGGTTTCGAGCGTATGAGCGATTCAATCTCGTTTTTTTGTCCGTAAATGGGCCGATTCACACTGTATTCATAAAACACTTTGGGTGTCAGCAACGTGAGCCAGGTGCGCAACATCGTACCCTGCGCGTTGTAGAGATACACATACACCACCACCCTGTCGGCTGAATCGACTTCTGTCTCGACAATCTTTTTGTCGCCTCTCAATGCTTTTTTCTGTTCTTCAAGATGCGTCAGCAAGCCGTTCAAACGATCTCGCACAAAACGGAATTTTTCGAGAATGCCATATTTTTCACGTAAATCAGCATCCTGTTGAATGAGATCCTGAATCAACCGGATGAGTTTTTCATATTCCTCGATTTCATCACGAATGGGCATGTGTCTAACGACTCCCGGACTCTTCTATCATTTTACTGACCTTATTAATTTGCAAGGACGTTTCGAGAAGATATTGCACGGATTTTGAAGTGCCAGTCGCCGATTGGGTCACCAAAGCAGGGGCTGCGTTCTGCAAACCCATAGCAAGGTTGTAAGCCTGATTGGCTACTTCCTGCAAGGTGTTTCTTGTGTGATTCGCATCAACCTGAAATGTCATCCGGACCACTCCTTACTTTTTATAATTATAATACATCTGGTTCCGGTTTGTTTTTTTTGTCAGAAACGTAAGGATCGCCCAATTCCTTATTGCGTTGAATCAGGTACGCACGCCGTTGCAGGTAAGCATCCCGGAGGAACGCGTATTTATCAATCGACGCCTGCTCCATCACATTTTCATAACTTAAGAGATCTGCACGACGCGCCACCACCCCGAGGCCATAAATTTCATAGCGTGCAGCACGCGGTGTAATATGCGGATAAATTGAAAACAGATAATAATCCACCGGTAACCCGAAGGCATCACGCGGTGTACTCGGACCAAAAAATGGCAACACCAGATAATTGGATTTCGTGTAACCCCATTGCGCGAGTGTCAGACCGAAATCTTCCTTGTTGGGTTCAAGCCCCATATTGGAAGCCACATCAAAAAAGCCCAATATTCCGACCGTCGAATTAATCACAAGACGCCAGCCGTCATTGGCTCCCTGATAAATATTACCCTGCAGCACATCATTGGCCACCGTGGGAACCGTATCCACATTGCTAAAAAAGTTTTTAATGCCCTTGTTTAAAGGCTTTGGCATGATTTTATTGTAAAAAGTGGCGACGGGTTTCAAGACGGCATGATCCAGAAAATCATTGAAGTGATACATGATCCGGTTAAAAGGTTCATACGGATCTTTTTGAGTATCCATTTGTGTGTCAATTTGAGTGTCAGGCAAAGGCTTGTCGCTCTCTGCTACCGGCGTCGTGCTGTCTCGTACCGGTATTGGCGCATTGTCAGCAGCTGACACCCGACCGGCAAGGCCCAGCATGATAAAAACTGTTGCGAGGATGATGCCTGTCTTTTTTTCTGTTTGACTCATGGTAACCGCACCGCCTGTTTGCCTGTCATTATCTGTTTACTGCGTAGTGTAGCCTCACCCGGCCTTGCTGCCAATAAAAGATTTTTTCGAACCCTTGTTTTCGATTGAAAAGTGTTTGTCTCACACAGTAAGATAACACGCTCATTATTCCGGAGTAGAACCCACTGTGACTGAACGACCACGCCCTTTCGCCCTCATCATTCTGGATGGCTGGGGCCATCGGGAAGCAACAGATGGCAATGCCATCGCACAGGCAAAAAAACCTTTCTGGGACTCTCTTCTAAAAAAATATCCTCACACGCTCATTTCAGGCTGCGGTCACTCGGTTGGACTGCCCGATGGACAGATGGGTAATTCCGAGGTCGGCCACCTGAACATGGGCGCAGGTCGCATCGTGCATCAGGATTTGACGCGCATTGATCTTGCGATAGCGGATGGGTCTTTTTTTACAAATACTGTATTAACCACCGCTGTCGATCAGGCGGTTAAACAACAGAAAGCGGTTCATATTTCAGGGTTACTCTCACCCGGTGGCGTACACAGCCATGAAAAACAGATAGAAGCCATGGTGCGCCTTGCCGCGAAACGAGGCGCGACAGAGGTTTATATCCATGCATTTCTGGATGGCCGGGATACGCCCCCTCAAAGTGCAGAAGCTTCTCTCGCCGCACTCGAACAGACTTGTGACACATTAAAATGCGGAAAAATCGTATCCCTCGTCGGTCGCTATTTTGCAATGGATCGCGACAAACGATGGGAACGCATTCAGGCAGCTTATGATTTATTAACAGAAGGCAAGGCATTCGCCAACGCCATCGATGCGGCGAGTGGATTAAAGGCAGCTTATGCGCGCGGCGAAACCGATGAGTTCGTAAAACCCACCGCCATTCACGCCACGCTCGAAAAACCGGTCACGATTCAGGAGGGGGACACCGTGATTTTCATGAATTTTCGGGCAGACCGTGCACGTGAAATCACACGTGCATTCATCGATCCCACCTTCAACGGTTTTGCTCGAACGGTCTGGCCCAAAGTCAATTTCGTCACGCTCAGTGAATATGATGAAACATTCACGGCGCCCGCCGCCTTTCCATCCGAACGTCTTGACCATCTGCTGGGCGATTATTTAAGTTCCCTCGGGATGCGGCAATTGCGTATTGCCGAGACGGAAAAATATGCGCATGTCACCTTCTTTTTTAATGGCGGCATCGAAGCACCTTCGCTTCATGAAGATCGTATTTTAATTCCCTCCCCCAAAGTCGCGACGTATGATTTAAAACCGGAGATGAGCGCGTATGAAGTAACCGACGCATTCATCCATGCCATTGAAAGTAAAAAATATGACGTGATCATTTGTAATTTCGCGAACCCTGATATGGTCGGTCATACCGGAAATCTGGCTGCGACCGTGAAGGCCATTGAAACGATCGATGACTGTCTTTCGAAAATCATTCCGGCATTGGAAAAAGCCGGTGGCGAGGCACTCATCACCGCAGACCATGGCAATGCGGAAATGATGTTTGATCACAAAACCGGGCAACCGCATACAGCACACACGTATGAACGCGTGCCACTGGTCTATGTTGGAAGAAAAGCCACTGTCGTTAAAACAGAGGGCATCCTGTCCGACATTGCACCCGCCATGTTATACTTTTTGGGATTTCCAAAACCGGATGAAATGACGGGGCAACCCATTTTTAAATTATGCGACGATTAATTCTTTTTTTAGTGTTAGGGACGACACTTTTTCTGATGCAATCGGTCAGCGCAAATACCATCGTCACCACAAAACAGGTAGAACTCTCACACGTCAACGAACAAATCCGGTCACTAAAAAAAACCATCGTACAAAATAAAGCAGCGAGCACGTCACTTGAACAACAATTAAAAACCACCGAACTGACACTCGGTCAACTGGGCGAACAAATCACCGATCTCACGAAACAACTGGCAGCCCAACAAAAAATGCTCGACACGCTTGCCAGAACGCAACAGATTACAGAGCTTAAACTGAACATCCAGCAGGATGCGCTGGCGCATCAGTTACGTGCTGCATGGCAGCCGGGTTCAAAAAACGCGTTGAAAATCCTCCTGAACCAGGAAAATCCAGGCACTGCAAACCGTCACCGGGTCTATTACAAGACGCTGAACGAGGCGCGCGCTGTCCTGATTCGAGACATTCAACACAATCTGGCTCTCTTGCAAACAACTGTTCAGGCCACAAAGGCTCACCAGCAAAAGCTCAAAAAACTGCTGGCTGACAAGGAATGGCAACAAAAACGTCAGCAACGAATGCTATACCGAAGACAGCAACTCATCACCGCACTCGGGTCACAAAATCAGGACAAACAACAGCAAATTGAAACACTGATAACCAATCAAAATGCCTTGCAGGACACCATTAGCCGATTGAAGCAACGGGATATCACTCTGACGGGGTTGTCTTTCAACCAGCTCAGAAATAAATTATCGTGGCCAGTCGAGGGTTCGTTGATGACCTCCTATGGCAGCCTGACCGATAACAGCTCACAGCGATCCAATGGCATTGTGATAAAGGCGCCGATGGGCACACCGGTTCGCGCCATTTATGCCGGCAAGGTAATCTTTGCAGACTGGCTGCGCGGGTTTGGGTTATTAATCATTATTAATCATGGACATCAGTACATGAGCCTTTATGCACGTAATGAGGCCGCCCATGTCAAACCCGGCCAATGGGTTCAAACAGGGGATATCATAGCCAAAACGGGCAATTCCGGTGGCTATAACAATCCCGGTCTTTATTTCGAAGTACGTCAAAATGGGGCACCTGTTAATCCTGCCTTCTGGTGCCGATAGCCCCCGCTTCGCCCCGTTACCCTCAAATTAGGCTATACTTGGATTATCGAGGCGCTCCTTTATAACCCCTTTTAAAGTTTAAAGGAATATACCTATGAAACGTTATCTTCCCTTTTTTGTCATGAGTTTCATCTGTCTGGCCGCGTCCCTTTTTTTCCTCTCAAATAACGCCATCGCTTTCAAGGAAGACAATGCCAACGATGTCATGACAAAACCGGCCGCAACCCAGGATGGAAAAAATAAAAATGATGCGCTTCAGGAAAGTGACGTTTCCCGATTTACGAATGCCATTGCACAAATCAAGGATTTCTACGTCCAGCCCATCAGTGACAAAAAATTACTGGAAGATGCCATTCGCGGCATGCTGACAGGACTTGATCCACATTCCGAATATCTGGATGAAGATGCGTATAAAACATTATTGATGACAACGAGCGGTGCATTTGGCGGGCTTGGCATTGAAGTGACGGGCGAATATGGCGTGTTGAAAGTCATCAGTCCCATTGATGATACGCCTGCTGCAAAAGCCGGTATCAAATCGGGCGATTACATTGTCGCCATCAATAATAAACTCGTGAATGAAATGACACTGAATGAAGCCGTTGAAAAAATGCGTGGGAAAAAAGGTACGCTGGTGACGCTGACTGTGTTACGCAAGGGACAGAAAGCGCCGATCAATTTTAAACTCACGCGGGATGAAATTCGTATTTCAAGCGTGAAAGATAAAATGCTTGATAATGGTTATGGTTATATTCGCATCAGTGAATTTCAGGAACCGACAAAAAAATTGATGGTGGATTCCATCAAAAAATTGCAGGAACAGGCGGGCGGCAATCTGAAAGGACTGGTGCTGGATTTACGCAATAATCCGGGTGGTTTGCTGGAAAGTGCAGTACAGATAGCAGATGTATTACTGGATCCCAAAAAATTGAACAATCAGTACGAGGATCGTATCGTTTATACAGAAGGACGTATTCCTGCTGCAAAATACAGTGCGAAAGCCACATCAGGTGATTTGCTAAAAGGCGCACCGCTTGTTGTACTGATCAATGAAGGATCGGCTTCTGCTTCTGAAATTGTAGCAGGCGCGCTTCAGGATTATCACCGTGCGATCATTGTTGGCATTACGAGTTTTGGTAAAGGTTCTGTACAAACGGTACTGCCACTCGACAATACTCATGCGATCAAACTGACGACTGCGTTATATCACACGCCATCGGGTCGTTTAATCCAGAATAAAGGCATTACACCGGATATCGTGGTAGAAGATTTGCAGGTTGCCACTAACAAGGCGGACAATCCGATGATGACACCCATTCGGGAATTTGAATTGAAAGGTCATCTGGCAGCGCCTGGCAGTAAGGAACCCGCTGGCGCCACAAAGAGCGCGATTGGTCTCACCTCTGACAATGGAAATCTGGCGCACACGGATTTTCAATTGTACCAGGCGTTGGAAATTTTGAAGACGATGACGATGATTGGGCAAAATACACCGTATAATCCTGCGGCGGCTGCAGCGGCAACGGCGGCGATTACGAAGAAATAAAAACCAAAAATACTATAGCAATTCACCCGGTTAACCTGTATATAATCCGGCAAATTAAAGGGTAGGTCACGGTCGTTCTGTGACCGTGCCCGCCTTTTCTGGTTATAGCCATCATTCAAAGGAAAATGAATATGCAAAATAACAAGCTATTTAAAGTCGTACAAATCACAGACTGTCATCTTTTTAAAGATAATTCATGTATGTTTGATGTTCCCACCAATCAAACATTTAATCAGGTAATTGAACAAATTAAAAAAGAAGAACTGCACGATACAGATGCTATATTTTTAACGGGCGATCTGTCACAGGATGAATCAAAAGAATCTTATCAAAGAATAGTCGATGCGCTGCAGGACACTTCGAAAAACATATATTGGATTCC
>DATIJJ010000060.1:0-7410 GCA_035478795.1 Gammaproteobacteria bacterium | reverse complement strand
TCTTCCACATGAATTTCACAATGCGTTTCCCGCAAACACAAGGTACACACTATCCCGAGAAAAATACCCAGCGGCAATAAGCTGAGCGCCAGTGTATACGCATGCGCAGAATAAATTCGCGCACCATCCACCATGGTCCCTGTCCAGTTAAGATCGAGAATTTTACCAATGGACGGTGGAAAGACAATTCCGCCAACCATGACAAGCATATTCACAATCCCGATGGCCGTACCCGAAATTTTAATCGAGGTGACTTCACGTGCAATAGCAAAAATAAGAATTTGCACACTGGAGAAAAAGCCAAACATAAATAACAAAATATAGATTGCAAGAATCGAAAGGGACTGCATGTAAATTAAAGTACAAAAGACAAGGATAGCGACAAGCGATCCAATCACAATCGGTGCACGGCGTAATTCCAGAAAATCGGAGAACAATCCCCAAAGCGGTGCGCCAATTGCACAACCAATAAAGACCATCGAATTGGCATTGGCTGCATGTACCCGGTCAATCCCGTGCGCCTGGGCAAGATAAGCCGGACCCCATAATTCCGCAAAGGCAGACAGAAATAAATAAAGCAAACATCCCACGATACCGCATAACCAGATCTGGCGATTTTTAAGAGCCAGTTTTAATCCTTCAAACATGCCGACCATGCCATGGCTTTGGTGGAGAGGATGATTTTCAAAAAAGGGATTGACGTCCCGAACGGCGAACCAGATGATCAACGTCAGTACGATACCCCCAATGGCGGCCGAGGTCATGGCTGTTTGCCAGCCGGCGGAATCAACGATAATGCGAAGGACGATATCACCAAAGGCAGCCCCCACCATGCCGAGACAAAAAATGATGCCTGACATCAGGGCAAAATAGCGCGGTTTTAGCCAGATGGTAGCCAGTTTGGCAGCGCCCACAAAGGCAAAGGCAGAACCGAGACCAATTAAAAAACGGCCTATCATGGCCAACAGGATGTGTTCGCTGCAGGCAAACAGCCACGCACCCGAGGCGCATAAAAAGCAGGCAAAGGTGAGCAGTCGTCTCGGGCCAAATCGATCCATCATGACGCCAACCAGAATTTGCATGGCAACGTAGGAGTAGTAATAGTAGGATCCGGACAAATAACCAAATTGTGCACCGGTCAAGTGGTAAAAGCGCATCAGATTTTCAGCCATCACACTGGGCGACATACGCAGCAGATATTCATAGCTGTAAAAGAGCGCACCCAGCCCGCAAATAAACCATGGAACCAATCCCGCTTTTATTGAAGTTCTTTTTATCACCAAAACCTCCTGTAACGTAGTTAATTTCTTCGTATCACGCCGTGGAACAGGGTGACTCGGAAGAAACACCCGATTTAATGGCCGCTTCAGAAACGGCTCTTGAAACGCATTCTTTTAATCGTGGATCGAGCAGTTTTGGCAGAATATAGTCAGGGCCAAATACCAGCGGATCCTGCAACGAATAGGCAGCCAACACAGACGGCGGTACAGGCTCCTGCACAAGATTCTTAATGGCATGGACTGCCGCAAGCTGCATGGCTTCATTGATGCAGGATGCGTGGACATCCAGTGCACCACGAAAAATATAGGGAAAGCATAATGCATTATTGACCTGATTAGGATAGTCACTTCGACCTGTAGCCATAATGAGATCATTCCGCACTTCATACGCTATTTCCGGCATGATTTCAGGCGTCGGGTTGGACAGTGCAAAAACGATGGGTCGATCTGCCATGACCCGTAACATATCCGGCGTCATGAGACCAGGACCTGACACACCAATAAAGACATCGGCCCCGGTCAGGGCGTCCATCAGCGTGCGTTTATCTGTCTCAATCGCAAAGGTTTGTTTGTGGATGTTCAGGTCTTTTCGACCGGCATGGATAACGCCAGCCCGGTCAACCATGAGCAGATGGGTGCGTTTTGCACCGAGTTGCATCAGGAGCCGCATGGCGGCGATTCCTGCCGCACCGGCACCCGCACAGACAATGGTGACCTCATCCAGAGACTTGCCCTGGAGTTCCAGCGCATTCAACAATCCGGCAGCGATTACAATAGCCGTGCCATGCTGATCATCATGAAAGACAGGGATAGAGAGTTTTTCTTTAAGCGCTTTTTCAATTTCAAAACATTCCGGCGCCTTGATATCTTCCAGATTGATGGCACCAAAGGTGGGTGCAATACGGGTGACGGTTTCAATGAACCCTTGTGGATCTTCACAATCGATTTCAATGTCAAAAACATCAATGTCCGCGAACAGTTTAAAAAGAACCGCCTTGCCTTCCATCACCGGTTTGCTGGCCAGTGCGCCTGCGTTACCCAGCCCGAGTACGGCTGTGCCATTGGTAATGACTGCCACCAGGTTTCCCTTGCTGGTATAGCGAAAGGCAGCCGCCGGATCGGCAACAATTTCCTTGACCGGTTCTGCGACACCCGGAGTATAGCAAAGCGATAAATCATCCTGCGTGAGTGTGGGCTTGGTGGAAAGAATGGCTATTTTGCCGGGGACGGGATTTGAGTGATACAGAAGCGCTGCTTTACGTAAATCTTTTGTCATACTACAAACCATCCTGTTTTTTTTATTAAAACTGATAGGAACAGACTTTCCAGTTTGAATAATCTTTTTTGGGTATGGGAAAACCAACCAGTCGCCCTGCCTGTTGACGGGGCGTGATTGCAAAGATTATTTGTTGTCCTGGTTCGTGGCAGGCTGGGCTTGACCCTTATTGGCACCGCGACGACCATATTTTTGTTGGAAGCGATCCACGCGACCGGCGGTGTCGACGATTTTCTGTTTACCTGTGTAGAAGGGATGGCACTTGGAGCAGACGTCTAGCGATAAATCCTTGCCAGCTGTCGAGCGGGTTACAAAAGAACTGCCACAGCTGCAAACAACCTTGATTTCTTTATATTCTGGATGGATGTCCTGTTTCATAAAAACCTCTTTACGATCCTGAGCAAAATTAAGCTGGCCATCATAGCCGAGACCTTACAATGAATCAAGCTCTTAAAAACTCGGCCATGACCGGGGCATGATCTGTCGGGCGTTCAAAAGCACGCGGGGCTTTATCGATAACGCATTGTTTACAAGAGGGTGCAAGGTGCGTGCTGGCGAGTATATGGTCGATGCGAAGCCCCAGATTCCGTTTAAAGGCATTCAGGCGATAATCCCACCAGCTAAAACTTTTTTCCGGCTGTGGGTGCAAGCGGAAACAATCCTGAAATCCCATCTGAAGAATGGCCTGAAATTCAGCGCGTTCGGGCTCACTGAATAACACTTTTCCGGCCCAGGCTTTTGGATCGTGAACATCTTCCTCCTCTGGCGCAATGTTGAAATCACCCAGCACGGCGATATCGGAATAACGTGTTATTTCATCCGCCAAAAACTGCCTCAACCGGGCCAGCCAGCCCAGTTTGTATTGATACTTTACCGAGCCCACACTTTCGCCATTGGGAATATAGAGATTCACGATGCGTATCTGATCGAATGTGGCTGCCAGGACGCGACGCTGGGGATCTGCTTCACCCGGCAGATCTGTCACGATCGTTTCCGGTTTCACGCCGCGATAAAGTATTGCAACACCATTCCAGGTTTTTTGGCCATTCACAATGGCGTCGTAACCTGCCGCGCGCACCGCTTCAAAAGGAAAGTCTTCCGTCGGCATTTTTAACTCTTGCAGCGCCAGAATATCCGGTTGCGCGTCGGTAAGCCAGGTGAGTACCTGCGGTAACCGCACGCGCAACGAATTCACATTCCAGGTGGCAATTTTGAGCGGCTTCATGACATTTTTTCACTAGCCACTAAAATACAGATCAAACTCGACCGGGTGAGTTGTCATATTCAATCGGGTGACCTCTTCCCGTTTAATGTCAATGTAGGCCTTGATGAGTTCCTTGTTGAAAACATTCCCGGCCAGTAAAAAGTCATGGTCGGCTTCCAGTGCATGCAGAGCTTCTTCAAGAGAGGAGCAGAGCGTCGGCAAGCCTTTGGCTTTTTCAGGTGACAGATGGTAGAGATCTTCATCCACTGCCTCACCCGGATGGATTTTATTTTTAATGCCATCGAGGCCTGCCATCAGCATGGCTGAAAAGGCGAGATAGGGATTGGCCAGTGCATCCGGGAAGCGGACTTCGATGCGTTTTTCCTTTTCGCTGAAGACGAATGGAATACGAATGCCAGCCGAACGGTTACTTTCAGAGTAGACCATGGTGACAGGCGCTTCGAAACCGGGAACCAGTCGTTTATAACTGTTGGTACCCGGATTCGTGAAGGCATTCAGTGCGCGTGCGTGTTTGATAATACCGCCGATGTAATACAGCGCGACGTCAGACAGTCCCGCATACGCCTCGCCTGCAAAAAGATTTTTATTTCCGGTTGCAAGGGATTGATGGCAATGCAACCCGCTGCCATTATCACCGACAAGGGGTTTTGGCATGAACGTAACGGTTTTTCCGAAGGAATGGGCGACGTTATGCAGTACGTATTTAAAGACCAGCATTTCATCGGCCTTGACGAGCAGCGTGCTGTAACGCGTGGTGATTTCATTTTGATTGCCGGTGGCCACTTCATGATGGTGGACTTCGGGAACAAGACCCATGTCCATCAATGTCTGACACATGGTGGAACGCAGGTCGTGTGATGAGTCCACGGGTGGTACGGGAAAATAGCCGCCCTTGATGCGTGGACGGTGCCCCATGTTACCTTCTTCCAGTCGTTTGTCTGTGTTCCAGTCTGCTTCCAGTGAATCGACTTCATAGGAGCAGCCATTCATGGCCAGTTTCCAGCACACGTTGTCGAAGATAAAAAATTCCACTTCCTGACCAAAATAACAGACATCGGCAATACCGGATTCTTTCAGATAGATCTCGGCACGTTTCGCCACCGCACGTGGATCGCGTAAATAGGGTTTTCCGGTCGTGGGATCAAATACATCACAACGGATATTGACGGTGGGCACTTCACAAAACGGGTCAGGTACGGCGGTTGCAGCATCGGGTTTTAACACCAGATCGGATTTGTTAATCATGCACCACCCGGCGATGGATGAGCCATCAAAAACCTTTCCATGTTGAAACAGGCTGTCATCCATTTTACTTTTTGGGATGGTGACGTGATGTTCCTTTCCTCTTAAATCACAAAAACGCAGATCCACAAATTCCGCATTATGTTCTTCCAGCAATTTTTTTAGTGCGACAGACATGTCATCTCTCCTGAAACCCGGCGTCATAAAAATAAGTCGGGGTATTCTAGCCTAATGACCGGGCAAAATGAAATCGAATGCGTTGGATCAGTTTAAATTGGCTAAAAGTCGCCGTTTCGGTTAAAATGCAGGCCTTTTAAAAATCTATCAGGATCCTTATTGTGTCAGAACAGTTACGAAATATCGCGATTATCGCGCACGTTGACCATGGCAAAACGACATTGGTTGATAAATTATTACAACAAACCTCGAGTTTATCTAAAAAAACAACCAATACCGAGCGGGTGATGGACAGTAATGACCTTGAACGTGAGCGCGGTATTACCATTCTCGCGAAAAATACCGCGCTTAAATGGGGCGATTACCGTATTAACATCGTGGATACGCCCGGGCATGCGGATTTTGGCGGTGAGGTTGAGCGTATTCTGTCCATGGTGGATTCGGTATTGTTGCTGGTCGATGCGGTGGATGGTCCCATGCCACAAACCCGATTTGTGACCCAGAAAGCATTCGCGCAGGGGTTAAATCCGATTGTCGTGATTAACAAGATTGATCGTCCGGGGGCTCGACCTGACTGGGTGGTGGACCAGGTATTTGATTTGTTTGATCGTCTGGGTGCGACGGATGAGCAGCTTGATTTTCCGATTGTGTATGCCTCGGCATTGATGGGTTATGCAAAGCTCGATCTGAAGGATGAATCGGTCGATATGAGACCGCTCTTTCAAACGATTGTAGATTGTGTGCCACCGCCGCAAGTGGACCCGACCGGGCCTTTTCAGATGCAGATCAGTACGCTGGATTATTCGAGTTATGTGGGCATGATTGGCATTGGTCGAATCAAGCGCGGTCAGGTTAAAACCAATATGCCGGTCGTTGTTTTGGATCGTGAAGGTAAATCGCGGCAAGGACGTATTTTGCAAGTGCTCGAATACATGGGTCTTGAGCGTACGGAAGTGGCGACGGCCAATGCGGGTGATATTGTGGCAATCACCGGTATTGATGCATTGAAGATTTCCGATACCTTATGTGATCCGGCGACGGTTGAAGCGTTGCCTCCGTTAAGTGTGGATGAGCCGACAGTCAGCATGACGTTTCAGGTGAATACGTCGCCTTTTGCCGGTCGTGATGGAAAGTATGTAACAAGCCGTAAAATTCGTGAACGGCTTGAGCAGGAGTTATTGCACAATGTGGCCCTGCGTGTGGAAGATACGGCGGATCCGGACAAATTTAAGGTATCGGGTCGCGGGGAATTGCATTTATCCATTTTAATTGAAAATATGCGGCGTGAAGGATTTGAGCTTGCGGTGTCACGTCCGGAAGTGATTACCAAAATGGTGGACGGTGAATTGCAGGAACCGTATGAAACCATGACGGTCGATGTTGAGACGACGCATCAGGGTTCCATCATGGAAAAACTGGGCAGTCGTCGGGGTGATTTAAAAAACATGGTGGCGGATGATAAAGGTCGTGTGCGTCTTGACTATGTGATTCCGGCGCGAGCGCTGATTGGTTTTCATAATGAGTTTTTAACGATGACATCCGGAACCGGATTGCTGCATCATGTGTTCAGTCATTACGGACCGGCGGTGAAAGGTGAATTTGCGCAACGTCAAAATGGTGTATTGATTTCGAATCAGGCGGGTATCGCTCTTGCATTTGCTCTCTGGAATTTGCAGGAACGCGGACGCATGATCATTGGGCCGCAAACGGAAGTGTATGAAGGGATGATTGTAGGTATTCATTCGCGTGACAATGATCTGGTTGTGAATGTATGCAAGGGCAAGCAGTTAACCAATATTCGTGCGGCAGGGTCCGATGAAAACATCAATCTGGTGCCACCGATTTTGATGACGCTCGAGCAGGCGCTGGAATTTATTGATGACGATGAACTGGTTGAAGTGACGCCGGGTATGGTTCGCGTGCGGAAGAAATTTTTGAAAGAGAATGAGCGGAAGCGGTCGTCGAAATCGGAGGGGTAGGATAAGTTTTTGAGTCATCAGTGCGTGCTGACATTTGGCAAGATCTATTCGCTGTTGATTTCAATTTTCTTTATCGGAGCGTCATCCCGCGACGCTCCTTAAGCGGGACCCGGCGCCTTTCCAAATTTTAGCTTTGGAAACATAGTGGCTCTTCTCGAAATAATATGTTTTATAACCTATTTTATTTTCGAATTTCGGTTGAACACTGCCTTTTACCCACTGTATGCATGT
>DATIJJ010000059.1:0-2955 GCA_035478795.1 Gammaproteobacteria bacterium | reverse complement strand
GACGCCAATACGATATCGGCTCTATGTTTCCTAGAATCATGGGTTATAGAAACTTCAACTTGATTTGCTGGAAACAATGCTTTATATTTTAAGTGCCATTCCGTTTCACCTTCTGACCATTTATCACAATCAAATCTATTTTTATGCGCCCAATGCCATATATTAATTTCACCACATTTTGGAATAACTGTTTGACGACAATTTGGACATATGGCCTTATTGAAATTTGGTGACGCCGATGTTTTTTTACCAGAATCTAACGCATAGAGCATTTTGAAATTAACCCCGTGTCCAACTTGGGCAACAACTACTTTGTTTTAAATTCCCCCTAAGAGAAATTTTTTTCCCAAGTTGCATTCTGAAAGTCAGACAGTTAGCCAAGTTAGACAAGTAATTGAAATAAAAGCATTTAACTGTGTCCAACTTTACTTTAAAATAGTTCTAAAGTTAGACAATGTTAGCCACAGATTTTTGAATTTCCTTCTTTCTGGCGTATATTTTTCTTTCTGGTTTAACATTTGTAACATCTTTGTAACATTTTTCCTTCTGCTTAAAAAAGTAGGCCATCTTCAGATTCTAACCCAAGAGTTTTTTCTATGTATTTTATTGCGTCTTCTGGTGATGGTAAAATATACCCCCAACGTCTTTTTTCATCTACTAAAATTCGTGTTTTTACGGCCGACGGTATCATTTTCTTTATGAGTTTTCCAAGGTGCATGGGCAGCGATGTTACGGATGGTTTTAATCTTTTTCGGGTATAAAAACTATCTATGGACATTTCAAGGTCATCTATTAATGCAACATTGCCTTCATGTAATGTAATATCTTCATATTCATGTACAACTAGATCCCACAACCATGCCTCGCTGGTTCGCAGAGTTTGTACTTTCTGTTCTGCCAAGGCAGAAGTCTGCGGTACATGAAATACGTTGAAATCAGATATATCGCGCGTCTTGAGATCATATAACATTCGTTTTAGCCCACCATTGTTTAATTCATATTTGACGGCGCCCCAAAAATTATTGTCGCGTACATTGTTTTCCACCCCAAATACTGCAAACCGTCGCTCACCAGTTAAATCCGCGGGCACTACCCAATCTTCATTAGAAGCCATCATGAGATGTACACAATTTCGCCCACTCTCTGCATTTGTTCCTTTTCCCTCATACGTTATTAGAGAATCAGTAACCAATCCTTTTAATATACCCTCGCCCGTCTTGTCACCTGCCCAAAATGCCTCGTCTGCAAACAGGGCACTTATGTCACGAAGATGTGCATTAAAACGTCCGGTCAATAATGTCGGAGAAGTTACGTGCATTCCATGTTGCCCAAATAACCGTATGAATGCAGTCCCCAGTGTACTTTTTCCTGTCCCCTTCGGTCCCTTAAATACTAATGCCACCGCTCCAGGTTCAGACGGCATCTGAACAGCTCTCGCCATCCAGTTTATAACGTATTCGTATGAAGTATTATTAGACCCACATAGCGTCTCGAGTATTAGTTTTTTTAATAATTCCCATGAACCCGTTGGTTCGGGATTTACCGCAAATCCCGTCCATATGTTGAGTCTGTCATCCGGAGTCCTGTCACTGTCATATTCTGGGGCATACACTATTCCCCTATATGTTATTTTTTTCTTGTGCATGGTAAGCCAATACTGGCCCGCAGGTATTGATTTTGTCTTATCATCACTGACCTTTATTTTTACATTGCCATAGTGCATCACGGCTCCACAGACCCGAAGAAAATTTACCCAGTCATACTTGACCCAATATTTTCTTCCCAGTATTTCATCGGGCCTGTGGGCATATGCTTTGTATTTACCATTTTCGTCTACAGATTTAAATTCAGCGCTTATCTTGTTCATCAACGAGGCTATTTTATCAGAACCCGACTTCTGCTCAAATCCAGATTCTTCTATCCCAGCAACTTCCTCAAAGTCTATTGCTGGATCGGCAGCGCCCCGGTCGTTCAGCCCATATGCCTCCGCCCCACGTATCTTCTTGAGTAGTTCACCCTGATCCCATGGCGGCACGCAGCGAGCATTCCACTCCATCATCAGCTCAAGTGCCTCTTCCTCCCCGAGTCCGAGGTCCCGTACCAGCACACAGGCCGCACGATATGTCGCGTCGTCCCCGTGCTCCCCCTGCACGGCGGGCGGCAATTCAGACATATAAGATCGGCCTTTCGAGAATGCGGCAGACCGTGATGGCGGAGCGGTAACCTTTAAGATCTGTCCAATTTCGTATTTTCGATCAACATCTATATACTCCACTTCCACCGGCCTAAATGGCCTATATTTATGGTTCATGGTGCCGGGGACCCTGAGGATATGGGCCGGTTCTGCGCTCTTCACGTCGCCCTCTAGCCGCCGGGCGAGTTGTCTTAACGCCTGTTTCACCTGATCTTGACCTGATGGTTCACCGAGCAATAACCAGTAGACGTGAAGTCCCATGCCGGATCGTACTATGATGGAGGGATCTAATTCAAATAATGCCAGCTCGGCTCTCGTCGCTTTCTCGTCGTCTGCGTCTATCCACAATGCGGTCGGCAACGCGCAGTTCTTCAATCCGCGGTTGCCGTTGGCATTGATCCTTGGAGCGACGCCCATGTATATCTCGCTATTGCGACCATGCCGCAACGCGAATTTCTCTACCTCTTCAAAATTGTCGGCATATGCCGTGCCCCTGACGACATTGCCCACGCTGATGGCCCGCAAGTCCATGTGGCACTTGGGCCGCATCAGCGCCTCGATGAATTGTTTGCGCTTTTGCATTCGGACATAATTAAGCGAGCCAACGGTCCGAAAAATCAACTTTGACAAATGTTGATTTTTTGCGGGAAGTTTGTGATAATACCATTGCAGGCGGTCAACAAAAATTCAAAGGAGCTTACATGGACATCACGATCACGTTATCCGACGAGGCAGTTGAAGAATTGGCGGCGGCGATAGCC
>DATIJJ010000058.1:0-16151 GCA_035478795.1 Gammaproteobacteria bacterium | reverse complement strand
CGACTTGCATGTGTTAAGCATACCGCCAGCGTTCAATCTGAGCCAGGATCAAACTCTCCAATTTATATCTATAAATCTTTAAATCTAACCCTTACTCAATCGTTCAGTTACCTCAAAGGTCACTTCACAATCGATAATTTCTTAAACAACGTCATCGACGTAAGTGCCCACACTCATTGCTTGGCTAAATTTTTAAAGAACAGTTACTCAGAGACGCGCATTCTACATCCTTAACAAAACCTGTCAACCCGATTTTTAAAATAATTTTAAATTAGTTTGAAAAACGCTTGCGACTATTCAACTTGTTCATTTTTTAGGAGTAAGATACTCGCTCGCTATTAATTAGTCAGAGGTCAATGAAACCATGCCCCAAAAGCCCAAACTACCCGATCTGGAAGCATCGTTAGCCGAATTATCCGTGCTCATTGAAAAAATGGAGCATGGCAATCTGACTCTCGAAACATCGCTCACCCGATTTGAGCGAGGCATCACCCTGATCCGCCACGCGCAAAAAATACTACAGGAAGCCGAACAAAAAGTGCAGATTTTGACGCAAAAAAACGGCAACACGTCGCTGGAATCTTACGAGAATGACACCGAATGACCCTGACAGATTTTATTGCCGACGCAGAAGCCCGACTGGAAAACCTGCTACACCAGTATCTGCTGGACGATTCATTTCCCGCACCCGGTTTACAAAAAGCCGCGGCGTATGCCACATTAAAGGGTGGAAAACGCACTCGCCCACTGCTTGTCTATCTGACCGGACAACTCTTCCATGCGCCTTTTGAAGAGATGGATGCTGCGGCATGCGCCATTGAACTCATTCACGTCTATTCATTAATCCATGATGACCTGCCTGCCATGGACAATGCAGACTTTCGGCGTGGCAAACCTTCCTGCCATCAAGCCTTCAATGAAGCCATTGCTATCCTCGCCGGTGATGCTCTCCAGCCCATGGCTTTTGATATTATTGCAAGACACCCGTCCGGACTCACCGCGAAACAACGCCTCGATATGATTAAAGTATTAAGTGAAGCCAGCGGCATGCGTGGAATGGCAGCGGGGCAAACGATGGATATGGAAGGCGTTTCCTCGCCCGATGAATTAATACAAATGTATCGGTTGAAAACGGGTGCTCTTTTGAATGCCTCGGTCAGGCTGGGCGCTCTTTCAGCGGGTGTATCCGATTCCGCAACGCTGGATGCACTTTATTTATTTTCAGAAAATATAGGACTCGCCTTCCAGATTCAGGATGACTTGCTCGATATTGAAAAAACCGCTGACCAGACTGGCAAACCGCAAGGAATCGACCAGACTAACGGAAAAATCACCTGGCCCGCGCTTCAAGGTATCACTGCCAGCCGAAAAAAAATTGAAACCCTGTTCAACACAGCCATTCAATCACTGGATTTAGTGGCAGAAAAAAACAACCTGTTGTCTCAATTTGCTACCCGATTAATGCAACGGAATAAATAATGCACCGCGCATTCAAATCGGCTAAACTCTGCGAAAGTTGAGGTAAGCACCATCATGTACTGCCCATTTTGCTATGCGAATGACACCAAAGTAACGGACTCGCGCCTGATTCGGGAAAACAATCAGGTGCGAAGACGTCGCGAATGCCTGATCTGCAAGGAACGCTTCACCACCTACGAAACGGCTGAACTGGCTCTGCCACGCATCATCAAGCGCGATGGCAGACGGGATCTCTTTAACGAAGATAAATTGCGCGGCGGTATTTCCCGCGCACTCGAAAAACGCCCCGTGAGTCAGGAATACATTGAAAATGCTGTCAACCGCATCATTCATAAATCACGCACGTCGGGAGAACGTGAAATTTCCTCAAGACAACTGGGTGAATGGGTCATGGAAGAATTGCAAAACCTCGACCCGGTTGCCTATGTCCGCTTTGCGTCAGTCTATCGAAGCTTTCAGGACATCAAGGATTTTCGTGAAGAAGTGAGCCGTCTTGAAAAAATAAAAAATGAGGAGTGAATTGACATGAATCCGACTGCGCGTCGAAACGCCAGGCAATATGCACTGCAAGCCATGTATCAATGGCAACTGTCGGGAACACCCATCACTGACATTGAACTGGAATTTCTGGTACATCATATTAAACAAAAAACCGATCTGGATTATTTTAAGGAATTGATTCATGCGATTTCGAAAGAGCATGAAGCACTCGACAATCAGATGAAACCCTTTTTAAGCCGTCCGCTTCACGAACTGGATCCTGTGGAGCTCGCGATTTTGCGCCTCGGCATCTATGAACTCGCGAACCGTCCGGATATTCCCTACCGTGTCGCGATCAATGAAGCACTGGAGCTTGCCAAAACATTTGGTTCTGTCGAAGGCCACAAATTTGTGAATGGTATTTTGGATCAGATAGCACGTAAATTACGTACGGTTGAAATAGAGGCCCACAAAAAATCATGAATGAATTTGCCATCATTCAACGTTTTTTCACACCACAAACGCTTTCACGTAAAGATGTTTTGTTGGGAACAGGCGATGATGCAGCGATCATTTCACCACCCACGGATCAGCAACTGGTTATCACAACCGACACATTGGTCAAGGGTGTTCATTTTCCGATAAATACTTCTGCAGCGGACATCGGTTTTAAATCACTGGCCGTTAATTTGAGTGATTTGGCTGCCATGGGCGCAACACCGGCCTGGTTAACACTGGCCTTGACATTGCCTGCAGTGGACGAAACATGGCTGACGGATTTTTCTCGCGATTTTTTGACACTCGCAACAAACTATCACGCAGAACTCATTGGTGGTGATCTCACTCAAGGGCCTTTGACTATCACGGTTCAGGCAATTGGACTGGTTCCGACAGGACAAGCCATTCAACGTAACACAGCCAAACCCGGCGATTTCATTTATGTCAGCAATACACCGGGTGATGCCGCAGCGGGTCTTGCTTTTTTGCAGAAAAAAATAAATTTGTCTATTGACGATCAAAAAAACTGTGTCGAAAAACTCAATCGTCCGATTCCACGTATTCAACTGGGCGAACAGTTACGCGATATCGCGAGTGCCGCCATTGATTTATCCGATGGGCTTTTAGCTGATCTCGGTCATATTCTTGAAAAAAGTGGTGTGGGTGCCACAATCCATCCCGATCAGATTCCCTTATCAAACGCGCTTTCTCATTTGGAAAAAGATCAGGCGCTGCATTTTGCATTGAATGGCGGTGATGATTACGAACTCTGTTTTACGGTGCCTGCTGATAAAAAAAATCGCGTCCCCAAAGAGTGCACGTGTATTGGCACTATCACCGACACTCAAACACTGGATTTGATTTTTTCAAACGGCAAACGGTATCCTGTACCAGACAAAGGCTGGCAACATTTCAGAGATGACCATGCGTGATTATACGGTTCCACCCATTCCGGATTCGATCTGGCAAAAGCCATCGCATTTTATTGCTTTTGGTTTTGGCAGTGGTGCAATGCCTTTTGCACCCGGCACTTTTGGCACGCTCATTGCGATCCCGTTTTATCTTGCCATTTGCACCTTCTCACTGCCTGTTTATATTTCGCTGGTTATATTAATTACCATTGGCAGCATGTGGTTATGTGAACGTGTGTCGAAAGAAATCCACGTGCATGATCATCAGGGCATGTGTCTCGATGAAATCGTCGGCTATCTTGTCACGATGACTGGCGTGCCGCATGGATTACTATGGATGGCACTCGGTTTTCTTTTATTTCGATTATTTGATATCTGGAAACCCTGGCCGATTGGTTATATCGATAAAAAAGTATCTGGCGGATTCGGCATGATTTTAGATGATGTCCTTGCTGGTGTTTACAGTCTTCTTATTTTAAACTTTTTAAGCCGTGTCATCTGACTATTTCTATTTGATCCTATCGGGGAACCATGCGCACAGTACCTAAAAAAGACACCACACTTGATCGGTTGTTGGAAAATCCGTTATCTGTTCCTCAAAAAGAACGTGATTTATGGGTAAATACCGCTGCCGGACATGGAAGACGAAACGCACTGCAATATGCATTACATAATCCAGACCATTATGACAAAATCATACTACTTCTCGAAAAAATTTCACTGAGGGCACTCCGCTCCGAATGTGTTTTTTCCATTTTATCTACCGAACATGAGTTCTTTCAAATTCATTTTTCAAATAATCAAAACGATATATTACTCATGCAGCTCATGGATACTGATAATAATGAAAAAGGCTTGCTGGATTATTGTATCGATCGCAATTTAAATCAGACGATCATGGCGCTTTTATCCGTGACGCCACCCGAGAGAATCGATCTTTTGATACGAAGTAAAATAGCAAGGCGGCTTCCATTTAATGAGACAAGAGACCTGATTCAACGTTTTCTCAAAGACCCATCCTGCCAAACACCTCCCAATTTAAACAACCTGCTGGATCAGATACAACCTCGTGATATCGAAAAATTTTTATTTTTTATTAACGATACTCTTTTGCAGCCTGGCGTCAAAACAACACCCTGGCGAACTTGCCATCTCGATTTACTGAATTATTTAAAAACGGCCGCCCTTCCTGGTCAGGCCGCAAAATTCATTGCATCATGGCACCCTGATCAAATAAAAGAATTACTTGAAACAGTGAAACATTCCACTCCCAATGTCATCACCCATTTAAATCTGCGTTACCTTTTTCAACAGATCACAACAATAGAAGATAAACAGAATATATTAAAATGGTTTTTCATGAATCCTTCTCTTATCGCGAACACGGATTTTTTAGACGTTCTGCTGGATCAGCATGCAACGCTATTTAAAAAATTAACGTTGACGCCGGAAGAACAGGAAAAATATGATCTGTTGATTTTTCCCTTTCTTTCTGTGGATATCCCTAATCTCTTTAACCTGATCGTGAATCAGGAAAAATATTATCCGTTGCTTGAGCCTCTCCTGAAACTTGCTTCCAAAGATAAATTTATTCCCGAGATTTTACCGAAAGTGTTTGATAAACTGGCTTCTCTTCAAAGCATCTTGCGCGAAGAGGATATGTGCAAACACCTCATCAGTATCAATCAGTTATTACGAGGACATCCCGAAGAAAAAACAAATGACACAGAATGCCACCCGGATGTATTGCCCCATTTAAAAAAATTATTGTCTTCAAATGGTGCCATGGCGTTTATCAGCTTGCTGCCGATTATTCAAATCCAGCTACTTCTCGATCAGGAACCATTTGAACAACAGTTGGATATCATCAAGAGACTGAAATCATCACAGAAAAAATGTGCGTTACTCAGGATTTTTTTAGACAGTAAAGAAAGTTTAAAATTTTTTAATAATCTCCTGATAGAGAGTCAAAAATCATTGATAGGCAATATGATCGCAACCCTCACCTCGGACAATCCAGCCAAAAAAACCTGTTTTCAGGCGTTACGAAAATATATTGAACATATACAACTGCCTTATGACTTGCATCAGGTCGTGACAGCCATGACTTTTTTGACAGAAGAATGTGACAATACGTCAAAGATCACCGCATTATCCGAGTCAGTTCAGTCAGTCCACGGGAAATTTTCAAAAGATCCACTGGCAAGCATTTTACAAAACTATCTGAAGGCTATCACCCCCGCACCCGCGGCTACATCATCCCGCAGTCGTGTGATGCGAGCGTTTACAACACCCTAATCCGTAAACGGTGCAATCACTTCCATTTTCGGAAAGTGGGATGCCACCGTCGCACTGTCTTTTTCCAAAAAAATCAATTTCAGATTGGGGCCTGCATCCTGCGTAAAAAACACCGGCAATCCATCATGACGCAATTGCCAGATTTGATTCATAGCAAAAATTGTTTCAGGGAGAAAATAACAAATCGTCGGCCAGGCACTCAGCATGGTGGCATGCATGGTCATGGCATTTGACTCCGCGGTTTTACCAAACAGTTGAAAATCTTTCAGACTAATCGCCTGTTTTAATGCAGACAAATCGCGATTCACTTTGGTCGGCCATGCGCTATAAAGCGGACTCGTTGTGACCGTGCGTTGCATCGCATCGCGCGAACTCACCGATTTTTCCCGTTCATTCAAAACGAGAAGACCCAGCCGCAATTCCGGCCACTGATCCGCAATTAATTCACCAAAACTGTCCATCCCGTCTGCCCGAATACCGGCATGCCATTCGACAAAACCTTGCCAGATCGAACGACTCGCACTGCCACTGCCCAGTCGCGCGAGAATTGATAATTCATGCTCTTTCAATTTCCAGCCAAACAGGGCATCGAGTGCTTTGGTCAGCGATGCAAAGCCACATGCAGATGAAGCAAGACCAGCACCGATCGGAATATTTGTTTTAATGTTAAGAGAAAAATGCAAATCGCGTTCTACACGAAATAAATCCAGAAAAGCCAGCAAGCGTTTACCGAAAGGAGACACCCAGTCAACCGCCTGGCCATTTAAAAATGCTTCATCATACGCACTCTTATGCACAGCCAATTCTGTCGTCGCCCCTTTATTCTTGAGCGAAATGGAAAAACTCGACGTCACCGGCAAATTCAATTCCTGATCGCGCTTGCCCCAATATTTACACAAGGCAATATTGCTCGATGCATAGGCTTTGGATGAGGCATGACGCGGCAACACCGTCTTTTGCTCTGCCAATACAATGGATACGACATCAGATTTTCTCAATGCGAACTCCTTCACTGGCCATGTTGATCCTGATTTGTTTCGCGCCGTTTGGTAGTTGTGCGGAACATTCCCCGAGCGCCACTACACAATCACCGAACCCGGAACCGGATATTTTGACGCCAGATAAAGCCGGTTCCTGTCGCAATAAGTGTATTATGCCATTCATTGCTGCCGTATTCACGCCCAATGCATCCATCAATCCCTGTTGAACGGTCATCATCTCACCCAACACTTGCCAATCATGCTGTTTCAATGCTTCAAAACCTTGTTCAACACATGCACCGATCGCCTTCATCAGATTTGAAAATAAGACGGGATACGACAAAAATCGTTTTTCGACTTGTTGAATAGCGATAGGAGTTGGGGTTTTATGACCGGAATAGACTACTGTCATGGGATGCTGAATCGCTCGGGTTTCCGCGATAAAAGGCTCTTTTCGATAAAAAACGAGACCGCCCGACACACACGCCGCGACATCCGCACCTGAGCCACTTCCCTGAACTGCATACACAATATCGCGCGCCTTTTGAATCATTTCATTTTTGGATAAAGATAATGCCAGCCATTCGGATAACACAGCCGTGGTTGCAACCGTCACGGCAGCAGAGGATGCAAAACCAACTGTGTCTGAAAATTCCGATTCAATGTGAAGATGAAAACCCTGACGCAATTTTTTTTTGAATGTATAAACTGTTTCGAGAACAAATTGAAAAGGGGTTACAACTTCAAGTTGCGACAAAGTGGTTTCATGATGGCCTAATGCTGAATCGAGTATCACACACATATCATCGCGTGGTGTCAGCGTCACGTGAATGCGTTTATCAATCGCACACACCACGGCAGGATAGCCGTGCAACACAGCATATTCCCCGAGCAACATCAAACTGCCAGGCGCACTTGCCCTAAACAATATGCACCCCCCGCGATTCACCTGTCATTGGCAACAGCGGATAATGATAGCGCGCACACAGTGTCGCGAGTGCCGACACATCTTCTGTGACAACCAGCACAATCCCGGCTTTTTCACCGCGCGATGCGCCCGCACCACAAATTTTTGCAGCGCCTCCACTTGCCATCACATCCTGAATAAAACGCTGTACTGTGGATGGCACCACACCAATGCGCGTTAATAAATGGTGATTTTCAGTGACCGCTCGCTGAATGTCTGCCAGATGATGCTGTTGCAATCCCGCATCCATGGCTTCCGTCACTTCTGCAAAATCGTGACCGATATCACTTGTCTTGAAATAACGCGCGGCATGCACCACACATTCGCCCGTTGTCGTCATCGGCACGCCGGTATTCACGAGATACATCGGAAATGTCGGGACTGGACGCGAAACAATTTCGCCATTTTTGACAAGCACACACCCGCCTTTCAGGGACACTTGCAAATCAAGACCACTGGAATGCCCGTGCTGCATGTTTTCAGCTTCCAGAGCCAAACGAAAAAAAAGTTCGGAGGATAATTCGATCTTTAAATGGTGCGCAATCGCATGAACGATACTTAAAACCGTCGCAGCAGAAGACCCCATTCCGCAACCGATTGGAATATCCGACTGCACGCGAATTTTGATACCTTGCGTTAATTTCAGATTGAAGTTTTCCAAAAAAAGTGACAGGGCGAATTGTGCAAGCTCCACCGGTTTTTGTAACACATCCCGAATGTGAAATTGTCCCGACACAAATCGTTGATAATTTTCCTTGATGCGACTTTTTAATCGATTGAGCGCTGTGAACGTTAATCCATGTTCGTAAGCAAGATCCGACAAATCAAATGACACGAGCGGCAATAATTGCGGCTGCGCTGTCGCTGTCACGTAGCGATTCACCGCCATCGCAAGCGCAGGCTTTCCATAAACGACAGCATGTTCGCCGGAGAGAATCAGTTTACCCGGTGCCTGAACGTTCAATTAATCCACCTGCTCATAAATGCGTTTATGATCACGAATGGCCGCCAGCCGAAACCGTCCGGTCTCGTGTGTTGGCATCTCCATATGACTGCCATCTTCGGGATAACGATGCGTGTAAAAGGCTTCATATTCCGGGTAACTCAGCGTCGTACGCTCTTTCAATATTTTTTCATGCTGCGCGGTATCAAGCATTTGTTGATAACCCGGTTGAACGACACCACTAAAATATTCCGCCACACAGCCTGACCCATAACTGTAAAAACCAATCCGTTTATTCGAAAGATCTTCGGTTGCAAGATCCAGCAATGCAGTCAACCCCACATACAAGGAAGCTGTATAACTGTTACCAATCTTGCGTCCATATTCCAGCGAATGCCCCACGTGTGCTGCCACTTCCTCATCCGTCATTTTTTCATGGCCATTGATTTTGGCGAGATGTTGATGTGCTTTTTCAACCAGACGCGGAACAGGCGTGTGATAACAATAATAATCATGCTGATGAAAACCGCGACCCGACCAGGCGTGATATTGTTGCCAGGATTTTTCAAGCATCGTCAAATACAATTTGCTGGAATATTTTCCTTCGACAAAGGCTTCTTCCGAATAATTCGGTCGCCAGAAATCCATGACATTTTCGGTCACAACGCCATATTCCGGATCAAACGCAATGATGCGCGGATTGGCAGATAAAACCATCGCAACCGCACCGCAGCCTTGTGATGATTCACCCGGCGTTCCCAATCCATAACGCGCTTCATCGGATGCGATCAATAATATTTTTTTATCCGGATGCTGACGCAAAAAAGGGAGTGCCAGTTGCAGTGCAAGCGTTGCACTGTAACACGCCTGTTTTAATTCAATCACGCGGCAACGTTCAGACAAGCCCAATAAATGATGCACATAAATGCCAGCTGCCTTGGATTGATCAATGCCGGATTCCGTTGCAAATAACAGCATTTCAATGTGTGCCGGATCGATATGGCGAATCGCACGAAACGCTGCATTGGCAGCAAGTGTCACAATATCTTCAGAAGGCGCTGTGACGCCCATGCGATGCTGGCCCAGTCCCACATGAAATTTATCTGCTTCGATACCACGCGCGCTCGCAAGCGATGCGAGATCGAGTGCATAATGCGACGTATAAAAACTGATTGAATCAATACCCACTTTAAGCACGAGGTTCTCCCTGACCGGATTTTCGGCGTTCCAGTTTTAAATGTGATTTGATGAGTTCACCGGGTCTTGTTTGTGCTGCGAGCAATGACAATTCACCGCATAAAACAGCACCGGCCACAATGATGGCGAGTCGTCTTGCATTATCCCCCGGTATGCGCTCTTCAAGACAACCGAGCAACCTCAAATTTTCCCTGACAAAATCATACGTCTTGCCGCTGCCCACTGTCCCCACAATCACATGCGGCAATGTCACGGAAAAATATAAATCCTGACCTCGCACTTCTGCATGCACCATGCCTTGCGAACCTTCGACGATATTGGCGGCATCCTGTCCGGTTGCCAGATAAAATCCGAGTAACATATTGGCGAAATGCGCGTTCGCCGTGCGTAATCCACCCGCCATGATATTACCGATCAGATTTTTTTTAATATTTAACTGGACGATTTTTTCAGGCGTGGTTTTTAAATAACTTTCACAAATCGCGAGCGGCACCCTGACTTCAGCAACCACATATTTACCTCGCCCTAACATTCCGTTCACCGCAGAGGTTTTTTTATCCGAACAAAAATTCCCGGAAATCGACACATATTTCAGTGTGCGAAACCGCAATAAAATCCACTCAAGCAATCGATCGGCGGCGAGTGTTGACATATTGTGTCCGGCCGCGTCCCCCGTATGAAATTCAAAACGCACGAATAATAAATTGCCGTTCTGTTGAATGTGCATATCGAGCAATCGGGCGTAACGACTGGTTTCTGAAATAATCGTCTGCATCGCTTCCCGATGTTGTTGTAAATTGAGCATCGCTTCATACGCATCGACGATATTGTCGGCTTCAAGCAGAACGGAACGCGTCATGCGATCATCCACAATCACGGCGCGTATGCCGCCTGAAAGCGAGCACACTTTCGCCCCGCGGTGAGTCGATGGCCATAGCGGTGTCTCAAAGGTGGCGAGCGGAATCATCAATTCCGCATTCACTTCCGGGCCATTGAAAATCAGGGGGCCAACGAGACGCATGGGGACGGTTGCGATTTGTTCTGATGTGTGCCAGCGCATAAAATAATGGTTATCCAAAAAAGGGTTCTATGTTATAAGACGAAACGCGGCCCATTTTACTGGAAAATCATTGATGACAGCAACTGAACATATTGCGCTTGTCGACGAAGAGGACAACTTTCTCGGCACCGCCGAAAAACTCTTCGTACACGAGCAGGGTCTCTGCCATCGGGCGTTCTCGGTTTTTATTTTTCGTCAGGGACTTACGACAGAATTATTGCTGCAACAACGGGCAAGGGGCAAATACCATTCGCCGCTGCTCTGGACCAATACCTGCTGCTCCCACCCCCGTCCGGATGAAGACATTGTGGCAGCCGGAGAACGCCGTTTGCTGGAAGAAATGGGCATGACAACACCGCTTGAATGGGTCGGGAAATTTCATTACATCGCGCATTTTGAGAATGGGTTGATTGAAAATGAAGTGGATCATGTGCTGGTCGGTTTTCTGACGGACCCGGTTTTTAAAGTGAATCCGGAAGAAGTCGCAGCAACCCGCTGGATAACGCTTCCGGATTTGAAAGATGAAATGACCCGCACGCCGGATCAGTTCACCCCCTGGTTAAAACAGGCTCTCGCACAGTTGGAAATGCATTATCTCGCGGCCCCGCTTACGTCGTCCCGCGGCTTGTCCGCGGGATCCAGTTAGAAAGTTCTGGATCCCGCGGACAAGCCGCGGGACGACGTGGCGAGATGACATGAAAAACCCCTAAAATCGCCAAACCCGGGTTTTTTAAAAACTTCAATAGAATCAATAACTTACAAAAATCCGGGCCAAACCAGGCGAGCCGCGAAACTAAATTTCCCTGTATAATCAAACAGTTATTAACACTTCCTCAGTCAAGGTTCTTTGTCATGCCAGCATGTTTTTAGCTGGCATGACATCACCGAATACTTATCTCTCCCCGCTCGGTGCAGCAGGCTAGAATTGCGCCCGCTGCCCGCCGCGCCTTCGCCAGCGTCTCAGTGGCACATGATCATTCGATGCGCTCCCTTCAACGACCGGCACCTTTTTTCGGCAGCAACAAAAAAGTCGCGGCGCGGTTTTTCCGACCGGAGGCGTCGCAGGGTCTGAACCCGACTCAGAGCCAGTCAACGACGAGGGCGGCGAAGGTTCTTCCGTCGTGGGTACGGAAGAAGACACAGACGAATCTTTTGACGACGATGAAGTCGAATCCACTTCCACCACAGGCGATGGCGGCGGCGCGACAAAATTCGGAACATAATTAAAAGCAAGAAAAACGACTTCTTTATGACGCGGAGATAGCCTCGGCGTACCAGGCGGCAAGACACTCAGCAGGTTTGCTCTCAAGTCCTGCTCCGTCAACTCTCGTATCCCTTTTATCGTTCCCACTTCCCGCACGATAGTCTCTTTGGGTAACCACCCGGTCCTGAACTGTTCAAACCAGTTAAAATTAACCAACGTAAAAACCGCATTCGGCGGCACTTTTAAACTATTTTCTTCCGCTTCGAAATGTTGCTTCACCGGGAGCAAAATGCCTTTCAGCATATCATCAAAAAAATAAATCGGCAGCTCTCTGTCATTCGGATGATCTCTCCTGATCTCATCAAATATATCTTCAAGCAGCAATCGCTTGTCGAGCTCCTCACCAAAGTCATACTCGCGATTCTGAAAAGCCGTCCCGGACGGCACATTATTCACTTTGTCTGCATACAACCGTTGGCATAATATCCAGCCTCTTTTTTCACATAACGCGACATAATTTGGCAGACAGAGACCATTTTTATTGCTCGCATTCCCTTCCTCATCAGACGAAATGGATTGCCTTCTTGACCCATTAATGAAATAAACGGTCGCACCACGCGTTATCCAGTCCAGATAAGTGCCGAGATCCTTTTCCAGCCCCAGAAGAACATTCAGGAGCCCCGGCTGCCCGGCAAATTTATTTTTCAGCTCGCGAAAAAAAATATCGAAACAATTGTCATAATCTCCGATGATAAATGCTTTTTTCGTTGTTACCGCGTTCATTTTTTTTTGCATGACACTGGTGCTTCCTGCATGGTTCGATCGCATGGTTCACTTCCTCCGATTGTCATTTATGACTACCGCCCTTGACCCTGTCTCTTCATAGCCGGGCCCTCGATTCGCACCATGTCTTCAAGCGAATCAGCCACGCAGCAAGTAAAAAAACGCCACGCCGTGGATTGCTTGACCGGGACACTGACAGGGGAAGGAACAGGCGGGTTCGCCAGAACAGAAACGATCGGTCTTTGAGCGCGTCGCACATACCCCAGCTCATGCACAATGGTATCTTCGGGGATCACACCGTCTTTAAGCTTTTCAGCCCAGTTGAATTTAACCAGATTAAAAGTGGCATTAAGAGGAATCTGATCATTTGCATTAAGAACAAAATGTCTCCGCAGAGGGAACAAAACATCATTCACGAGACCTGAAAAACAGAATATTTCTTTTTCGTGGTCGTCCGGATGATTTTCGGTAATATCTTCGAAGACCCCTTGAACCAGATGTCTCACGTCAATGTCACCTTCAAAAGGGTTACCTTCAAGATGACGATATAACCAGCCTCTTTGTTTACACAGTGTCAGAAAATTGACAGGACTATTTCCTTTCTCTTCTGCTCCATCAAGACTGTAAAACACCACATCGGCATTGTACGTGATCGCATCCAGATAGCGGTTAAGATCTGTCTTAAGCGCTGAAGCAATCTTCAAACACACGGGTACATTCTGCAGCCCTGTTGTTATTTCATCAAAAAGAATATCGAAACAATTTTTATAATCCGCGAGAATAATAACTTTATGTTTTATTGCCGGTTCTTTCATTTCTGACTGACTATCACGAGTAGTACTCTCTGTATGGCTCGATGGCATGGTTCACTTCCTCCGATTTTCATTTATGACTGATAAACGGGAAAACGCTCACACACTTCCAACACAGTTTGACGAACACGTGCTATGGTATTTTCATTTTGAAGATCACCCAGAATATCACAAATCTGAATGGCCAGTTGTCGACAGTCTTCTTCCTTAAATCCTCGGGTCGTCACAGCCGGTGTGCCCAGACGCAAGCCGCTCGTGATAAAAGGCGATTGCGGATCATTGGGCACCGCATTTTTATTCACGGTAATATAAGCGCGGCCGAGGGCCGCTTCAGCATCCTTGCCAGTCAGATTTTTTTGAATCAAATCGACTAAAAATAAATGATTGTCTGTCCCGCCACTCACAATGTTAAATCCGCGCTCCATCATGACAGAAGCCATTGCGCGCGCATTGTTTAACACCTGTTGTTGATACTGTTTAAAATCAGGTTGCAGCGCTTCCTGAAACGCCACCGCTTTCGCCGCAATCACATGCATCAACGGGCCACCCTGACCGCCCGGAAAAACAGCTGAATTCAACTTTTTTTCAAGCTCCGGATTGGCTTTGGCAAGAATCAATCCACCGCGCGGTCCGCGTAATGTTTTATGCGTCGTCGATGTCGTGACATCGGCAATATTCACAGGGGATGGATATAAACCCACCGCAATAAGACCGGCGACATGCGCAATATCCGCCATGAGAAACGCACCCACGCTATCAGCAATATCTCGTAATTTTTGCCAGTCCACGATTCGTGAATACGCAGAAAAACCACCGACAATCAATTTGGGTTTGTGTTCATGCGCAAGACGTTCGACTTCCTCGTAATCAATCAAACCGGTTTTTAAATCGAGACCGTACGAATAAAATTGATAAAGTTTTCCGGAAAAATTAACCGGCGAACCGTGCGTCAAATGACCGCCATGCGCGAGACTCATGCCAAGCACGACATCATTCGGTTGAATGAGGGCTGCATAAGCCGCGGCATTCGCTTGCGATCCGGAATGCGGCTGCACATTCGCATACGCTGCGCCAAATAATTTTTTCACACGCTCGATCGCGAGTTTTTCAGCAATATCCACAAATTCACAACCACCGTAATAGCGCTTGTCGGGATACCCTTCCGCATATTTATTGGTTAACACCGAACCTTGTGCTTCGAGCACACAAGGGCTCACATAATTTTCGGAGGCAATCAATTCAACGTGATCTTCCTGACGTTGTTCTTCTTTTCGGATCGCATCATCAATCGCAGGATCCAGTTCTTTCAGAGAAATCGTTTTAAACATCTCGCTTCCCTCATTTTTTTAACACATCCGAAAGCACGTCAATTCCTTTTGAGAAGGCACCATTACCCAACACATTCGCACAGGTAATCACCGGATCAAATAAAACATAAAGCGCCGTCATCAAAGAAAGCATTTCTGCATTAAAGCCCAAATGCTTTTCAAGAATGGGTAACATCACAAGAATGCCGCCACCTGGAACCGCTGCCACCGAAAATTTCGCAATCACAAAATATGCCAAAAAAACAAGATAAACCATGAGCGACGGTTCTGCCATACCATAACTTTTCATGACCGCATACGCAAAAATCGGAATCGCAAAACAATCCCCGATTAAATGAATATTCACGGTAAGCGGGATGACAGAACCCGCCAGATTTTTATTTTTTGCATTGGCCTCAGCCCCTGCAATGGTTAACGGCATGGCAGCAGCGCTCGACATCGCACCGAATCCGGCAATGGCCGCAGGCAACAAATTTCGAAGACATAATACTGTTTTTTTGAAATTAAACCGGTTAAATGCCACATACAAAAATAATAAATACGCGATGAGTGCGAGTGCGATCGTGGCCAAAATCAGGAGATAATCTTTAAAAATCAGTTGCACCACGCCATCGTATTGCAACTTCACCATAAAACCCGCCACAAAAAGTGGAATGAGCCAGGCAAAACTCGCCAGTATTTTTAAAACAAGCCAGTCCAGTTGATCCGCAAGACGCTGCACCGTTGTCGATTGAAAAAGACCGAGAAAAATACCGGTTACAATACCGGCGAGCATCGCCCTGTCATTGGCAATGAGCGTTGGAAATTCCCATGTCCATGCGGGGGAGAGTGCACGCGCACGATCCGGTTTGACGAGAGACAAATCCAGATGATAAACCCACTCGCCGACAAAGTGACTTAAAAAAGTGGAAATGACGTTCGAAAAACAAACGCAAAAAAGCACCAGCAAAATAATGAGCGTTGCACGACGCGCAAGACTCACCATCGTTTTAAATAACAACCCGAAAATAATCAATGGCAATAAAAAAATAATAAGCGATTTGATGGTGAGACTGATTGCATAGAAAATCTGTTTTGTTTCATATGAAACAAACTTTCCCAATAACAATGCAGCAATGATTACGAAAATCAGGACAAACGGCATTTTACGAAACACAACTCCCCCACTCACAAGCTGTCATGCCAGCGTGCTTTTAGCTGGCATCCAGTGT
>DATIJJ010000057.1:0-4188 GCA_035478795.1 Gammaproteobacteria bacterium | reverse complement strand
TCTGTTTGCTATCGATGTAAACGACCCAATATACCTGATCGTGCTTGCGGAGCAGCCTGTTCTTCCGCAGACAATGACGCGACCGAGTCCGCATCCACACCCAGATAGTCATAAACAATCTGATGCAGATCACGATTAAATTGGGCAGCCGTCGCCTGAAAAAATCGCAATCCGATCGCCGTCACTTCCCTCAAAGAATCCAGTTTCGCTTTGACTTCCCCTATTTTATGCAGAACCGCCGCTTTCATCACAGCCACTTCCGCCGTGAGAGTATCATCACCAACCAGTTTTCTGATCTTGTTCGCTGCCTCGTCAGACAGCATAACAGGCGGGAAACCGCTCGAGCCAAAGATAACCATTTGCCCCCTGCTATCTTGTCCTATCATTTGGATCTCTCGCATCCCAGCCAGCGTTTTTTGCTCGGTCTCCAACTTGCCCAATTCGCTCTGAAGACTGGCAAGAGGCGATTGTGTCGGTAGAACCGGGGGATTTTCCGGGGTGGAATTATCCGGTTTCTCCTTAAGAAAAAGCTTGCGCATGCCTTTCATGTTTCATGTCTCCGCGTCATGTATGATATGTTATTTGAATGCGCATTGTATCATAAAAAGGACGATATTAATACATCCCTACTGCCACACCGTGCCGATAAGCTTCCCGATCAAAAACGTCAATCCACCCGCTGTTGCCCCAATCAGCAACATGCGCAATCCACTCCACAAGGCATTTCGACTGGTAAATAAACTCAACATACCGCCGATGAGAAATAACGCGATACCGGTGAGACCAATGCTGTAAAACAAGGCCACGTGTCCGGCGTGAAAAAAAAGTGGAACAAGCGGGATAAACGCACCTGTCGCAAACGCCAGAAAAGAAGCAACAGCCGCGCCAACAGGTGAACCGAGATCATTCGGATTGAGCCCCAGTTCTTCGCGCGCGAGTGTGTCAAGCGCACGCGAAGGATCGTTAATCACCAGCTCAGCCATTTTTTTCGCCTCATCCAGCGGAATGCCGCGCGCACGATAAATATGCATGAGCTCGGCCATTTCTTCTTCCGGATAGAGTTCCAGTTCTTCTTTTTCGAGCGCAATCTGGTATTCAAAAAATTCTCGCTGTGATCGCATGGAAACATACTCACCCGCCGCCATCGAACACGCACCTGCCAGCAACCCCGCAATCCCTGACAACAAAATCATGTGATGAGATGCATTGGCACCGAGCACACCGAGGACGAGACTCATGTTTGAAACAAGACCGTCATTGACACCAAACACCGCCGCACGAAAATTACCTGCTGTGTTTAATCCCTTGTGCCGGGATTCAAGATGCGTCGCCGCCGAATGACTGCTCGCTGCAAAAGGCGCTGAATAAATCGACATGCCACGAACTTTCATGGCAGATAAAATATAACGCATCGATTCTGCACCGACTGTTTTGATCAATATCCCGACCACGCGCGTGCGAAAATCCGGTCTGTACACCAGTGGTTTCGCCTGATCGGCTGTTTTTATTTTTTCTTCCCAGATGAAAGCCTGTTTATCAGCGCCGTCTGCAAGATCATAAAAAAGTTTTTTGCGTGTGATATCCATTTCACGCGCCGCAATTTTTCGATAGAGCCAGGCAGACTGTTTTTCTTCCTGCCAATTTTTTAATACAGGCATCCTGCCTCCTGTGATAAAACAGTTATAAATAATGCTGCAAAAAAGCCGGAACACGTTTTTCCAGCCAATATTCCGCTCGCCACGGAAATTTTCCGCTGATAAAACCGACATGCCCGCCTTGTTCTGTCAATTCCAGTGTCACCTCTTTTGATAATTCATCAGGGCCTGGCAACACATCTTTTGTCATAAAAGGATCGTTTCCGGATTGTAACAATAACGTTGGCACCGAAATATTTTTCAGAAACTGACGACTGCTGGATTTTTTATAATAATCTTCTGCATTTAAAAAACCATGCAAGGGCGCTGTAATTTTATCATCAAATTCACGCAAGGAACGTAACTCTTTCAGCAGAGGCACTTCAACAGGCAATGGTTGCATGGCCGATTTATCGCGTATTTTTTTGCGTAACGACCGCATGAAATGTTGCTCATACACGCGGGAAAAACCCTGTCGAATGCGTGTCGCTGTTTTGCCAAGTTCAAACGGCACCGAGATACCCACCGCTGCACACAATGGACTCGTGACACCCCTCTCACCCAGCCACTTCAACAACACATTGCCGCCAAGCGAAAATCCGACCGCCGCTATTTTTTCACATTTTTCACGTAACAGTAATGTTTCAACCAGCCGCGCAACATCGTTTGTTTCACCGGAATGATAACCACGCGGCAACCGGTTCATCTCACCGCTGCACCCGCGAAAATGCATGAAAACACCGCGCCAGCCTTGTTCCGAAACAGCCTGCAACATACCTTTGGCATAAGGCGACTGAATGGAACCTTCCAGACCATGCAGAATGAGTACAATCGGTCCGTCTTTTTTTTCCGTCCAGTCAAGATCAATAAAATCCCCGTCATCCAGTTCAAACCGTTCACGTTTTAATGAAAGATGACGCAGTGGCCGCCGACAAACTGTCGGCCAGATCGTTTGTAAATGAGAGCCCGGTAACCACCAGGCGGGTTGAAATGGCGCATGATCTGTTTCATGTCGATTCATGGTATGGGCGACTCAATGTATGAACGGCATTGACCAGCACCGTCACATGCTCGGGCGGTACATCCGGCGTAATGCCATGTCCCAAATTAAAAATATGACCCGAACCGTGACCGAATTCGGCCAGAATACGGGCCACCTCCGCTTCAATTTCCTCCGGCGTACGCAAGAGTGTATCAGGATCCATATTGCCCTGAAGAGCCACCTTGCCATTCAGACGTCTGCGTGCATCACCCAGATGTACCTGCCAGTCCACAGCCAGCACCTGACAATCCACCTCCGCCATCTGTTCAAGCCATTGACCGCCATTTTTGGTAAACAAAATCAGCGGGATTTTTTCGCCCTGCTGATCACGCGCCAATAACGAAATCACTTGCCGGATATAACGCAAGGAATATTCCTGATAGTGTTTTGTTTCAAGCATCCCGCCCCAGGTATCAAAAATCATGACAGCCTCGACCCCGGCCCTGATCTGGGCATTTAAATGCAAGGCAACCGATTGCGCCAGAGTATCCAGAAGAGCATGTAACAGTGCGGGGTCCTCACGCAAGACAGCCTTGACCATGGGGAATTCCTTGTTCGCCCGACCTTCCAGCATATACGTTGCAAGCGTAAAGGGACTTCCACAAAAACCGATGAGCGGAACAGAGCCATCCAGTTCATGTTGAATCAGCCGGATGGCATCCAGCACGTAACGCAATTCTATGTCAGGGTCCGGGACACCCAATGCGGCGACATCCCGAATCGAACGAATGGGACGATCAAAAACAGGACCTTCTCCTTCCGTAAAACGTAATCCCAATCCCATGGCATCCGGGATCGTCAAAATATCCGAAAAAAGAATCGCCGCATCCAGCGCAAAACGTCTTAACGGTTGCAGCGTGACTTCCGAAGCCAGTTCCGGTGTTTTGCACACGGTCAAAAAACTGCCTGCACGCTTTCGCACCTCGCGGTATTCCGGCAGGTAACGACCTGCCTGCCGCATGATCCAGATGGGTGTTCTATCCACCGGTTCCTGGCGAATGGCCCGAATAAAACAATGGTTTTTGAGGTCTGTCATAAAGAGGTTCCAGAGCGATTGGAGACATATGGAGACATATTGTGCGGCGAATGGGCGGATCATGCAAACGATATAAAAATTCCTGTGAAAAGCGACCCTGTTTAGGATAGGATAGATATTTGATTTTTTATTTATTAACTGCATTAAAAGGAAAATACGATGCGAAAACACATTATTGCGGCTACCGTCGCGAGTCTCTGCCTGATCAGTGTGACTGCCTGCCAGCAAAAATCGTCTGACAATACAACACCGGTCAGCGGAACGGCAACCACATCCGAAACAACGACAACGACCACCACAGCGCCTGCCAACACCATGGATACCGCCAATTCAGCGCCAGGGACAGCACCCCAACAGGCTCCGGCACCCAATATGGCTGCACCGACTGATCAGGGAACAGCCGCCCAGACAACACCGGCTCCCATGAATCCAAATGATGCCAACATGGCTCCTCCGGCATCTGCTACATCTACGCC
>DATIJJ010000056.1:0-5920 GCA_035478795.1 Gammaproteobacteria bacterium | reverse complement strand
TGTTTTTATTGCTGGTGGTTAATAGTCTCTGGACAGGCGTCACCATGGATTATCAACAGATGACTTTATTAACGACTCAATTAGAGGATGCTACAAACTCACTGTTTCCTGACTGGCTGATTTCTGCTGCTGCCTATACAGCATTTTCTTTTAATCAACTGAATGACCCGGTGATGCTCGTGAGTCTTCTCTCTGTCGGATTTAAAATGATTCACAGTTATTTCACTAAAACCGAACCTGTTCCTGCAACCTCGCAAGCGAATCATCGCAATGCGTTACTTTACAACAGAAGAAACACTGTGATAGACACCGTGCTATTGGACGAGGATGCATTAGATCGCAAATTAAGCCTGAATCGTGGATAATCATCTTCTCTGAAGACCATAAGGCACACACCCCATGCGACCCATGCTCTTTATCCTCCTGCTTTTATCTCTGGCCGAATACGCCTTCGGCCAGTCAAATGGTGAACCCTACAGCGCGCTTCCACTCCCGCCTCGCTTTGTGCCACAAAACGATGTGAAACTGGAAGAACAAAATGGACAATTGCTCCAGCCCCTCCTCGATCCCAAAACAGGGAAATATACGTTCGACATTGAACGAGGAAAAAAAATAGTAGAACAGAGGTAAGAGGCAGATATTTTAATTTTCATCACCCAACGCTTCAAGTATCATGACCGCCTTATTTATTTAAAGTGAGTAGCGCTATGGAACAGGTCGACCACATCATTCATGCCCAATGGATTATTACCGGTGAACCCAACCAGAAACCACTGAAAGATCACGCGCTCGTCATCAAGGCCGATCGCATTACAGCCATCTTGCCTGATGACGAAGCCACTCAAAAATACCGTGCGAAACAAACAGAAAAATTATCCGCACACGCCATCATTCCAGGCCTGATCAATGCGCACACGCATATTGCGATGAATTATTTTCGCGGCATGGCAGATGATCTTGCACTCATGAACTGGTTGAACAATCACATCTGGCCGGCTGAAAAAAAATGGGTCGATCATGATTTTGTGTATAACGCCTCACTGTTTGCAATGGCGGAAATGATTCGATGCGGCACGACCTGTTTTAATGATATGTATTTCTTTTTGCCCGCAACCGCGGAAGCGGCTGTTAAAACAGGCATCCGTGCCAATATCGGTATCAGCGTGCTCGATTTTCCAACGCAGTGGGCGCAAAATGCCGATGAATATCTGGCGCGCGGCATGGATTTTTACGCACAATACAAAAATCATCCGCTGGTGACACCGACCATGGCACCGGGACATCCTTTTACGGTGTCAGACAAGACATTTGTTCGCATTCAGGCGCTCGCTGAAGAACATGATTTAAAAATTAATTTGCATCTGCATGAAACCGCGGATGAAGTGAACCAATCCATCGAACACCACAAAAAACGCCCGATCAAACGGTTGCATGATATCGGTTTGATGACATCGCGTCTGATTGCCATTCACATGACACAATTGAATGATGATGATTTGACTATTTTGAATGAAACAAGACCCGGGATTGTGAATTGCCCGGAATCCAATATGAAACTCGCCAGTGGCAGTTGTCCGGTTGAAAAATTGAAATCGTTAAATTTAACGGTTGCGCTCGGGACGGATGGTGCCGCCAGCAATAATGATCTGGATATGATAAGCGAAATGCGTTCTGCCGCTTTTCTTGCGAAATTATCCGATCGAAATCCCGAAGCACTGTCCGCGAGTGAAGCACTCGGGATGGCCACAATGAATGGCGCGAAGGTGCTCGGGCTGGATCACCTGATCGGTTCATTAAAACCCGGCAAGGCCGCGGATTTTGCCGCGATCCATCTGGATGAAATTGAAACGCAGCCGCTCTATCATCCGGTCTCCCAAATTGTGTATGCCGGATCGAGACAGCAAGTGACGGATACCTGGGTCGCCGGAAAACGGTTGATGAAAAATCGCGAGTTACTGACGCTCGATGAAAAGGCGCTCATTCAAACGGCGAAAGCATGGTGTGAAAAAATACGTCGAAATGGATGAAAATCGCTAAAATGGCGAAAAATAAAAAACTCAATATAATCAATTACTTATAAAAATCGGGTGTAAAATCGCAGGGGTGCATGTCTAAATTATCCTGTATAATCAAAGAGTTACATAACACTTCTCAGTGTTCGGTCATGTCATGTAGTCATGTCATGCCAGCGTGCTTTTAGCTGGCATCCAGCGCCTTTAAACACACTGGATGCCAGCTAAAAACATGCTGGCATGACAGACTGGCATGACAGAGCTACGCGCTCCAGGCTATTTCCAGTAGTGGTTTCCCGATTTTTTGATATATAATCGCCTCCCATTCGTTAAAACACACCTGGAGGCAACATGTCCGTCGAAAGAACCTTATCCATCATCAAACCCGATGCTGTCAGCAAACAGTTGATCGGTGAAATTAACCGTCGTTTTGAAAAAGCCGGCCTTAGGATTGTCGCGGCCAAAATGATGCGCCTTACTGAAAAACAGGCTGAGGAATTTTACGGCGTACACAGTGCACGTCCTTTTTTCAGGGCACTCGTGAATTTTATGAGTTCAGGCCCTGTGCTGGTTCAGGTGCTTGAAGGTGACAATGCGATTGCGAAAAACCGTGAAATCATGGGCGCAACCAATCCGAAAGAAGCTGTTGCAGGCACCATTCGCGCCGATTTCGCCGATTCGATCGATCACAATGCGGTGCATGGTTCGGATGCAGCCGACACCGCCAAACAGGAAATTAACTTTTTCTTCCGCCCGGAAGACATCGTTGTCTACGTCAAAACCGCCGAGCTCGTCTGATGTCAGAAATCACCCCGACAGACAAAATGAATTTATTAGGCCTCGATCGCCGCGCGATGGAAGCTTTTTGTTTGTCGCTCGGTGAAAAATCGTATCGGGCCACGCAACTTTTGAAATGGATCCATTTTCAGGGCGTAAAAGACATTCACGCCATGACCGATATCAGCAAAACATTACGCGGAAAAATCGCGGATATCGCAGAGATTCGCGCACCTGACATCGCGTATGAAAATACCTGCGCGGATGGCACGCACAAATGGGTGTTGCGCCTGCAGGATGGCAATTGTATCGAAACCGTTTTTATTCCGGAAAAAACACGCGGCACGTTGTGTGTCTCATCCCAGGTAGGGTGCACATTAAATTGCGATTTCTGTTCCACCGGAAAACAGGGTTTCAATCGCAATCTGACGAGTGCTGAAATTATCGGCCAGGTCTGGGTCGCCGTGCGTGGATTGTCAAAAGCAGGCAGTTTGCACGATCATGCCATCACCAATGTCGTCATGATGGGCATGGGTGAACCGTTGTTGAATTTTGACCCCGTGGTGTCTGCCATGAATCTCATGCTGGATGATTTCGGCTATGGACTGTCCAAACGGCGCGTGACGCTGAGTACCGCGGGCGTCATTCCGGCCATGCGTGAATTACGCAAGGTCAGTGATGTGGCACTCGCGGTTTCATTACATGCGCCGAATGATGAATTACGCAATGTCCTCGTGCCACTCAATAAAAAATACCCGCTGAACGAATTGATGGACGTGTGTCGGGATTATTTCAAGGATGACAGACGACGTTATGTCACGATGGAATATGTCATGCTGGCCGGTGTCAATGACACACCCGATCACGCGCGACAATTGATTCGTTTGTTAAATGGCATGAAGGCGAAGGTGAACCTGATCCCGTTTAATCCTTTTCCCAATACGATCTATCAACGCTCGGATGCGGCCACCATCGATGCATTTCGTGAACGATTGATGCAGGCCGGGATCAATGCGATTACGCGAAAAACGCGGGGAGATGCGATTGATGCGGCCTGTGGACAACTGGTCGGAGAGGTGAAAGACCGTACACGTCGAAGCCAACGGTATCGCGTGAGCGTTGAGGAGCGACAGGAAAGATAGTATGATTTCGCCATCGGTAAATAAGGAAAAAATAATCACATGACGGACGCCAGACAGGAATACACTTCAAAAGGTTTCGGTGCGCACCTGAAAGCCGCACGGGAAGCCAGACATTTAACGCAAAAAGATGCCGCTTCCCAACTGCACCTGAACCCCTCCATGATAGAAATGCTCGAAAGTGAAAATTTTGAAAAAGCACCCTCGTCGACTTTTTTACGCGGTTATTTGCGCGCATATGCCAGATTACTGAATTTCAGTGAAGAAGAAATTCAAACGGCGCTGGCTCAATCCGGCCTTGAAGCCCCGCTGCCCAGAACACCGATCGCCCCGGTGTTGCGCGGCGAAACCATGCAAATGTCGGATCGCTATATGCAACGCATTTCAACGTATGTGATCGTGGGACTTTTTGTATTTACCGGCATCTGGTGGGGATTTCATTCCTCCTCGCAACCCCATACGAAGACGACACTGACGCGATCCGCGCAGCCTGCGCCCATGGTGACACCACCACCCCATCCGGTCGCAACGACAACGAATACACCTGTTCCAGCTGCGACCGTAGTACCTCAACCGGTGGCACCGGTGCAACCCGTTGTGGCTGCCCAATCGGAACCCAAACCGTCTGCTGCACCTGTACCAGCACCAGCACCGGCACCGGCACCGACATCAACACCCGCACGAGACACAGCACCGGCGGCGACTGCACCCGCACCCTCCAATCCTGTCGCGGTTCCACCGGTTGCCAATGATACTGCACCGCTGATGGCGGTACCTCCCGTAGCCAATACAGGCATACCGGCCATTGCACCTGCGGTTCCGCCTTACGCAACGGCACCCATCGTTGGCTCTCCCGACGCGGTTGCAAGCACGAATACTGAAACACCCAAAAAACGGAATCGACACCACAAACAGGACAGCAACGTTTCCGGTTTTGCGATGGCATTACCTGAACCTGGATTATAACAATCAAGAGAGAAGGTTTAAAAAAGTGAGCACACCCATTCAGGCCATCCGCGGGATGAATGATCTTCTTCCCGAAGAAACCGTCATCTGGCAATTCGTCGAAGAAACCGTGCGACAGGTATTACACAGTTACAGTTACCACGAACTGCGCACCCCCATTGTTGAAAAAACGGAATTGTTCAAACGTTCGATTGGCGAAGTAACGGATATTGTCGAAAAGGAAATGTATACTTTTCTCGATCGCAATAATGACAGTCTGACATTGCGGCCGGAAAGCACCGCGTGCTGTGTACGAGCAGGGATCGAGCATGGTTTGTTATACAACCAGATCCAGCGTCTCTGGTACATGGGCCCCTACTTTCGTCATGAACGCCCGCAAAAAGGCCGTTATCGTCAATTTTATCAATGCGGCGCAGAATTATTCGGGATTGACACACCGGATGCCGATGCTGAAATCATTTTGTTATCAGCCAGCATACTTAAAAAACTCGGTCTTCTATCACATGTGCATCTTGAACTGAATTCACTCGGTTCACCCGAATCACGAAGAGCCTACCGTGATGAACTCGTCAACTATTTATCGAAACACGAAGACACACTCGATGACGATTCAAAACGACGTCTCACAACCAATCCCTTGCGTATTCTGGATAGTAAAAATCCGGCGATGCAGGATTTATTAAAAAATGCACCCGCACTTTCAAATGTGATGGATGCCGAATCTGAAAAACATTTTCTGGCATTACAAAACTATCTGACTGCCGCCGGCATTCCATTCACGTTAAATTCACGGCTGGTGCGCGGTCTCGACTATTACACGAAAACCGTATTTGAATGGGTCACAACGGATCTGGGTGCGCAAGGCACTGTGTGTGCAGGTGGGCGTTATGACAATCTGGTCGAACAACTCGGCGCAAAACCGACACCGGCAACGGGTTTTGCAATGGGAATAGATCGTCTGGTTTTGCTTTTACAACAGACACACAAAAATCTGCCGAATACGCTACCGCATATTTATTTTATTTC
>DATIJJ010000055.1:0-20855 GCA_035478795.1 Gammaproteobacteria bacterium | reverse complement strand
AGTAACGTAGCACAGCATATGTTGTTAATATGTGAGCAACGTAACGCAGTCGCAACGCAGAATACTAACAAAAGACGAAGTTATGCAAGAAGTCTAAATGAAAGGAACTTTAGAGGGTTTGTATTTATGTACCAATTCATTTTAATTATACATATACTCGCAGCAGTATGTATCGTAGGATTAGTCCTTGTGCAACAAGGCAAGGGTGCTACCATGGGTGCTGCATTTGGGTCAGGTGCATCCCAAACAGTGTTTGGTAGCCGTGGTTCGGGTTCGTTTTTATTAAAAGTGACCATCGGTTTGGCTATCTTATTTTTTGCAACCAGTATTACGTTAACGAATATTGCAACCAAGCTAGTTAAAAGTTCAACAGAAGTGAGCTTACCTATAGAATTACCTGCAGCTCCTGCGCAAAAGCCGGCAGCGCCTCTGCAGCCTTCATCAGTGACTCCTAACCAGATTCCTGATATGCCCATAGATTTGAAAGAATTAACAGAAAAAAAATAAGGGTTTGTTTTATAGCCCGTAATGAAATGCCGAAGTGGTGAAACTGGTAGACACGCCATCTTGAGGGGGTGGTGGCGAAAGCCGTGTGGGTTCGAGTCCCACCTTCGGCACCATCTGATACGGAATGATACTGAGGAGAAACAAGTGCTCGATAATTACTTGCCTGTTCTGGTATTCATGATCATAGGCGGTTTGCTGGGTCTCGCGGTTCCCCTGATCGGGTATCTGCTCGGACCCAAACGTCCCGATGCCAAAAAAAATTCTCCTTACGAATGCGGCTTTGAACCGTTCGATGATGCGCGCATGCCATTTGATGTGCGTTACTACCTCGTTGCTATCCTGTTTATTATTTTTGATCTGGAAACCGCTTTTCTAGTGCCCTGGGCCGTCGTCTTTCGTCAAATCGGCTGGTTTGGCCTCATCAGTATGGGTATTTTTTTAGGCATTCTCGTCGTGGGTTTTATTTATGAATGGAAAAAAGGGGCGCTGGAATGGGAATAATCACCGGAATGAAAGACCAGGGTTTTATCACCACGACGCTTGAAAAACTGGTGGAGTGGGCACAAACCGGTTCCTTGTGGCCGATGTCATTCGGGCTCGCCTGTTGCGCCGTTGAAATGATGCATGCGGGTGCCTCGCGCTATGATCTGGATCGGTTTGGCGTGATTTTTCGCCCGAGTCCACGGCAATCGGATGTCATGATTGTCGCAGGCACATTATGTAACAAAATGGCACCCGCACTTCGAAAAGTGTATGAACAAATGGCCGAACCGCGCTGGGTGATTTCCATGGGATCTTGTGCGAACGGGGGTGGTTATTACCATTATTCCTATTCGGTTGTGCGTGGCTGTGACCGGATTGTGCCGGTCGATGTGTATGTGCCGGGTTGTCCGCCGACAGCGGAAGCGCTGCTTTATGGCGTGATCCAGTTACAAAATAAAATTAACCGAAAAAAAACCAAAAAAAATATTGAACGATAGGTGTCTTCCCATCATGACTGATATCGACAGGTTATGCGCGCGAATGAAAGAGCGTTTTCCGGACGTCTTGCAACGTGTGGATGTTGCATTCGGTGAATTGACCGTCGATGTGTTCGCCGATGATTTGCGTGAACTTTGTTTTGCATTGCGTGATGAAGACGAATTCGGTTTTGCGATGCTGGTCGATGTGTGTGGTGTCGATTATTTGCATTATGGGTTATCTGAATGGGAAACGGAATCAGCAACCGCTACCGGTTTTGAACGCGGCGTGGATCGTCGCTCGATCGATCATCCGCATTTGACTTCACCGCGTTTTGCGGCTGTGTATCATCTGCTTTCACTCACAAAAAACCATCGCGTGCGTTTGCGCGTATATCTCGAAGAACACACACTTCGGGTTCCTTCTGTTATCGATATCTGGCCGTCCGCCAACTGGTTTGAGCGCGAGGCGTTTGATTTGTTTGGTATCACATTTGTGGGACACCCTGATTTACGGCGCATTTTGACGGATTATGGATTTAAAGGTCATCCCTTTCGCAAGGATTTTCCGTTAAGCGGGCAGGTTGAGGCGCGATATGATGCGAAATGTCAACGTGTCGTTTACGAACCGGTCAGCATTGAGCCGCGTATTTTAGAACCGAAAGTGATTCGTCGCGACAACCGTTACGAGGCCGGAGAATAAGCGATGGAAAAAACGCCTGAAATTCGCAATTACACATTTAATTTCGGCCCGCAACATCCGGCCGCGCACGGTGTGTTGCGACTTATTCTCGAAGTAGATGGTGAAACGATTGTGCGAGCGGACCCGCATGTGGGTTTATTGCATCGCGCGACGGAAAAACTCGCCGAATCCAAACCGTACAACCATTCGATTGGTTACATGGATCGTCTCGATTACGTATCCATGATGTGCAATGAACATGGGTATGTGATGGCCATTGAAAAATTATTGGGAATCACGCCGCCGGTTCGCGCGCTTTATATTCGTACCATGTTTGATGAAATCACGCGCATTTTAAATCATTTATTGTGGCTCGGTGCACATGGTCTCGATATCGGCGCGATGTCGATGTTTTTGTATTGTTTTCGTGAGCGGGAAGATTTGCTCGACTGTTACGAAGCGGTATCCGGCACGCGCATGCATGCCACGTATTATCGTCCGGGTGGTGTGTACCGTGATTTACCCGCGAAAATGCCGCAATACCGACCATCCAAATGGCACAATGCAAAAGAAGTCGCGAAACTGAATGAAAATCGCGAAGGCTCGCTGCTCGATTTTATTGAAAATTTTACAGAACGTTTTCCGGAACGTGTTAATGAATATGAAGCCTTGCTGACGGATAATCGCATCTGGAAACAGCGCACGGTCGACATTGGTGTGATGCCGCCGGAACGTGCGATTGCACTCGGTTTTACGGGTCCTATGTTGCGGGGTTCCGGTGTGGCATGGGATTTACGTAAAAAACAACCTTATGCCATGTATGACCAGATGGATTTTGATATTCCTGTTGGCGTGAAAGGCGATTGTTATGATCGTTACCTTGTGCGTGTTGAAGAAATGCGTCAGTCCAATCGCATCATTCGTCAATGCATCGGGTGGCTTCGAAAAAATCCGGGGCCTGTGATTACCGATCACCAGAAAGTCGCACCGCCGACGCGTGTCGATATGAAGAAAAAAATGGAAGCGATGATTCATCATTTTAAATTGATGACAGAAGGCTATTGTTTGCCGGAAGGTGAGGCGTATGCTGCCGTCGAACATCCGAAAGGTGAATTTGGTGTGTATCTTGTGTCAGATGGGGCGAACAAACCGTATCGCCTGAAAATTCGCGCGGCCGGATTTCCGCATTTGGCAGCGCTTGAAGAATTGACGCGGGGTCACATGATTGCGGATGTCGTTGCGATCTTATCCAGTCTCGATATTGTGTTTGGGGAGATTGACCGCTAATGTCGGAACATAAAACACCAGAATATAAAAAAATATTATCAGCCGATGCGCGCGCGAAGATTGATCGCTGGATCACACGGTATCCGGAAGATCAAAAGCGCTCGGGTGTCATGCAAGCGCTCACCATCGTGCAGGAAGAAAATGGCGGCTGCCTGACCGAAGCCCTCATGCATGCAGTGGCGGATTATTTAGGGATGCCTCCCATTGCTGTGTATGAAGTCGCGACGTTTTACACGATGTATAACCTGAAACCGGTGGGCCGACATGTGATAAACGTATGCACGAGTATTTCCTGCATGCTGAACGGGTCACAAAAAATAGTGGACCATTTAAAAAAACGTCTGGAAATGGGCGTGAATGAAACGACACCTGATGGTCGTTTTACGCTGCGTGAAGTGGAATGTCTTGCGGCGTGTGCGGCAGCTCCGATGTTTCAGCTTGATAAAAAATATTATGAAAATCTGACGCCCGAAAAAGTGGACGCGATCCTGAAAGAGTTGGAGTGACGGCTGTGGCGAATGAAATCTGTTTTCGTACTTTACATTTAGACAAACCGTGGACACTCGGTACCTACGAAAGTGCAGGCGGGTATGAACAATGGAAAAAAATCGTGCGGGAAAAAAGTCCGCCTGAAAAAATTATCGAGTCACTGAAATTGTCAGCCTTGCGTGGACGCGGGGGTGCGGGTTTTCCAACAGGGTTAAAATGGAGTTTCATTCGTCATGACATGCCGGGACAAAAATATGTGTTATGCAATGCGGATGAAGGGGAACCTGGTACGTGCAAGGATCGCGATATTTTACGGTTGAATCCGCATCAATTGATTGAAGGGCTTTTGATTGCCTGTTATGCGATGGGTGCAACGGTTGCCTACAATTACATTCGCGGTGAATTTCATGAACCGTATGAACGTTTTGAGGCAGCGCTCGATGAAGCAAGACGTGCGGGATATCTTGGGAAAAATGTGTTGGGATCAGGAGTCGATGTCGATATTTATTCGCATCTCGGTGCGGGTGCCTATATTTGTGGTGAAGAAACTGCGTTGATGGAATCGCTTGAAGGCAAAAAAGGCATGCCGCGATTCAAGCCGCCTTTTCCGGCTGCAAAAGGATTGTATGGTCGACCGACGACGATCAATAACGTCGAAACGTTCGCGTCAGTCCCGGTGATTTTGGAAAAAGGCGCTGAATGGTTTTTGAATCTCGGTAAACCGAATAATGGCGGATGTAAAATTTTCAGCGTGACGGGTCACGTGAATAAACCGGGTAATTATGAAGTGCCATTGGGTACGCCTTTCAGGGATTTACTGGCGATGGCAGGCGGTGTTCGATCCGGCCATCAATTAAAAGCCGTGATTCCAGGTGGGTCATCGATGCCTGTCTTGCCGGCAAGCATCATGATGGAGCTCGACATGGATTTTGATTCGATTCAAAAAGCGGGATCGGGTTTGGGATCGGGTGCGGTGATTATCATGGATGAAACGGTTTGCATGGTGAACATGCTGCAGCGGATTTCCCATTTTTATATGGATGAATCCTGTGGCCAATGTACGCCGTGTCGCGAAGGTACGGGCTGGTTATATCGTCTCGTGCATCGCATTGAACACGGTCACGGGACACTCGCCGATATTGAGAATTTGCGGCGTGTTGCAAAAAACATTGAAGGCCGCACGATTTGTGCATTCGGTGAAGCGGCTGCCTGGCCGGTGGGTGGTTTTCTGAAACATTTTTATGATGAATTTGTTTACCATGTCGAGCAGGGGAAATGTAAGGTATAAAACATGTCAGACATTGAAATCGAAATTGACGGCAAGGTGTTAAAAGCAAAGCCGAACAGCATGGTCATTCAGGTCGCGGATGAGGCGGGGATTTATATCCCGCGTTTTTGCTATCACAAGCATTTGTCGATTGCTGCCAATTGCCGTATGTGTCTGGTTGAAGTCGAAAAAGCGCCAAAGACATTACCTGCCTGTGCAACGCCTGTCATGCCCGGCATGAAAATTTTTACACGATCTCCCAAAGCACTCGCCGCTCAAAAAGCCGTGATGGAATTTTTGTTAATTAACCACCCGCTCGATTGCCCGATCTGCGATCAGGGTGGTGAATGCGAATTGCAGGATTTAAGCATGGGGTTTGGTTCGGCCGAGTCTTTTTATACATTCGGCAAGCGATCTGTCGAAGATGAAGATATTGGACCGCTGATTGACACTGAAATGACGCGCTGTATCCAGTGCACACGGTGCGTGCGTTTTGGGGATGAAGTCGCGGGTCTGCGCGAACTCGGTGCGACGGATCGCGGTGAAAACATGGAAATCGGCACGTACGTGCAAAAAGCCATGCGTTCTGAAGTGTCCGGCAACATCATTGATCTTTGTCCTGTTGGCGCACTCACGTCCAAGCCGTTTCGTTTTACCGCACGTGCGTGGGAATTAAATCAGACTCCAACCATTGCTGCGCATGATTGTCTCGGTTCGAATATCTACGCACATACCCGTAGCGGCAAGGTCATGCGCATCGTGCCGCACGAAAATACCGACATTAATCAAACCTGGATTTCCGATCGCGATCGTTTCAGTTACGAAGGGCTTTATCATCCGGATCGTCTGGAAAAACCGATGGTGCGTGTCGAAGGCCAGTGGAAAGAAACAGATTGGCAAACGGCACTCGATATTGCGGTTTCTCGCTTGCAAAGTGTGATGAAAACGGCAGGTGGAAATGAAATCGCAGCGCTGGCCTCACCCAATTCCACACTGGAAGAATTTTATTTATTACAAAAACTCATGCGGCAGATTGGATCACCCAACGTTGATCATCGTCTGCGTGAGACGGATTTTTCTGATCAGAATGAAATGCCACTCTTTCCTGGTCTGCCGATGTCTTTCGCCGATATCGAAACCGCTGATGTGATTGTCCTCATCGGTTCAAACATTCAAAGAGAACAACCCATCGCCGGATTGCGTGTGCGAAAGGCGACACAAAACGGTGCGCGTGTCATTGCAATTAACATGATGGATGAGGATTTTCATTTTACAGTCAGCGCGAAAAAAATTGTGGCGCCGCATCGTTTTGTCGAAACACTGACGAATGTGGTGAATGCCCTGTCTCATCCGGATGAAAACTATTCTGCTATCACGGATAGGTTACGTGCGGGTAAAAAAATCTGTGTGCTGGTGGGGATACAAGCGTTTCATCATCCAAAAGCATCTCATATTCGTGCATTGGCACAACAACTGGCGGATGTCTGTCAGGGAACGGTTGGCTTTTTGACGGAAGGTGCCAATGCGGCGGGGGCTTATCTGGCTGGTGCGATTCCACATCGTGGACCTGCCGGAAAACCGATTGAGTCGGTGGGTTTGAATGCGCACACCGTCTGGAAAAATCCACGCAAGGCATATGTATTGTTGAATGTGGAACCGGAACTGGATTCGGCGAATGCACCGCTTGCACTCGCAGCACTCGAACAGGCTGACTGTGTTGTTTCATTGTCACTGTATAAAAATCCGGTGTTGATGGATTATGCGCATGTGATTTTACCTGTGACGCCTTTTACGGAAACGGCTGGAACGTTTGTGAATGTGATGGGGCAATGGCAGCGGTTTAGTGGCGTTGCAACGCCGGTGGGGGAAGCGCGCCCGGCGTGGAAAGTGTTGCGGGTGTTGGGGAATTTACTGGATTGCGAAGGGTTTGATTATGAAAGCGCGCATGAAGTGCATGATGAAGTGAAAGGGTTGGTGGATCAAGCGGAGAAAGACACTGGGTCCCGTCTAAAAACACGACGGGATGACGCACGGATAGAGGCAGGTGAGCGGTTACAGGCAGATGATCTGCAGACAGATAAGCAACAGACAAATCAGAATTTATCGCGTGTGGGTGAAATTCCGATTTATGCGGGTGATAGTATTCAGCGGCGGGCGAAAGCGTTGCAAGCGACGCAGGTCATTATTCAGGAATATCTTATGACAGTGCGTTTGCATCCGGAAACCGCGAAGCGATTACAGGTGAATGATCAGGACAGAGTGATGGTTTCGCAGCAAAATCACCGTGTGCGGTTGCCTGTCCGGATCGATGAACGCGTGCCGGTGGATGCAGCCTGTATCGCTTCCGGGATTCTTGCGACAGGCGAACTCAGTGAATTGTATGGTCCTGTTGAACTACACAAAACAGAGAGTCAAACATCATGATGGAACAATTTTTCCTGATCGGTTTCATTGTCGTCAAAATCCTCGTGATTGTCGTGGCGCTGTTGCTTGCTGTTGCTTATCTCACGTATTTTGAGCGCAAGGTGATTGGTTTTATGCAAATGCGTATTGGCCCCAATCGCGTGGGTTCACACGGTTTGCTGCAACCGTTTGCGGATGTGATTAAATTATTAAATAAAGAAATTATTATTCCAACACTCTCCAACCGATTTTTATTTGTGGTTGCACCTGTTATCAGTATCGGGACAGCGCTTGCGGGTTGGGCGGTGATTCCCTTTGATAAAAAAATGGTGCTGGCCAATATCAATGCCGGTGTGTTGTATGTGTTTGCGCTCTCATCGCTCGGTGTGTATGGCGTTTTGATTGCAGGCTGGGCGTCCAATTCAAAATATGCATTGTTTGGTGCGCTTCGCGCGGCGGCACAATCGATTTCGTATGAAATTGCGATGGGTTTTGCGTTGATTGGCGTCATGATGGCGGCGGGGTCCCTCAATTTTAACGCGATTGTGACAGCGCAATCGGGCGGGTTCTGGCACTGGTATTGGCTGCCGTTATTGCCGCTTTTTATTGTGTACTGGATTTCAGGGGTGGCTGAAACCAATCGTGCACCGTTTGATGTGGCGGAAGGGGAATCTGAAATTGTCGCAGGGTTTCATGTGGAATATTCCGGCACCGTGTTTGCGTTATTTTTTCTCGCGGAATACGCCAACATGATTTTGATTTCAGCGTTGGCTGCCATTTTATTTATGGGCGGGTGGTTGTCGCCGTTTCAGGGGATTCCTTATCTCGAATCGTTTTTTGCGTTTGTGCCAGGTCTTGTTTGGCTTCTCGCCAAATTGAGTTTTTTTGTGTTTTGTTATTTATGGTTTCGGGCAACCTTTCCGCGTTATCGTTATGATCAGATCATGCGTCTTGGCTGGAAAGTGTTGATCCCGGTGACGATTGTGTGGATTGTCGTTCTGGCACTGGCCATCCATTTTCAACTCGGTCCCTGGTTTTCGGAGGCAGGATCATGATGAAGCAATGGGTTCGAATGGTTAAAAATTTTGTTTTCTCTGATCTTGTCAAAGGATTGCGAGTGACCGGGCGATTATTATTTGCAACGAAAATCACGATTCAATATCCGGAAGAAAAAACACCGACCTCGCCGCGATTTCGCGGATTGCATGCACTGCGTCGTTATCCGAATGGGGAAGAACGTTGTATCGCCTGCAAATTGTGTGAAGCGGTTTGTCCGGCGCTTGCGATTACGATTGAGGCAGAACCGCGGGTGGATGGGTCAAGACGCACGACGTTATATGAAGTGGATCTTTTTAAATGTGTGTATTGCGGATTTTGTGAAGAATCCTGTCCGGTTGATTCGATTGTGCTGACGCGTTTTAACGATTATCACATGGAAAATCGCGGTGAAAATATTTTGACGAAAGAAAAATTGCTTGCGATTGGTGATCGATATGAAGCAGAAATCAGAGCCGATCGGGTTGAAGATGCGAGGTATCGATGACAGCACTCCACATTATTTTTTATGCCTTTGCGGCAACAGCAGTGATTTCTGCACTGGCTGTTGTTTCTGCGAGAAATGCCGTCCATGGTGTTTTATTTCTCGTGCTGACATTTTTTGCATCCGCCGGACTCTGGATGTTGCTCAGCGCTGAATTTTTGTCGCTCATTCTGGTACTGGTTTATGTGGGTGCGGTTATGACGTTGTTTTTATTTGTCGTCATGATGCTCAGCATGAAAGTGGTTAGTCGGCAGGAAGGTTTTGTGCGTTATCTCCCTTTTGCTGCAGGGATTGTTGTGTTGATGGTCGGATTAATTGTGCTTGCAGTCAAACCTGCTTATTTTGGTCTTGCCCATGTTTTACCGCCCATGCCGGAGCCTGCCGATTACAATAACGTGGCGGATCTGGGTGCTGTGCTTTATACCACTTACGCCTTTCCATTTGAAATTGCAGCGGTGTTGTTATTGACAGCGATTGTGGCGGCGATTGCACTGACCCACCGAAGACCCGAAGGACGCAAGTCACAAAAGGTCAGTGCACAACAGGCTGTGCAGCGTGATCAGCGTGTCCGGCTGATAAAAATGCCATCGGAGAAAAAACAGCCATGATATCCTTGAGCCAATATTTAATTTTTGCGGCACTTTTATTTGGCATCGGTATGGCAGGTATTCTTGTCAATCGCAAAAATATCATCGTGATGATGATGTCAATTGAACTGATGCTGCTTGCGGTGAATACCAATTTTATTGCGTTCTCCCATTTTTTAAATAATAACGTGGGCCAGGTGTTTGTCTTTTTTATTCTGACGGTGGCAGCGGCAGAAGCGGCGATTGGTTTGGCCATTATGGTGGTGCTGTTTAGACAATCCGGCACGATTGAAGTTGAAAAACTGGATGCACTAAAAGGGTAAAAAGGATAAAACGTGGAAAAACATTTTTTATCGATAGCGTTATGGGTGATGTTGTTGCCGTTAGCAGGCTCGCTTACGGCAGGTCTTTTGGGCAAGGTCATCGGACGAAGAGCAACACACTGGATCACGACCTCGCTGGTCGGTATTTCATTTTGTCTGGCGAGTTATCTTTTTGCGGCGATTGCAATTCAGAATTCTCCCGTACAGGATGGCCTTGTCTATGAGTGGGTCAGCTCCGGCGCATTCCATTTTAATGTGGCATTGCTGCTGGATCATCTCAGTGTCACCATGGTGATGATTGTCACATTTATTTCATTCATGGTGCACATCTATACCATCGGTTACATGGCGGATGATCCTGGTTATCAGCGTTTTTTCAGTTACGTTTCACTGTTCACGTTTGCGATGTTGACGCTGGTTCTCGCCGATAATTTTTTATTGATGTTTTTTGGCTGGGAAGGGGTCGGTCTTGTTTCCTATTTACTGATCGGCTTCTGGTTTAAACGTGAATCGGCTGTGTTCGGAAGTTTGAAAGCGTTTCTCGTGAATCGTATTGGCGACATCGGTTTTATTTTAGGGCTGGCGGGTCTCTTGATGTACGTGGGTCATGTGGATTATCAGACCGTCTTTGCCAATGTGCCGCTGATCGCTGACAAAACCATGCGACTTTTTGCGGGTGTGCATCCGTCTGTTATCACCGTGATCTGTATTTTGTTATTCATCGGTGCCATGGGCAAATCGGCCCAGGTGCCGCTGCATGTGTGGTTGCCGGAATCCATGGAAGGTCCGACACCGATTTCTGCGCTGATCCATGCAGCGACCATGGTGACAGCCGGGATTTATATGGTGGCACGCTGTTCGCCTTTATTTGAATATTCGCCGGTGACATTAAGTCTCATTCTCGCCATAGGTGCCACGACCTGTCTTTTCATGGGGATTCTTGCGGTATTCCATCATGATATTAAACGGGTCATTGCCTATTCGACGTTATCGCAACTGGGTTATATGACGATGGCGCTCGGTGCCTCGGCCTATGATGCAGCTATTTTTCATCTCGTGACGCATGCCTTTTTCAAGGCACTGCTTTTTCTCGCGGCAGGCTCTGTCATCATTGCACTGCATCATGAACAGGACATGCGAAAAATGGGCGGGCTTGCGCGTCGCTTGCCGATTACCTATCTCACGTTTGCCGTGGGCGCGTTTGCGCTCGCCGCCATTCCACCGTTTTCCGGTTTTTATTCGAAAGATGCGATCATTGAAGCCGTCCATTTATCCACAATCCCTGGCGCGCATTTTGCCTGGGTTTGTGCCATGGCGGGTGCCTTTATCACGCCGCTCTATATTTTTCGCGCACTGTTTCTCACATTTCATGGGAAATGCCGACTGGATAGTGATGCCCAAAAACACGTGACAGAATCACCGTGGGTTGTGTTGATTCCGTTGTTGTTGCTCGCGATCCCCAGTCTTGTTGCAGGCGGATTATTGATTGGCCCGATGTTATTTGCCAGTCCGCATTTGTTAGGCGACAGTATTTTTGTGTTGCCAGCGCATCATGTGCTGGCTGAAATGGCAGCGAATTTTCACGGTGCCGATTCGATGGCGTTCCATGCAGGCAGTTCACTCACCTTGTGGCTGGCGCTTGCCGGTTTGGTCATGGCATGGTTATTTAATCTGGCACGACCGATGTGGGCCGATGCGTTGAAAAAACGGTTTGCCTTTTTATATGAAATGATTGTCAAAAAATACGGATTTGATGATTTTAATCAACTCGTTTTTGTACATGGCGCGCGTAAGCTGGGTGAATTTTTCTATAAAGTATGTGATCTCGCCTTTATTGATGGTCTTTTCGTGAATGGTTCCGGTCAATTGATTCGCTGGCTGGCACGCGTGTCCCGTGGTCTGCAAACGGGCTATATGTATCACTATGCCCTGACGATGGTGATTGGTTTGGTCGTGTTTCTGATTTGGCTCTTGCCGGGATTCTGAATATGATGTTGCATTCCGCATTATTAAGCATTTTAATCTGGTTGCCTGTTCTGGGCGCCATTCTGGTTCTTTTCACGGGCGGGGATGAAAACGCCAATACGGCGCGGGTGATTGCAGCGCTGATCAGTATTGTGAATTTACTGCTGTGTATTCCGCTTTATTTCGGATTTGACACCAGCACGTATGCCATGCAGTTTCAGGAAAATCATTTATGGATTCGCGCCTATGAAATTCACTATGCGCTGGGTGTGGATGGTATTTCACTCGCGATGGTGATTTTGACCAATTTCACGGGCTTGCTTGTTATTCTCGCGGGTTGTCATGCGATCAAGGTGCGTGTTGCGCAATACATGGCGACTTTTTTAACCATGCAGGGCATGACGATTGGTGTGTTTGCTGCAACGGATGCCGTGCTCTTTTATGTCTTCTGGGAAGGGATGTTGATTCCCATGTATCTCAGCATTGGCATGTGGGGCAGTGCAAATCGATCGTATGCCTCGATCAAATTTTTTCTGTATACCTTTTTGGGTTCGATCCTGATGCTGGTAGCTTTATTGTATTTGTATAACCAGACAGGTGTGTTTGATATTTCTCATTTTTACGGATTGCCACTCGGTCTTCATACCCAGGAATTGGTCTTTTTTGCCTTTTTCCTCGCATTTGCTGTGAAGGTTCCAATGTGGCCGGTGCATACCTGGTTGCCGGATGCGCACACCGAGGCACCGTCCGGCGGGTCTGTCGTATTGGCTGCATTGATGCTGAAACTGGGCATTTATGGATTCCTGCGTTTCAGTATGCCCATCACACCGCTGGCTTGTGAAAAACTGGCCTGGCTTATGATTCTTCTTTCCCTGATTGCCATTGTTTATATCGGGCTCGTTGCGATTGTGCAAAGTGACATGAAAAAACTGATTGCCTATTCCTCGATTGCACACATGGGTTTTGCGACACTGGGTTGTTTTATGGTGTATGACATTATTCGAAATACCGCATCGTATCAGGATGCCTACATGAGTCTTGAAGGCGCGGTGGTGCAAATGATTGCGCACGCATTTGGATCCGGTGCGATGTTTTTGGGCGTCGGGATGCTCGCGGATCGTTATTATAATCACAGCCGACTGATTCGTGATTACGGTGGCGTTGCGGATAAAATGCCCGTTTTCGCCGCATTTTTTATGCTGTTTGCCATGTCGAATGTGGGCTTGCCAGGGACCGCCGGTTTCGTCGGTGAATTTATGGTCATCATGAGTGCCTTTCAATCGCACTTTTGGGTCGCGGTGGTGGCGGCACTGACACTGATTCTGGCGGCGTCCTATACCCTCTGGATGGTCAAACGCATCTTTTTTGGGCCGGTGGCCAATGATCATGTGGCTGCGATGCAGGATATTACATGGATTGAAAAAACAAATTATGTCTTGCTCGCCATTGGCGTATTCTGGCTTGGATTATATCCTGCGCCGGTTTTAAACGTGTTGCATGCCACGGTCGGACATTTGTTATTACAAACCTTGCCGATGGCGGCGCATTAACCCACATGAGACTTCACACATGATGAATTTTGAAATGCCCCTTTTTTCCGTCGCGCTGCCTGACATTTTTCTGTTATGCGCGACCAGTCTGATTTTGCTGATCGATGTGTTTTTGACGGAACGTTTTCGACACCTGACTTACTGGCTTTCACAACTGACCCTCATCATCGGATTTATGCTGGTGCTGGCGCAATATCATGATTACCCGCAGGAAGTGATTACTTTCAGTGGTCATTATGTGCTGGATAAGCTGGCCGTTCTCACCAAGCTATTCGTTCTTTTAACGACGGTGTTTGCTTTTATTTATGCAAAACAGTATCTCAAGGGGCGTCATATGCCCCGGGGTGAATATTATGTGCTGGGTTTGCTGGCCGTGATTGGCATGATGGTGATGGCGTCGGCCTTTACTTTCCTGACGATTTACCTTGGGCTGGAATTGTTGTCCCTGTCGCTTTATGCGATGGTCGCTCTCCAGAAAAACTCGAGGCTGGCTGTTGAAGCCTCGATGAAATATTTTGTCATGGGTGCGATGGCTTCGGGGTTATTGTTGTATGGCATGTCCATGATTTATGGCATGACGGGATCGATCGGGATCAATGAGATTTCGCATATCTTGCAGCAGACCGGTGCGCATCAGCAGGCAGCCCTTTTATTGGGCCTCGTTTTTATTCTGGCGGGATTGATTTTTAAATTTGGTGCGGTTCCGTTTCATGTCTGGGTACCGGATGTTTATCAGGGTGCGCCGACATCGGTGACATTGTTCATTGCCTGTGCGCCAAAAATTGCAGCATTTTGTGTGACCATGCGGATTCTCGTGGAAGCGATGCCGGGTTTAACGATTCCCTGGCAGCATGTTCTGGTGGTGGTTGCGATATTGTCGATGTTATCCGGCAACGTGCTGGCCATTGCGCAAACCAATATCAAACGCATGTTGGCCTATTCATCGATTGCACATATTGGCTATATGTTACTGGGTATTATTGCCGGTCCAAATGATCCGCAAGGTTATTCCGCTGCGATGTTTTATATTGCGACGTATGTGATTGTCGCAGCCGGTGCCTTTGCGATTATTGCATTACTCAGCAAGGAAGGTATTGAATTCGACACACTGGATGATTTCCGCGGATTGAACGCACGCAATCCCTGGCTTGCGTTTATGATGTTATTGCTGATGTTCTCGATGGCCGGTGTACCGCCCACGGTCGGGTTTTTTGCGAAACTGGGATTGCTTGAAGCCCTCGTGCATGCGCACTATGTGTGGCTGGCGTGTCTTGCTTTATTATTTGCCATTATCGGTGCGTATTATTATTTGCGCGTGGTGATGCTCATGTATTTTGAAGAACCGAAAGAGGCGCTGGTCGGGACACATCTTGCGATTGCACGCGGCCCGATGGTCGCGATTACGGTGAATGGCATTGCTGCGTTGATGTTGGGATTGTTGCCCAGCGCGTTGATTGATATGTGTCGAATTTCTGTTGCGTAATAATTAACCGGTACGCTGCAACGGTGCCCGGCGCATTTGTTCGATCAATGTCTGGATAGCCATACCCAGATCGTCCGTTGGACAGAGGTTTTGCTGTTCAATGGGCTCATCTTTTGGGGATGGGTCAAACTTAATAATCTCGGCCATGAGGGAATCCATTCCTGTGTGAGTCATCAGTCCTGATCATAAAATAACACAGACGACAATTCTTGCTATCAGTGAAAAGGGTTGAAACAGTTGAGACATGTCTTACAACTTCCCTTGCCACCGGTTATCGATTATCCTATCCCATAATAAAAATAAGTAAGGTTGCCTGTTAAATGCGAAGTTATCGATCAGTTTTTTTGATGTTCTGCGCCAGCATTTTTTTAACAGGCTGTATGGTGGGCCCTGATTTTCATTCGCCCAAAGCGCCTGATACCACGCGATACACCCAAAAATCGCTTCCCTCGAAAACGGCCAGCACCCCGGGAATTGCTCAGGGCGGTCGCACGCAGTATTTTGTGAATGGTCAGGATATTCCCGCGGAATGGTGGACCTTATTTCACTCGCCTGTCTTAAACGGGCTGGTGCAACGGGGTCTTGATAACAGCCCGAACCTTGCCGCGGCAGAAGCAGCATTGTGTGTGTCTAAAGAAGCCTTTAATGCCCAGGTCGGTACCTCACTGTATCCACAAGTCAGCCTGCAGGCCGATGCACAGCGCAATCATGTCTCATCTGCCTCGATCAGTGGTACGAATTCGTCCAGCCTGTTTAATTTATACAATGTTAACTTTCCGGTGACCTATACACTGGATGTTTTTGGCGGCTTGCGTCGTCAGATTGAAGCGCTTCGGGACCAGGTCACCTATCAGCAATTTCAGCTCGAAGCCGCGTGGCTGACGTTGACATCGAATATTGTGACGACGACTATTACGATTGCCTCACTTCAGGAACAGATTCAGGCAACACAGGAACTGGTTAAAATCCAGACGGACCAGTTACGCATTGTGAAAGGGCAGTTTGCCCTGGGCGGTGTGTCGCAAGCGAATGTGTTAAGTCAGCAGGCACAGCTTGCGCAGACAGAAGCCTCGCTGCCGCCGCTTCAGCAACGACTGGCACAATCGGCGCATGCGCTCGCAACACTGGTGGGTTCTGTCCCGAGTGATCTGGTTACACCGATTCTGGATCTTGATAAAATCCATTTGCCGACGCGATTGCCTGTCACCGTGCCGTCGTTACTGGTGCGTCAGCGGCCGGACATTCGAGCATCGGAAGCGTTACTCGCAGCAGCCAGTGCACAAATTGGGGTGGCAACAGCCAATTTGTATCCGCAATTTAATTTATCGGGCAGTTATGGCTGGACGAGTATCAGTACAGGCAATTTCTTTAGTCCGGCGCATAATGTCTGGGATTTTGGTGCAGCACTCATGCAGCCTGTGTTTAATGGCGGTGCACTGCAAGCGCAAAAACGCGAAGCGATTGCCTCGTATCAGGAAGCGGCAGCACAATATCGACAAACCGTGTTGCAGGCTTTTCAAAATGTGGCGGATGCACTGCGTGCGGTGCAACATGATGCTGAAACACTGCGCGCCGAGCGCAATGCGGAAATGGCGTCGCGTCGCGCGATGCTGTTGACATCCGAACAATTCAAACTGGGTGGCGTCAATTATGTGGCTCTTTTGACGGCAAACCAGCAATACCGTCTGGCATTGATTAACCGCATTCAGGCGCAGGCAACGCGTTACAATGACACGACTGCCCTGTTTCAGGCACTGGGTGGTGGATGGTGGAATCAGAATATGACCCAACAGTCGGGGCCGATGTGTTGCATAAAAGTGGTCGCAAAATAACGGAGGCAACATGGATCAACACACAAAAAAACGCATGAAAATCATGTTGATCAGCATGACCATTTTGTTTGGTTGCATTATTGGCTATAAAGTTTTTATGGGGATCATGATGCAGCATTACATGGCGGCGTTCAGTTCACCTGTGATCACGGTATCCACGATGAAAGTGGAAAACCAGCCATGGCAGCCCCGATTGACTGCGGCGGGCGGTTTGCGTGCCATTCGCGGTGTCAATGTGACAACACAGCTGGCCGGCATGGTGACGCATATTTATTTTAAACCAGGGCAGGATGTGGAAGAAAACGCGGTGCTCGTGCAGTTGAATGCCGATGATGATATTGCGCTATTACACGCACTGGAAGCGGATGCGAATCTGGCCGCAGTGACTTACAACCGTGACAAGGCGCAATATAAATTGCAGGCGATCAGCAAGGCGGTCCTCGATGCAGATGCAGCCACACTCAACAGTTCCATTGCGAAAGTCGCACAACAGGCAGCGATTGTTGAGAAGAAAACCATTCGTGCGCCATTTGCCGGACGTCTCGGGATTTGCAACATTAATCCGGGGCAATTTCTGAATCCAGGCGATACCGTCACCATGTTACAAACACTCGATCCGATTTACGTGGATTTTTATGTGCCGCAGCAATCACTGGCTTTATTGAAACTGAACCAGCCGGTTGCAATCACGACAGAAACTTTTTCCAACCGTTTATTTACCGGAAAAGTGACGACGATTAATCCCGGTGTGGATGTGGATACCCGCAATGTGCTCGTTGAAGCGACGATCGATAATCCGAAACATGAACTGGCGCCAGGCATGTATGTGAAAACCATCGTGACGCTGGGCGAACCACAAAACTATCTCACCCTGCCGCAAACGGCGGTGACATTTAATCCGTATGGCCAGCTGGTTTATCTCGTGAAAGAAACGGGCAAGGATCAAAAAGGGCCGATCCTGATTGCGACCCAGTCATTTGTTACAACGGGTGAAACGCGCGGCGATCAGGTCGTCATTTTGCAAGGGTTGAAAGAAGGTGAAACGGTGGTGACGAGCGGGCAATTGAAATTAAAAAATGGCAGTCGGATTGTGGTGAACAATGCGATCCAGCCGCCGAATAATCCCGCGCCCCATTTGCCGAATAATCATTAAGGAAACAGTCGGGTGAAGCGATTTACAGATCTTTACATCCAGCGACCGGTTTTGGCGACTGTCATCAGTTTGCTGATTTTCGCGTTGGGATTGCGCTCGCTTGGCCTGTTGCCGGTCAGGCAATATCCCTTCACGCAAAATGCGGTGATCACGGTGACAACGGTTTATACCGGTGCGGCACCGGAGGTCGTTGCCGGATTTATTACGACACCGATGGAAAATTCCATTGCGCAGGCGAATGGCATTGATTACATGACATCCTCGAGTTCGCAAAATGTCAGCACCATCACGGTCAATTTATTATTGAATTATGACCCGAGCAAGGCACTCGCGGATGTGACAGCGCGTGTGAATGCCGTCGTGAATCAATTACCGAAAGATTCACAATTGCCGGTGATTAATATTTCGATCGGGCAAACCATCGATGCCATGTACATGGGATTTTATAGTGATGTATTGAAAAATAATCAGATCAGCGATTATTTATTGCGTATCGTGCAGCCGAAATTACAGGCCGTGAACGGTGTGCAACTGGCAGAAATTTTAGGTAATCGGCAATTTGCCATGCGCATCTGGCTGGATCCTGTCAAACTGGCCGGGTATGGCTTGACGCCAGCGGATGTGTCAGCGGCGCTTGCTGCCAATGATGCGATTTCAGCGGTCGGTCGAACCGATGGCAGTATGTTTACGGTGAATCTCACGGCTGACACCGGTCTTTCGACAGTTGAACAATTTAAAAAACTGATTATTAAAGCGCTGCCCGGTAACGGTGCCATTGTGCGGATTGGTGATGTGGGTAGTGTGACGCTCGGTGCGACCAATTACGATATGTCGGTCAGTTTCAATGGCAAACAGGCGGTTTACATGGGGATCCAGGTCGCACCCGCTGCCAATTTGCTGACCGTTGTGAAAGACAGCCGAAAAGCGTTTCTGGAAATACAGGCGCAATTGCCCAAGGGGCTTAATGCACAAGTCGTGTTTGATGGGTCGAGTTTCGTGAACAGTTCCATTCACGAAGTGATTAAATCGCTGTTTGAAGCGCTGCTGATTGTGACGATCGTGATTTTTATTTTTTTAGGCGAATTACGTTCTGTCAGTATTCCGCTGGTGACGATTCCTCTGTCACTGATTGGCGCCTTTTTTATGATGTTTGTGCTGGGGTATTCGATTAATTTGCTGACGTTGCTCGCACTGGTACTCGCAATTGGTCTTGTTGTGGATGATGCGATTATTGTCGTTGAAAATGTGCAGCGTCACATGGAAGCGGGCATGTCAAAATTTCAGGCGGCCATTCAGGGTGCGCGTGAACTGGCGAACCCTATTATTGCGATTTCGGTGGTGCTGATTGCAGTGTATGTTCCGATTGGATTTATGGGTGGTTTGACCGGTGCTCTTTTTACCGAATTTGCTTTCACACTCGCGGGCGCTGTGGCTATTTCTGCCATCGTTGCACTGACGCTGTCACCGATGATGTGTTCGAAATTTTTAAAATTATCCAATCACAATGGCAATGGCAATAATAAGTTCTTAAAATATGTCGAACACCATTTTGGGCGATTTGAAAAAAAATACGAACAATGGCTGCATTCCTCGTTGAATACGGTACCGGTGACGCTTGTTTTTTCTGTCATTATTCTGGCGAGTATTTATTTTCTTTACACGACATCCAAATCGGAACTGGCACCGGTTGAAGATCAGGGTGTGATTATTTCGCAAGTCACCACAGGACCCAATGCAACGCTTGCGCAAACGCAATTGTACGCAAATGAAGTGTCGAAAATTTATATGGGTTATCCGGAAGCGGATCGTATTTTCCAGCTGGACGGGATTGGTGGATTGAATGGCAGTATTGTCGGGATGGGATTGAAACCGTGGGATGAGCGAAAACGCACGTCTAATGATTTGCAGCCTTTGATTCAAAATGAATTGAATAAACTGGCGGGTGCGAATATTGCCGTGTTCCAGTTGCCGCCGCTGCCAGGTGCGCGCGGTGTGCCGATTCAGTTTGTGATGAAGTCGACGGATTCTTTTTCCAGTATGGATGAAGTGAGTCAGCAGATGAAAGCCAAAGCACTCGCGAGTGGTATGTTTTTGTATCTCGACACGGATTTAAAAATCGACAAGGCGCAAACGAGCGTGTTGCTGGATCGTGACAAGGCGGCGCAATTTGGTTTGACGATGCAGGATGTGAGTAATACGCTCGGTGCGGCACTCAGTCAGGGTTACATTAATTATTTTAATTTTGCGGGCCGTTCGTATCAGGTGATTCCGCAGATGGATCGCCTGAACCGTCAAAATGGCAATCAATTATTGAATTATTATGTGAGAACCCGAGCCGGTGAATCACTGCCGCTGTCGACATTCGCCAAATTGAAAACAGTCATTGTGCCGGAATCGATTAATCATTTTCAGCAAATGAATTCGGCGACGATTTCAGCGGTCAGTATTCCAGGTGTTCCGGTGGGCGATGCGTTGAAATCGCTTCAGGAAATTGCGAAAACGGTATTGCCGCAAGGGTATTCGATTGATTATGGCGGGCAATCGCGGCAATTGATTCAGGAAGGCAGTTCGTTGATGACGACTTTCTTTTTTGCGTTGATTATTATTTTTCTGGCGCTTGCCGCACTCTTTGAAAGTTTTCGCGACCCGCTCATTATTTTAATCAGCGTACCGATGTCGATTTGTGGCGCGATGATTTTTATCAGTCTGGGATTGGGGGGTGCGAGTTTAAATATTTATACGGAAGTGGGTTTGGTGACTCTGATTGGATTGATCAGTAAACACGGGATTTTGATCGTGCAATTTGCGAATGATTTGCAACGCGAAGG
>DATIJJ010000054.1:0-3318 GCA_035478795.1 Gammaproteobacteria bacterium | reverse complement strand
TATTTACGGATCAAGGCAGATTATCCGGACACATTGCTGTTTTATCGCATGGGTGATTTTTATGAATTGTTTTATGACGATGCGGTGCAGGCGGCGCGACTGCTGGATATTACGTTGACTGCGCGCGGTCAATCCGCGGGGACGCCCATTCCCATGGCCGGTGTGCCCTTTCACGCAGCAGAATCGTATATGGCGAAATGTTTGCGCCAGGGATTGTCGATTGCGGTTTGCGAACAGACGGGTGACGCTAAAACCGGTCCCGGCCCGATGACACGTGAAGTGGTACGTATTTTGACACCCGGTACCGTCAGTGATGCTGCCTTTCTCGAAGAAAATCGCGATAACTGGCTGGTGGCTGTGTACCAGCAACATGAGCGGTTTGGGATGGCGACGCTTGAGATGGGCAGCGGGCGATTTCACCTGGTGGAAGTGCAGGGAGTGGATGCTCTGCAAAGTGAGCTCGAACGGTTAAAGCCTACCGAATTACTGATCAGTGACGACATGACGCTTTCTTTCGCAATGCCGCATGTGCGTCGACGTTTTTCTTTTGAGTTTGAACTGGAAACGGCATTGCGATTATTAACCCAACAAATGCAAACGTATGATCTCGCCGGATTTGATTGCCTTGACATGCCACTCGCTCTTTCTGCGGCAGGCTGTTTATTGCAGTATGCGAAGACAACACAACGCGCGCAACTGCCGCATATTCGTGCGATTCAGGTGGAACGTCGCGAAGAGAGTATTATCCTCGATGCAGCCACACGCAAAAATCTGGAATTGACGGTGAATCTTTCCGGCACAGAAGAGCATACCCTGGCTTCTGTCCTGGATCGCACGGCAAATGCCATGGGCAGTCGTTTGTTAAAGCGCTGGATCCATCGGCCCTTGCGCGATCATGCCGTGTTACGCCTGCGTCAGGAAAGCATTGTGTTATTGCAGAAAGATCGGCGCTATCTGTCATTGCATCGCACCTTGCGTCAGGTGGAAGATCTTGAACGCATTCTCGCTCGCGTGGCATTGAAATCAGCAAGACCGCGTGATCTTCTTGGTTTAAGTCACACACTGGCTGTGTTGCCAGACATTCAGCAACAATTATCAACCTTGTCTGCACCGCTTTTAAAAGAACTTGCGAATGTCATCCATGAATTCCCTCTGTTATTGACGTTATTACAAAAAGCGATTGTTGAAAATCCACCGGTCACGATTCGTGACGGGGGTGTGATTGCAACCGGCTATGATGCCGAGCTGGATGAATTGTTGCAACTCAGTGAACATGCCGGGCATTTTTTACTGGCGCTTGAAGAACGCGAAAAAAATCGCACGGGCCTTTCGACCTTAAAAGTCGGCTACAATCGCGTGCATGGATTTTACATTGAACTCAGTCGCAATCAGGCGGATGCGGCACCCCCCGATTATGTGCGACGACAAACGTTAAAAAATGCAGAACGTTTTATTACACCGGAATTAAAGGCTTATGAAGACAAGGCATTAAGCAGTCGTGAAAAAGCACTCGCGCGCGAGAAAGAATTATATGATGACTTGCTCGAGCGGATTTTGCTGGAACTTTCGCCACTTCAAGCTTCTGCACAGGCGCTCGCAACACTCGATGTATTAAATAATCTGGCCGAACGTGCGGACACACTGGAATGGAACTGTCCGGAATTTTCGAATGAATCCTGTCTGCATATCACAAAAGGTCGTCATCCCGTTGTTGAAAGTGTGCTCTCCAAACCATTCGTGCCCAATGATGTGACGCTTACCAGACAACACCGCATGCTGATGATCACAGGTCCTAACATGGGTGGAAAATCGACGTACATGCGACAGGTGGCGCTCATCGTTTTACTTGCACACATCGGCAGTTTTGTTCCGGCGAAAGCAGCGTGCATCGGGCCCATTGATCGTATTTTTACGCGTATTGGAGCGAGTGACGATCTCGCAAGTGGCCGCTCAACGTTTATGGTTGAAATGACGGAAACGGCTGCGATTTTGCATAATGCAACACGTGACAGTTTGATTTTAATGGATGAAATCGGTCGTGGTACGAGTACGTTTGATGGATTATCATTAGCATTTGCTGTGGCGGAGACGCTTGCCAATACACTTAATGCCTTCACATTATTTGCGACACATTATTTTGAATTGACGACACTTCCGGATGATATTCCCACCATTCAAAATGTGCATTTTGATGCGACGGAGCATCATGACAAAATTATTTTTCTGCACACGGTGAATGCGGGACCAGCCAGTCAGAGTTATGGTATTCAGGTTGCGCAATTGGCGGGTGTGCCGCGGCATGTCATTTTGCGCGCGAAACAAAAATTGCGGGATCTCGAAAAAAATGCGCATGTTGTGCCAATCCATTCCGCACAAATGGATATTTTTTCTGTTCCTGAAAAAAAGTCGGAACATCCTGTGCTTTTTAAATTAAAACAACTGGATCCGGAAAATATGTCGCCGCGTGATGCACTGGATGTGTTGTTCGAATTAAAAGTGTTGTGCGAATGAAAAACTTTATTGTTGTGCATACTTTTTATCGTGAAATAGAAGACATTGTGTTTGAGTGTAAAAATCTGGAGTTGGCACGAATCAAGCTCGCTTTCTGGCGAAATGACGTATTGAAACTGGCATATGGAAAACCCGATCATCCTGTGCTTGTCTTACTGCAAAAAAATGCAGTCGATATCGAAACCCTGCAGGAATTTTTATTAAAAATTATCGATGGGTTTGAACAAGTTGCTGTTTCGCCTCATTTTGAAACGTTTGAGGATGTGACAATTCACTGGATGCGAACGGCAGGTGTGCGTGAATTGTTATTGATGGAATGGGTGAAAAAAGAAAACCGTGTGTCGACTGAAATACTCTATCAAATGATGATGCTGATCGAAATGGTGTATCATGTGCAGCATTTGCGTTTATATGTGAGGCATGATCTCGTGTGTTTTTCTGAAGATGAAATGAACCGGTTTGGGGTGACGCGTGAGATGCTTCAACAGTATGTGACAACGGATTCGATTAAAAATTTGTTGCGTTATCAGGCAGAAAAAATCAGGAAGGCGTATGCGGTGCTTGAATCATTATCGCGAAAACAACGTGCTTTATTGTCGTACTGGGTAGTTCGCTGCGAGATGGCGTATGCGGTTTTTCGGGAAATTGAAAAAAGTGATTTTCGGGTGTTGGAAGAATTGACGGTTTTGACGCCGCTTCGATGCTGGTGGATCCGATTTCGGGGTTAGGGAGAATAACACAGATTTTTATTTTAAATTGGCCTCGATCTGTGCGTCATCCCGCGACGCTCTTTAAGCGGGACCCAGC
>DATIJJ010000053.1:0-33770 GCA_035478795.1 Gammaproteobacteria bacterium | reverse complement strand
CTTACGTCGTCCCGCGGCTTGTCCGCGGGATCCAGTCAGGAAGGTTCTGGATCCCGCGGACAAGCCGCGGGACGACGTAAGCAGGGTCAAGAAATTTTCTCCAGTACAAAGCGCAATGACGCTTCCGATGTCTATGGGGTATTTATTGTTTATTATTCAGTACAATACCCCTCGTTTTTATCAGGAATTCCCCTATTTTCCTTGGTAAATTATTAATTTCACAAGCAATCTTTTTGTGTTACCATTGGCCAACCCAATAACGAAAGTGAAACAGGAATGATAAGACAGAGAACCTTAAAAAACGTCATTAAGGCTACAGGTGTTACGTTACACGGCGGAGAAAGAGCAGAGTTGACCTTGCGTCCTGCGCCTCCCAATACAGGTATTATTTTTCAGCGAGTGGATCTTGATCCCCCGGTTGAAATTCCAGCCCTTGCGGAACATGTTGGCGATACGCGTTTATCCACCACCCTCACCAAAAATGGTATTCGTGTTTCAACCGTTGAGCATTTGCTTTCAGCGCTGGCAGGTCTTGGGATTGATAATGCGTATGTTGACGTATCCACATCTGAAATTCCTATCATGGATGGCAGTGCGGGTCCCTTTGTTTTCCTGGTGCAATCTGCAGGCATCAAGGAACAAAATGCACCCAAGCGTTTTATTCGCATCAAACGCAAGGTGACGGTCAAGGAAGGTGACAAGTGGGCTTGCTTTGAACCATTTGAAGGTTTTAAAGTCACTTTCACGATTGAATTCGATCACCCCGTATTCAAGATGCACAGCAAGACGGCGACACTGGATTTTTCCAGCACGTCTTACGTGAAAGAAGTGAGTCGCGCTCGAACATTCGGCTTTATGGCGGATTTTGAAAAATTGCGCGGCATGAATCTGGCACTGGGTGCGAGTCTTGATAATGCGGTGGCGATCGATGATTATCGCGTGTTGAATGAAGATGGTCTTCGGTATGAAGATGAATTTGTTCGTCACAAGATTCTGGATGCGGTGGGGGATTTATATCTTCTGGGATCCAGTCTGATTGGTTCGTTCAATGGTCACAAATCCGGTCATGCGTTAAATAACATGCTGCTTCGCAAATTGCTGGCCAAAGAGGAAGCATGGGAATACGTGACATTTGATGATCCGGCGGAAGTGCCTATTTCTTACGTGAAGCCGATTTTGGTGGAAGTGTAATCTTGTGTCAGTCAATTCTGTCATGTCGATCATAAGGCACTGGATGCCAGCTAAAAGCACGCTGGCATGACAAAATGACATGACTGGATGCCAGCCAAAAGCACGCTGGCATGACAAAATGACATGATAGAATTATATATGACATTGTCATGCCAGCGTGCTTTTAGCTGGCATCCAGCGTCATTCAGAACCATCCTCCTCCCGCTCCGCCATCTTCATCAAAACCTTCTTCAACTTTCCATTCGTCACTTTATTCGCTGCCTCCTGCAAAATATCCGCTGTCTGTCCTGAAATCACCAACGGCTTTCGTTTGGGTCGTGTGGGGCGAAAATGCGGCGGTCTGACTTTACAACAAATCGCCTGAAGCTGTTTGAAATCCTCATATCGTCGAAACTGAACCAGCAAATCCGGTATAAAACAGCGAAATCGCGTGACCCAATGCGGATTATCCGCAATCACAATCAGTGATGTTTTATCAAGCCCCACCACATGGCAATGGGTCAGCAAAAGCGTTTCCCCCGGCAAGCATTCCCGGAGCCTTTCATTCCAGCTTTTCAGACGATTAAATCGTGCCAGCAACGTACCAATCGTTTTGCTGTCGTTCTTCAAATAAGCGGTAATAGCCAGTTTTTTCATGCTTTCTCCGTTTAGTGCGAGTATACCTGCAACCGTTTGACTTTTCATGTAAACCAGGTAATGCTTCGAACTATTTTTCCTAACTCTCCGGGAAGCAGGTGACAGATCATGGTAGCAAGTTTGATTAAACGAATTTTTGGCAGCCGCAATCAACGACTCTTGCGGGGCATGTGGAAAAAAGTGGCTGAAATCAATGCACTTGAAGAGGGAATGGTCGCGCTGTCCGATGCGGCATTACAAGCCAAAACGGTGGAATTTCGGGAACGTCTGAAAAAGGGCGAAACGCTCGAGCAGCTTTTACCGGAAGCGTTTGCCGTGGTGCGCGAAACAGGCAAGCGCACGCTCGGGATGCGCCACTTTGATGTGCAGCTTTTGGGCGGGATGATTTTGCATGGCGGCAGCATTGCTGAAATGCGCACCGGCGAAGGCAAGACGTTCATGTCGACTTTGGCCATTTATCTGAATGCCCTGACCGGAAAGGGCGTACATGTAGTCACCGTCAATGATTATCTCGCAAGCCGTGATGCCGAGTGGATGCATCCTCTGTTTACTTTTTCAGGGCTGTCTGTCGGCGTGATTTTACCCAACATGCCGCCCGCTGCCAAAAAAGAAGCTTACGCAGCCGATATTACCTACGGCACCAATAATGAATTCGGTTTTGATTATTTGCGTGACAATATGGCGTTTAATTTTCCGGACAAGGTGCAGCGCGGACATGCTTATGCCATTGTCGATGAAGTGGATTCCATCCTGATTGATGAAGCACGCACCCCGCTCATTATTTCCGGTGCAGCGGAAGACAGTACTGAACTCTATCTCACCATCAATCAACTCATTCCAAAACTGGCGCGCCAGGCGACGCGTGAAGCGGCAGGTGATTTTTTTATTGATGAAAAATCCAAACAGGCTTTTTTATCGGAAGAAGGTCATCAACACATCGAAGAGATTTTTTTACGCGCGGGTCTCTTGAAAGAAAACGAAAGTCTTTATGACGCGAACAACATCATGCTGATGCATCATTTGAATGCGGGTCTTCGCGCACATGCCTTGTTTCATCGCGATGTGGATTACATTGTGCAAAACGGTGAAGTGGTGATTGTGGATGAACACACCGGACGCACGATGCCAGGTCGTCGCTGGTCGGATGGATTGCATCAGGCGGTGGAAGCGAAAGAAAGTGTTCGCATTAATCAGGAAAACCAGACACTGGCTTCGATTACTTTCCAGAATTATTTCCGTCTCTACGAAAAACTCTCCGGCATGACGGGAACCGCTGATACAGAAGCATATGAATTCCAGCAAATTTACGGTCTTGAAGTGATTGTTCTGCCGACTAACAAACCCATGATTCGCGAAGACATGGCTGATCTGATTTATATGTCCCGGCAAGAAAAGTTTGACGCGATCATTACCGATATTAAAAAAGCACGCGAGGCGGGGCAGCCGATTCTGGTCGGCACCGCTTCGATTGAAACGTCTGAATATTTATCCGGATTGCTTAAAAAAGAAGGCATTTCGCATCAGGTCCTGAATGCAAAATTCCACCAGCAGGAAGCGCAAATCATTGCAGAAGCGGGACGTCCTGCCTCCGTTACCATTGCAACCAATATGGCGGGTCGTGGTACGGATATTGTGTTGGGCGGCAGTCTTGAAGCCGAATTAAAAGGATTGGAAAATCCGACAGCGGAGGATATCACGGAGCGAAAAAATGCCTGGCAAAAACGGCATGATCAGGTGATTCAATCCGGTGGTCTTTATGTGTTGGGCACCGAGCGTCACGAATCGCGCCGCATTGATAATCAATTGCGTGGACGTTCCGGTCGGCAGGGCGATCCCGGCAAGTCCCGTTTTTATTTATCGCTTGAAGATAATCTGTTGCGCATTTTTGGCGGCGAGCGATTGACAGGTATTATGAAACGGATCGGCATGGAAAAAGGGGCGGTGCTTGAATCGCGGTTACTGACAAACAGCATCGAGAATGCGCAACGCAAAGTCGAAGCGCACAATTTTGATATCCGAAAACAATTACTCGAATACGATGATGTGGCGAACGAGCAGCGCAAGGTGATTTATCGCCAGCGGGATGAATTATTGCAAGCGGACAGTATTTACAGCACGATTGATTCGATTCGCCATCAGGTCGTGGATGAGGCGATCAGTCAATTTATTCCACCGCAAAGTCTCGAAGAGCAATGGGATGTGCCGGGTCTTGAAGCGCGTATTGAAAAAGATTTCAATTTGCGTTTACCGGTTCGTGAATGGCTGGAAAAAGAAGAAGGCTTGCACGAAGAAACGTTACGCGAGCGCATTCAGCAACGCATTAAAGAAACGTATGACAATAAAGAATCCCAGGTCGATGCGTCGGTTCTGCGACAATTTGAAAAAGCCGTCATGTTACAAACGCTTGATGCGTTGTGGCGTGAGCATTTGTCGGCGATGGATTATCTGCGTCAGGGCATTCATTTGCGTGGTTATGCGCAAAAAAATCCGAAACAAGAGTACAAGCGTGAATCGTTCGAATTGTTTGTGGAATTATTGGGGCGCATCAATTATCAGGTGATTTCGTTATTAAGCAAATTTGAAGTGCGTGAAGAAAAAGATGTGGAAGCGGTTGAAGCACAACGTCTGCAGGCATCGCAATTTAAAATGCAGTATGAACATGCGAATGCCGGGTCGCTTGATGCATCACAAAATGAAACAGAGGAAGAGAATTCAGTCGTGATTCCTTTTGAACGTGCCGAGCGCAAGGTCGGGCGAAATGAATTTTGTCCGTGCGGCTCTGGAAAAAAATACAAACATTGTCACGGCAGTTTATCGTGATGCATGTGGCGGTCGGGATTATCCGAAATGCGCTCGGCGAATTGCTGATTGCAAAACGCCCCGAAGGTAAATATAAAGCAGGACTCTGGGAATTTCCGGGCGGGAAAGTGGAAGCCACAGAAAATGCATTTCAGGCCTTGCAGCGTGAGCTTTTTGAAGAATTAAACATTCAGGTAATTTCAGCGGAACCGTGGGTGCAATTTCAGCATGATTATGGCGATCGCGTGGTGTTGCTCGATGCGTGGCAGGTGACGGAATTTTCCGGCACGCCATTTGGGGCAGAAGGACAGCTTATTGCCTGGGTTTCTTCAACCGATTTGCATCAATTTCATTTTCCTGACGGGAACCGGTATTTGCTCGAACGACTGGATGGTCAAAAGTCCCCACACCCCGAGTGACTGATTGTTGTTTATCACCAGGCCATGGCAACGTGTTGCGTCGTTTATCCGAGCAATCGGGACGTTTTTCGCTGGTGGATGCTCTACGTATACTTTCCCAGGTACCGTTGCTTTTTGCTGCCACAGACTTTTTCACCTGATTTTCCGGAATGCGTCTTGTTGCTGCCAGACGAGTTTCTTCGAGCATTTCCTTGTACTTGCCGAATGAAAACCATTTTTTGCTAACGCGTTTCTGTTCTTCAGCCAGAATCTTTTTTACAGTTTCTATTTTTTGATCTGACTCAATAATTGTTTTGCGCAGCGCGATAGCCGATGATTTTGTAAGAGAGAACCCCGACAGATACTCATTCAACGGTCGAATCACACCTGCGATTTCCGGATTGGTTATTCCTTCAAAAGGATGCAGAACACGCCCCGGTTTTTGGTTGGCAACACGAAGCAAGAGTTTGTCGCCCAGTTGGAATAACACATTGAGTCGATTCAACCATCGCATGATGCCTTGCGTTTTTTCTGATAACGTATGGCAGGCATGATCATAATCATCATAACTGTAGGTTTTGCTTCGGAGTACTTCCCCGATAAAAAAGGCGTGTCGCAGTCCATCATTCGCGCCATGTCCATATTGATAATTCGGTGACGCATACGCATCACCTGCAGCCAGGAGGACATTTCCATTTTCTTCGTAATACGCCTTGCTGGCTCGTTCAGCGCGATTGCCAAATCGCATAAAATTTAATTTATCTTTGGATGCCTGATATTGTTCATGTATGGAAGATTTTTTAGCCTGCTCTTTTTTCTGCGGACGTGATTCACGAAACGTAATGTCAACCTCGTTCAGTCGCAATCCCAATTCGCCGGCAAGAATATTGCCTGCATAGCTTATAATTTTTTTCTTGATTTTTTCAGCATTCCCGTCTTTCGCGTATTCATCAAATGCCTTATTGAGATACTCCGGAATTTCGCCACCAAAAACGCATTTAACGGTGGTTTGATCGGTTTTTGTATTAAACGAAATGCCAGCCAGCAATTGTTTCCAGCCTGAACGATGGGATGTTTCCACAAATTGACGCTTGACGTTGATTGGTTTCCCATCTTTTCTTTTAATGTTCAGAGCGAAACTGGCATGGTATTTATGATTGGGCCCGGCAATGGGATGGTATTCGATGGGTTGCTTTTTACCAGCTGCTTCAAAAGACAGATTCAATTTATTGACGGCGTGATGTTTTGCGCCATCGGCTGCGATCAGTGTTTTAAATTGAAGATAGTTCGGTTCGGATGCGCTGTTATTCGAATCAGTAATGATTGCTCTTCCACGTCCCACATCGAGCGTTTGAATTTCTTTTCGATTAAAATAAGTGACAGCAGGTTTATTCGGATTTTTATTAGCTTCTTCCAGTCTGCGAAATAGAAATCGTTCAATGTGTCTTGTGCCGATCGTGACATCGGTTTGAAGAAGATTTAAAAATTCTGTGTCTTCTTTATTTGGATTTTTCTGAAAGTCTTTCGGGAATAAATTCAACAGGCGATATCGACTGCCTTCATCCAGATGAATGGGTTGTCCGCGCGAAAAGGCTTTATCTTTTTCAAGAGGAAGTGCGATGTCCCGGTCAGAAACAATGGCGACACGTTTTCCGGCGTAAACGGCTTCAAGGGCTGACGCGAGCCCGGTCGGCCCGCCGCCGGATACGACGACATCAAATGTATTGGCATCTTGTCTTGCATTCGCCATAGGACTCCTCGTGTGACACTTTTTCGATATTTTTTCTACTATATGATGGAATTATAGACGCTATTTGCTTAAGGTTATCTTAAATCTGGGGAAATATCGCACAAGGATGCGCGGGGCGAGGGTGGGGCTAATCAGGCCAAAAATCCAGAAAAATGTAGTATAATCATATAGTTAATGAAAAAAACGCAAAAATCGCCAAAACCATAAAAAATAAAAACTTCAATATAATCAATATGTTACAAAATACGGGCGCAAATGAATTTTTTTCGAAACCGAGATTTCCTTGTATAATCAAACAGTTACATAAATTTTCCCAGTAGCCCTTGCGGTGGATTCATGCTTTATATGCTTTATAACCGAGCCGCGACCGTCAGGGAGCGTCACGATACTTGTTAATTTCATTGATATCTTGCAGAACCTGTGACGCTCCCTGACGGTCGCGGCTCGGATCAAGCCAGACTCGGATAACACCATGATTTGCGCAACAAAGCCCCAAATCGACCAGGGACACAAAAATAAAATTGTTAGTATATTCAATAAGTTACAAAAAATCGGGTCAATTGCGCCTTGCGCGAAATCAAAATTCCTTTGTATATTCATATAGTTACAAATATTTTCTCAGTGAAACCCGATTTTTCTCCCAAACTCCGAATGCATCAACGCAATCGCCATCACAATACCAACCGGCCCGACCACAAGCGGCAACAAGGGATGAATACTCATTAAAACTCCACCGATCATGGCAGTGGCAGACCAGATCAGCGCAATCACAATAAAACACACACCCATGACTTTTCCCTGCTCCTGCAGGTTAACCACATCCGAATAAAGCGCCGTTAAACAACTGAAGGCAATCACATCACCGACGGCTGTTGGAATGGCGGCCGCCCAGATCAACAGTGTCCACGCACCCGTCAAATGCATCATAAAAAACACGACAGTCAATACCGTGCCCAAAAACACCAGATAAAGCGACAACAACAGCAGGGTACGCATCGAAAAAAACTGATCGAGAAATTTAATGCCAAAGGTGGTCGCGACGGCGAGCCAAAAAGCAATCAATCCCACAAACAATCCCAACTGATGCGCATCCACATGCAACACCGTTTTCATGACCGGTGGAATAAATTGATAATAGGTACTCCAGCTGATTTGACTCAGCAACAAAATAGCTGAAATGCGCAAGACAAACGGATTTTTAAAAACGCTCTTCATGTTTTCCCAGTGAAACGCTTTCCATGCCGATGTTTCGTGTTTGTCGATGAGCGTTTCCCGAAACAGCATCAGCGTCAATACACAACCGATCAGGGCAAAAGCGGATGCAATAAAAAAAGGCAGGGAAAAATTCAATGTTGAAAAGAAAAATTGATTCGCAAAATAACCACCCAGAATCGGGCCGATAAAAGCACCCAGCGAAATCGATGTCTGCAAATAACCCATATACAACACTTTTTTTTCTTTTGGACTGATATCACCCACCACGGCCTGGGCGATGGGATTCGTTCTTGAAAACGCACCCCGCAACACACAACTGACAAACAAAATAGTGAGCGATCCGGCCAAAATACCAAGACCGGCTGTGACCGTAAAAACCAGTGCACCTGCCACACTCAAAAAAATCAGTCTTTTTCTGCCGAAAGCATCCGAGCAGGCAGAAAGCACCGGCGTGACCACCATGTTCACCATATTCGGCACTGAAATACAAAGACCATACCAGATACTGCGCACCGCCTCCGAGGTATCCGCCGGAAATAAACTGCTTTGACTATCAAAAAAAAGCAATGTCAAAACCGGCACAATGATATTCAGACTGGTGTGATCGAAAATCATCACCCAGAGCAAGGGCCAAATGGATTTTTTTTCGTTTTTTATCGACATGGAAATGAAATACTATTAATGATCATCATGGTCAATGGTTCGACCCGAAGTAGAGTGCCGGGTTCGGGTCATGTGTTTTGTCGGAGATAATTTTTCCCGAATCCACGCGATTAAAAATAAAACCAGCCCGACCATCGCGCCAAAGATTAATAACCAGGACAATAAAACCAGCCCGACAACGAGAATAACCACCATCATGCCGAGAAATAAAAAGGGAACTATTTTTGCGAATATTGTTTTCATAATGAATTAAAATTTATCCCATAAAATGGACGTTTCATCCGTTGCCATTGCATCATCCCGCAATCGATAAATGCGCCGTGCATTCGCGATTTCTTTTTGTTGCGACGTTGATTTCGCCGGATGTTTTTTATCAAATTCTTGTAAAAGTCGATCGACTTCACTGACATAATCAGTCAAATTTTTGTTTGAAATCTTGTTTATCGCCATGGCGCACCCCAAAAAAACATTCGAAAATTGTATCATATTTCCTGCAAATAACATGCTAGACTTACCCTCTGTTGACAGGGGTCTCTCTCATGGAGAAAAAATGAATTTGCCAGGACGATTTTTTATTATTTTCATGGGGTTATTGATATCCGTACTCACCAGTCACGCCGCCTTCGCAAAAAGCCATCATCACACGGCGAGAAGCCACCATCATTCCGTTGCATCCGGTGAGCCCATTTATGGCACCCAAAATCTCGTGGATGAGCTAAACCGCCTCGTCAGAGATATCGATCCCGGCGCATCCGTTGGCATACAGATCAAGTCCATGAAACACGGCGATATCCTCTACACACACAATGAAACCCGTTTATTAACACCCGCCAGCATCTTCAAAATTTTAACGGCCGAGGCAGCATTGACGTATCTCGGACCCGATTACAAATTCGAGACCCGGCTCGTCACCAATGCAAAATCAACGGCCAATGGCACGATTCAGGGCGATGTCTATCTCGTAAATAGCGGGGACCCGACATTGACGTATTATGATTTGACGGATCTCATGGTTGCTCTCAAATCCCAACAAATTCAGGGTATCGATGGCAATGCCTATGTCGATAATACAGCGTATGATCAGGACAACCTGGGACCTGGCTGGCTCGCCAGTGACATGCATTATTGCTACGCCGCACCGATCAATGCCAGCATCATCAATCACAATTGTATTTCCATCGGGATCACACCGGCCAAAGCCGCCGGTTATCGTGCCATTGTCATTCAGAATCCACGGTATTTTTATGCCGGCATTAACAATTCTGTCATGACGAAACAGGCCGGCGCGCATGCCTGTCATTTGTCACTCACCTCAACGGAAAACAATGTCATCACCATCGATGGCTGCATGCCAAAAGGCCGCTATTCTCGCGGTGGCAGTGTGGTCGTTAACAATATTCTCAAATACGACGAATCCCTGCTGCAAAATTCATTCAACCGTTTTGGTATTCATTTGACAGGCAATGTCAGTGCGAAAACAGCGCCTGCAAACCTGACCGTGCTCGCGACCCATGAATCCAAACCGCTTCATCTTCTGATCAATGAAATGTTAAAAAAATCCGACAACATTATTGCCGGTTCCCTGTTTAAAAAATTGGGCGAACTCTATTTTAATCAACCGGGCAGCTGGTCCAATGGCGGCATGGCTGTCAAACTGATTCTTGCAAAACAGGCTGCCGTGAATACCGCCGACATGCGGGCAGCGGATGGCTCCGGGTTGTCGCGTAACAATCAGATCACAGCGGCACAAATGATTCAGGTGCTGGATTATGCCTACCATAATTATGCAACCAATTATGAATTTATTTCGGCACTGCCCATTGCCGGTATCGATGGCACGTTAAAATATCGTCTGAAAAATGTCGCGCGAAAAATACGTGCCAAAACCGGGACAAAAAGTAAGGAAGGGGTGGTGGCACTCGCCGGTTACGCCGTCAGTCGGGACCATGAACCCATTGCGTTTGTCATCATCGTAAATGGTCATTATGGCAATACGTGGCGCTACCGTGAAATGACGGATGAAATGGTGACGGCATTAACCCGCTATACGCGGGGATAGCACCACGAAATAAAACAAACCCGCGACCACCAGCGTGCTCACCACGCCCAGCAAAAAGTAACGCCAGGCGGATGTTCTGTGTCGAACCGGAATGGATTTTTTCAGAAAACGAACATGCTCATTTTGTTCACGCGTCTGATTTAACACATCATAAACAAGTCCTGGAATCTCCGGCAATTTTTCAGACCAGTAAGGCAAGTTCTCCCGAATGTGATGCAAAAAAGCTTTCACCCCGACCTGTTTTTTTAACCAGCGTTCGAGAAAGGGCGCTGCTGTCGTCCATAAATCAAGATCCGGATAAAGCTGTCTGCCAACGCCTTCCACATTGAGTAGCGTTTTTTGCAATAAAATAAGCTGCGGCTGAATATTGATGTTAAAACGCCGCGCTGTCTGAAACAATCGCAACAGCAATTGTCCAAATGAAATATCTTTCAATGGCCGTTCGAAAACCGGTTCACACACCGCGCGAATGGCACCTTCAAACTGATCCACGCGTGTATCCGGCGGCAGCCAGCCGGATGCGACATGCAGTTCCGCCACACGCTGATAATCCCGCTTGAAAAACGCCAGCATATTTTCTGCAAGATAGCGCTGATCTTTCGTATTCAACGAACCCACAATGCCAAAATCGACTGCGAGATAACGAGGATTATCAAGCGAGTCGGTGCTTACAAAAATATTCCCCGGGTGCATATCCGCATGAAAAAAACTGTCGCGAAATACTTGCGTGAAGAAAATTTCGATACCGCGCTCGGCCAATTTTTTCATGTGGATGCCGGCTGCTTTCAGTGCCTCCACATTGTGAACCGGAATACCCTGGATGCGTTCCATGACAAGCACATCCTGTTTCGAATACGCCCAATAAATTTCCGGAATATACAAGAGTTCTGACGATTTGAAATTGCGGCGTAACTGTGAAGCATTGGCACCTTCGCGCTGTAAATCCAGCTCATCATGCAGCGTGTGAGAAATTTCATCGACCATTTCGCGCGGTTTAAAACGTCTCGCCTCCGGCCAGTATCGATGCAAAAGTCTTGCCATCGTTTTCAACAAATCAATATCACGATCAATCACTTTACCAATGCCCGGACGCAGCACTTTCACCACCACGGGCTTGCCATTCATCAGCGTCGCTGCATGCACCTGGGCGATAGAGGCAGACGCAAGCGCCGTTAAATCAAATTCCCTAAAAACGGTTTCAAGTCGAAGACCGAGCGATTTTTCAATCATCTTTTTTGCGATCTCACCTGGAAAAGGCGGAACCTGATCCTGCAATTTCGTCAGTTCATCCGCAATATCATCCGGCAACAAATCCCGTCTCGTTGAAAGCACCTGTCCCGCCTTGATAAAAATCGGACCGAGATCCTCGAAGGCTCTCCGCAATCTTTCACCGCGCGTCAATTTATTTTTTAATATCCAATACCACGGATTAAAATAACCCACAAAACGAACCGGATAAAACCACGGTGTTTGCAGGATAAAATCATCCAGGTTGTATCGCATCAGAATGAAATGAATTCGCATCAGGCGAAACAATTGTGATATCGGTTTCACAGCACTTCCTCAAGCCGTTTGATTCGAGCCATTAGCCTGTCAACATCCATCCGAAGATCATCCACATCGTGAAAAAAAATGTCGATCGCCTCTTTCGATGGAAACAGATTTATTTCTTCATGGAGATATTCATTGACGTTATATGAAAATGTTTTGCCAATGCGTTTCGCCATTTTTCCGACATCCCGCAACAAACGTCCCGCCTGATAAGCCGGAACATCGCCTGTCCATTTCGAAACAATGTCTTCCCAATCGACGTCAAGATCATCAAAAATCGCAAGTACCGGTTGCGCCAGATCGATGTTGCCCAGAAGAACGATATCGTCTTGAAAAAAAGCGTGGCGCTGATTGCGTAAAAAACCCGCGTGCAACAAATTAAGTGGCGTGCCACGAATCGTTAAATCCGCTGTTAAAAAATCATTCCATTTCAATTGAATCGTTCCATGGATAAAAAGCAATTGCACGGTCAGTGGAACACCTGAAAGCACCAGCGTCACCACTTTTCCATCAAGCTGCATGATGCGTTTTGCGGATTCGGGATCCAGCAGAAGATAGCGATTAATCGCTTTTTCCAGCACCTGTTTCATTAATATTTGAATCCTTTATGCAGTGCAACAATCCCGCCAGAAAGATTATGCCAGGCAACCTCTTCAAAGTCGCATTGTTGCATCATGTTTTTCAATGTGTCCTGATCCGGATGCATGCGAATGGATTCCACGAGATATTGATAACTCGCTGCATCTTTCAAAATCCAGTCGCCGAGCTTCGGAATGACCTTAAATGACCAGGTATCATAAAGCGTATTTAACAACGGCAACACCGGTTTCGAAAATTCCAGAATCAAGCATTTTCCACCCGGTTTTAATACGCGATACATTGAACGGAGCGCATTCATTTTATCGGTCACGTTTCGTAACCCAAATGCAATGCTCACACAATCAAAATGATTGTCCGGAAAAGGCAACGCTTCTGCATCCGCCTGCACATAACCGACAGAACCCGTGATACCCTGATCAACGAGACGCCTGCGCCCCACATTCAACATGTTTTCGTTAATATCAGCCAGCACCACCAACCCGTTTTTTCCGGTTAACCGAAAAAAAGCGCGTGCAAGATCGCCTGTACCGCCTGCGATATCGAGGACATGATGGCCTGACCGAATACCGCTTTCAGCAATCGTGAAACGCTTCCAGAGACGGTGCAGTCCAAATGACATCACATCATTCATGAGATCATAACGGGATGCAACCGAATGAAATACGTCGGCGACGCGTCCGGCTTTTTCCGAAACAGGCACTTCGGTAAATCCAAAATGCGTCGTATCCTCTGTGCCGTGCCTTGAATGGTCGCTCATTTCAGAAAAGGACCCACCATATTTTGTAAAATAATCAAAACAGACACAGCAAGTAACAGTAATAACAGCGGCTTGCCGCCGAACACCCTGTAACCGTTTGCAATCTTTTTATGGTAACGACCGCGCCAGACCATGAGCGTCGGCAGTACGATTAACAAAATAATGCAATAAACACCGGCATAGGCAAGTGCTGCAATGAATATCCCTGGATTAAATAACACAATCAGGAGCGGTGGAATCATGGCAGCCGCGCACACCAGAAAATTCATGCGACCTTTTTTTTCGACCTGAAAACCATCTGCCAGAAAATCCACCAGACACAACGCCACGCCAATAAACGATGTCAGCAAACAGATCGATGTAAAGATATGCACAATCGAGGTAATGAGTTCCTGATTTAAAATAATGCTGAGCTCGTTGACAAAATCACTCGTCGATCGACCGGAATGCAGCATATCAATCAGCCCGTCATGCCCCTCACGCGGAATCACTCCCATGACAACCATGTCCCATGCGATATAGCAGATGAGCGGTATGAGACTTCCGATAATAATCACGGTCCGCAATTTTTTGATATCGTCATGAAAATAATTACGCAGACTTGGAACAATCGTCGCATACCCGAACGATACCATCGCCACCGTCACGCCACTGGCGATATGCGTCACCTGACTGCTGGCCAGTTTGGCCAGTGAGACATGTGAAGAAATCAGGCCAATTAATAAAAACAGGGTGACGAACTTGATCGTCATCAAGGCACGATTGGCATAATCCACTGCACTGATGCCGAGATAAACGATATAGCCAAATATCAGCGTAAAAAGGACAGATACAGCCCAATGCGGTAATCGAATATGCGCAAGATCGAGGAGGTTTTGAAAAAAATCACTGCCCCCCGCGATATACGCAGCCAGTAACGAACACAATAACAATAAATAGGTAATCCAGGCGATGATTTGCCCCAAAGGTCCAAGCGTCACTCTGGCCATGGAAATGATATTGGTATTTCTCGGCAGCCACAGCGTGATTTCAAGAATCAGGAGCGCACTGACGGTCATGACAAACCAGCAGAAAAACACCAGAAGCGATGAGCTGATAAACCCCTGTTCCGATGTTGCAATAGGCAGCGCCAGAATACCGCCGCCAATAGCTGAACCTGTAATCAATAAAATACCGCCGATCAATCGTGCCATCATATCGTGTGCCTTTTTTCTAACGCTTTGGATTTTTAAGAGGATTCCCAGCTTATTGCATCTTGACGGGAATGACAATGGCTATTCCGTCCTGACAAAAAATCGGGGTTGTTGCATAAATCAGGCCTCTATCCGCGCGTTAGCAACCATGCTGAGCTATGGTTATTCGAAGCCTCAATCCGAGCCGCGACCGTTAGGAAGCGTCACGGTATTTTCTAATTCCGTTGGTATCTCGCAGAACTTGTGACGCGCTCCCTGACGGTCGCGGCTCGGATAGGCTTGATGTATGCAACAACGCCCAAAAAAATCGATTAACTATATGATTTTACAGGGAAATATATATTTTTACTGAGGATTCTGTCGTAACTATATGATTATACATAGAAATTTGGATTCATAGATCAGGAGTTTTGAGCTGGGTTTTTGTAACTTATTGAATATACTAACAATTTTATTTTTCTTGTTTTTGCCAATCAGGGGGTAAAATTACCTGTTTTGATGGTGAGCGCAATCTCACACAACTGCCATCTCTTCCACCCGCTGCACCATTTCCTCAGCCAGAGCAAGATAGGCAAGCGCGCCTTGCGATTTGCCATCGTATTGCATGATGGAGAGTCCGTGACTTGGCGCTTCGGCAAGACGGACATTGCGTGGAATAACGGTACGATAAACTCGCCCCGGAAAATGCTGGATCAATTGCGCTGACACATCCAGCGCCAGGCGATTCCGCCCGTCGTACATGGTGCGCAACAACCCTTCGATGTGTAACGTCGGATTGATCGTGGTTTGAATTTGCTGGATGGTGTTTAAGAGAGCGGTCAATCCTTCCAGCGCATAATATTCACATTGGATGGGGATCAACACAGAATGCGCGGCTGTCAGCGCATTCACTGTCAAAATATTCAGGGAGGGCGGACAATCAATCAACACATAATCATACGGCTCTGTCATGGAAGCCAACGCCTGTTTTAACCGCATTTCACGAGCAAGCGCCTGCATCAGTTGAACTTCCGCGACAATCAGGTCATGGGTGGTTGGCAAAAGGGCGTAACCGCTTTCGGTATCCTTCAGAGCATCGGTGATCAGCGCTTCATTCAGCAAAATGTCTTTCGCAAAAACAGTCGCATCGTCCCTGTTAATTCCGCTACCCACCGTCGCATTGCCCTGGGGATCCAGATCAATCAGCATCACTTTCTGTTTCATCAGGACAAGGGATGCGGCCAGATTAATACTGGTCGTGGTCTTGCCCACACCGCCTTTCTGATTGACAACCGCGATTACTTTACCCAATGGTCGCTCCTTTTGTGATACACACCAGATGCCGATTCACATCCAACCCGCTGATCGTGAGCCTTTGTACCGCCGTCACTGTAAATTCGGTCGAAATCGCGTTGATTTCAGCTTCAGGATAAATGCCTTTCATCGCGAGAAAGTATCCTTGTTCCGAAACAAGATGCCGGGTCGCTTCCAACATCGCCTGAAGGCTCGCAAACGCACGAGACAGTATGCTATCAAACTTTTCCGCCGGATTAAAATTTTCAACACGTGCATGGACGATTTCGACATTTTTCAATGGCAGTTCATAGAGCACTTGCGATAAAAACCGGGTTTTTTTACTGTTGCTGTCCAATAAAACAAAATGCCTGTCAGGACAGGTTAAAGCGAGGGGAATACCCGGTAAACCCGCACCGGTGCCGACATCAATACAACGCGACCCGTGGAGGTAAGGGCGAATCAACAAACTGTCTATGATATGCAATAACACGCTTTCTTTCGCATCATGAATCGCCGTCAGGTTATAGATGCGGTTCCATTTTTGTAAAAGATCGAGATAAGCCAGGCATTTTTCTTCCATTTCAGGCGAGAGAACCAGCTGGTTGGCAAGGAGTGAGGCGTGTAAAAAATCTTTCATCGGTTTCATTCGAGTGTGCTTGATGATTTTTTAAGATACACCAGCAACAGTGAAATAGCAGCCGGTGTGACACCCGGAAGACGCGATGCCATGCCCACCGTGGCGGGCCGCGCGTTTTCAAGTTTCTGGCGGACTTCGGCAGATAACCCGTGCACTTTATCGTAATTAAACTGTTCAGGAATTCTGGATTCCTCATTGCGTAATTGTCGATCGATTTCTTCCTGCTGGCGCTCGATATAGCCTGCGTATTTAATCTGGATTTCTACCTGTTCTGCGACTTTTTCATCCGAAAGCGTGAGGTTAAGTTCCGGAATGGCTTTCAGATCCTTGTAAGACACATTCGGTCTTCGGAGTAATTCTTCGAGACGATATTCCCGCGTCAGGGGCTGTTCAGTCAGGGTTTCAACAGCATTCGCGGCATCTGTTCCCGGACGCACAAAGGTTGCAAACAATCGTGCGCGCTCTTCAACAATCGCCGCGCGTTTATTTTCAAACTGGCGAAAGCGCGCTTCATCGAGAAGACCCAGCGCATACCCTTTGGGTGTCAAACGCAAATCGGCATTGTCTTCACGCAGCAATAATCGATATTCCGCCCGACTGGTAAACATGCGATACGGTTCTGTTGTCCCGCGTGTAATCAAATCATCAATCAACACACCCATATAGGCTTCATCACGCCGCGGTGTCCACGCTTCCTGTTCCTGAGTCAGGCGTGCTGCATTCAGACCGGCAATCAATCCTTGCGCAGCAGCTTCTTCATAACCGGTCGTTCCATTAATTTGTCCTGCAAAAAATAATCCGGAAATCACGCGTGTTTCAAGGGAAGGTTTCAAATCACGCGGATCAAAATAATCATATTCAATCGCATAACCGGGTCGCGTGATATGCGCCTTTTCAAATCCTTTCATCGAGCGCACAAATTCGATCTGCACGGAAAATGGCAAGCTGGTTGAGATACCATTGGGATAAATTTCAAACGTCGTGAGGCCTTCGGGTTCCACAAAAATCTGGTGCGATGTTTTATCGTGAAAACGCACAATTTTATCTTCAATCGAGGGACAATAACGCGGGCCAACCCCTTCAATCACGCCGGTGTACATCGGTGACTCACCCAGACCTGCCTGAATAATCTCATGTGTTTTCGGGTTGGTGTGGGTGATATAACACGGAATTTGCTGTGGATGTTCATCGATGTGACCGAGAAATGAAAAAACAGGCAGTGGCGTATCGCCATCCTGTTTTTCAAGCACGCTAAAATCAATCGATCGTCCATCTATGCGTGGCGGTGTGCCGGTTTTCAGGCGTCCGGTACGAAGCGGCAATTCGCGCAACCGGTGTGCGAGTGTTTTGGCAGGCAGGTCACCCGCCCGGCCGCCTTCATAATGCTGCAAGCCAATGTGAATCTTGCCTGCGAGAAACGTACCGGCCGTCAATACCACTGTTTTTGCCCGAAACGTCAAACCCATTTGGGTCATCACACCGACAACAGAATCCCGTTCAATCAAAATATCATCGACGGCCTGTTGAAAAATCCAGAGATCGGGTTGCGATTCCAACAGTTGTCGAATCGCCTGTTTATAAAGCACCCGATCCGCTTGTGCTCGCGTCGCCCGCACCGCCGGGCCTTTGCTCGCATTGAGCGTGCGAAACTGGATACCGGCCTTGTCAATGGCTCTCGCCATAGCACCCCCCAGCGCATCGATTTCCTTCACCAGATGTCCCTTGCCAATCCCGCCAATGGCAGGGTTGCAAGACATCTGGCCGAGCGTTTCGATGTTATGGGTCAGCAATAACGTTTTAACGCCCATGCGGGCGGCAGCCAGGGCGGCTTCGGTTCCGGCATGACCGCCACCGACGATGATGACGTCAAATTGTTGTTTAAAATCAGGCATGATGCGTTTAATCTAAAAAATGGTTGGATATTGTACTCGAAGTCCCGGGTTGTGGACAGTTCCTATTTACCAATACAAAAACTCCCAAAAATCCGTCCCAGTAAATCATCCGACGTAAATTCACCGGTGATTTCACTTAACGTATTTTGTGCAAGACGCAAATCTTCTGCGAGCAGCTCGCCCGCGCGATGTTCCGTCAATTGTTTTTGTCCATGGAGTAAAAAATCTTTTGCGCGAGAGAGCGCATCCAGATGTCTTCGACGCGCAGAAAAAGTTCCCTCACACTGCGTGTCATATCCAACAGAGTGTCGAATCCATTGTCGAAGTGATTCAATGCCCGATCCGTTTTTGGCTGAAAGCGAAATTGTCAGCGAATTTTTATCATCATGAAATACACCAGGATTTTCTGTTGTTAAATCAATTTTATTTCGAATGGTCATCAAGGTTGCATGTGGAGGCAGTTTTTGTAAAAAATCGCTTAAAAAAACCGGATCGTGCCGACTCGCATCCACGACAAATAAAATCAGATCCGCTTTTTCTATTTCATCAAACGCACGTCGAATGCCTTCCTGTTCGATTGGATCATCACTTTCACGTAAACCCGCTGTGTCAATAATGTGAATTGGCATCCCATCCATCACAATCGATTCGCGCAAAACATCCCGCGTGGTGCCGGGAATATCTGTCACAATCGCAACATCCTTTCCACTGAGCTGATTTAACAAACTGGATTTTCCCACATTCGGTTGCCCGGCAATCACAGCTGTAATGCCATCGCGTAACAAACTGCCCTGTTTGGCCGACGCCTGAATCATTTCAAGATCACACAAAATGTGATGTAATTTTAAATCAACTGCCTCGCTGTTTAAAAAATCAATTTCTTCTTCCACAAAATCAATCGATGCTTCCACATAGAGACGCAACTCGATTAACGCTTCAACCAGCGCATGAATTTTTTTTGAAAATTCACCTTGCAACGACTGAAGCGCATTACGCGCGGCCTGTTCAGATGCTGCGTCAATTAAATCCGCAATGGCTTCCGCCTGGGTCAAATCCATTTTATCGTTTAAAAAAGCCCGTTCTGAAAATTCACCCGGGCGCGCAAGACGTGCGCCCAATTGCAAAATACGACGAATCAGACAATCGAGAATGACAGGGCCGCCATGGCCATGCAATTCCAGAACATCTTCGCCAGTGAATGAATGCGGATTTGGAAAATAGAGCGCAATGCCCTGATCGATTGCCTTGCCTGCTTCATCAAAAAACGAAGAATATATTGCGTAACGTGCATTGGGGATTTTTTTTAACACCTGTTTGCAAACCGCTTTGACCCGCGGTCCCGAAACTCGAACAACCGCAACACCACCACGCCCGGGTGGCGTGGCTGTTGCTACGATTGTTTCGCTATGCTTTTTCATTTCACTTTTTTGGCTTTCTCGGCCTTGCCAATATCGTGCATGATGTACCATTGCTGCAGAAATGACAGCGTATTATTCACAAACCAGTACAACATCAAACCGGCCGGAAATTTCGCAAACAACACGGTAAACACAATCGGCATCGCCATCATCAGTTTGGCCTGCATCGGATCCGGCGGCGGTGGATTCAGCCGTTGTTGCAGCAACATCGATAATCCCATGAGAATCGGCAAAATATAATAGGGATCATATGTGGATAAATCATGAATCCACAAAATCCACGGTGCCTGGCGTAATTGCACACTTTCAATCAATACCCAGTAAAGTGCAATGAAGACAGGAATCTGAATGAGAACCGGCAAGCAGCCACTCATCGGATTCACTTTTTCTTTTTTGTAAAGTTCGAGAGTCGCCTGGGTAAATTTCTGTTTATCATCACCAAACCGTTCCTTGAGTGCATTAATTTTGGGTTGCAGTTTTTTCAAACCACTCATCGAACGATAACTTTTGGATGACAACCGATAAAACATGAGTTTGATAAAAACCGTCACCAGCACAATTGACCAGCCCCAGTTACCGATCACACTGTGAATTTTTTCCATCATCCAGAAAATGATGACAGAAATAAACCATAACCAGCCGTAATCAATCGTCAATTGCAATCCGGGTGCCACTTTTTCCAATTGGCTGGCAATCGCAGGACCGGCATAGAATTTGGCCTGTGTTGTCACCTGTTGCCCCGTATTCACATCCACTTTTTGTCCCAACATGCCAACCGTGTATAAACCATCTGAAGTCACGCGGGTAAAATATTGCGATGTTGTGTTTTTATCCGGTACAAAGGAACTGACAAAATAATGCTGAATCATGGCAGCCCAACCACCCTGAATCGTCTGGTTCAGATTGTTGCTGTCCATTTGTTTAAAGCTGATTTTTTCATACGCTTTGGCGGGTGTTGAAATCGCTGCACCAAAATAGGTAGCAAAATTCACTATACCCTGTTTGCCTGCAGGCGGCGTGTTTTTACGCATGAGTTGCAGATAGGGATTACCTGACCACAGTTGTCCTGTTTCATTATCAATCTGGTAATTCATGTCAATTTCATAGCTGTTGCGATGGAAAGTAAACGTCTTGGTAACGTTTAACCCTTTGGCATTCGACCAATGTAAATTAACCGTTATTTCATTCTGATCCGGGGTGAGCGCATAGTTTGTCTGATCAACCGTATAGGTCGCCTGTCCATCGGATGTATCAGGACCGGCTGTTCCCAATAATCCACTTTGTGCAATATATCGTGTATCAGGCGAATCGTTTAATAACGTAAACGGGGTCGTTGAATTCAATTGTTCCGGATAGCGTAACAAGGTGACGCGGGTAATATTGCCGCCGACCGGGTTAATATCGACTTCTACCACATCGGTTTTGACATGAATCGTATTGGAGCTGACAGCCGGTGTGACCAAAGCCGGATCGGGCTGAACCGGTTGGGTACTGCTGGTCAGTTGCGGAATGTAATTAGTCGATGCAGTTGTCTGCACTGTCTGGCTTGCCACCGGTTTGGGATGATCTTTATCCCATGCCTGAAACAAAACCAGAAGAATACCAATCAGGGAAGCATAAAGGGCAATACGTAAGTAATCAGTCATGTGAGTTGTCATCGTGTCTTTTTTCCGGAACAGGATCATAGCCGCCTTTTCCATAAGGGTGGCAGCGCAGAATGCGTTTCAATGTTAAATAAAACCCATGAAGACATCCCCGTGTATGGATAGCTTCAATGGCATAGGATGAACAGGGGGGATAAAAACGACAACGCTGACCCAATAACGGGCTAACCAGATACTGATAGCCCCGTATCAGGAAGATGAACGGTTTTGCGAGGTTGTCATTAATTTTTCCCACAAATGGTCTAACCCTTTTCGGATGTTTGTCTTGCTCAGGGTATCGCATTGCTGACGTGCAATCACGACGATATCCCAACCGGTCAATCTATCCTGATTAAACCGGAAGCTGTCTCTTACTATTCGCCGAATGCGATTCCTCGAAACGGCGCTTTTTGCAACACGCTTTCCCACGATAATACCGATTCGGGCGTGTTTTTTTTGATTCGTCTTGCAAAGAATCATTAAATAACGCTGGTTTACCTTAAGTGGTTCATCAAAGACAGCCTTGAATTCTGCCTTGCTGACCAGTCTGTGACTACGGGGAAAGCTCAACGGTTTAACCAACGTTTATTATTATGGAATGAGTCGCTTGCGACCTTTTGCACGGCGTCTGCTGAGTACTTTTCGGCCATCCATGGTTGCCATACGTGCACGAAAACCATGTTTTCTTTTACGCGGAATGACGCTTGGTTGGAATGTTCTTTTCATAGTCTTTCGTTTCCATCATCCAGTTTAAAATCAGGGAGCCAATGATAGGGATCATTCCTGATTTTGTCAATGTGTTATGTCAAGTGGTATGGAAGTGATGGGGAAAATGGAAAGCCATGCGTGCCCCCGTTTATTTAATATAATTCTTTTATTCTTTTTTCTTTTTAGTTTTTCTTTTTATATAGGTGCGTCTTTTCTGTGGGAAACACCATTTTCTATATTGTTTTCATCAAGTTACAGGTGTATTACTCTGTTGATTAAACACGTATTGGCTGTGGTTATCCTGATGATGCAAGTGGACAAATCAGGGGGGGAATGGTTTTATTCTGTTTCTACACAGAAAGTGAAGAGGTTCCTCTATGGGATATCTACAGCTTGTTTTAATGAATAATGGGAAATAATGATGCAAACAGGGCAGATAAATTTTTGGCTGGACAGGATAAAAAAACAGCATCGGGTTCTGATAGACCCGGGTCTTGATCGGGTCAGACAGGTCGCAAGGACACTCAATTTACTCAAGCCGGATTGTCCCGTGATCATGGTGGGTGGTACCAATGGAAAAGGCTCGACTGTGGCAGGTCTTGAAGCCATTTATCAGGCAGCCGGTTACAGGACAGGTGCCTTTACATCACCCTGGCTTTATCGGTTTAACGAACTGGTTCATATTCAGGGACAACCTGTGTCGGATGACGATTTTATTCAGGCGTTTGAAAAAATTGATCAGGCACGTGGGGATATTACCCTGACGCAATTTGAATTTAACACCCTCGCCGCATTAATACTCTTTAAACAGCAACCCCTGGATGTCTGCATATTGGAAGTGGGTTTGGGCGGTCGTCTGGATGCCGTGAACATTATCGATGCGGATATTTCTGTCATCACCAGTATTGCAATTGATCATGCTGAATGGCTTGGCAATACGCGCGAAGAAATTGCTTTGGAAAAAGCGGGTATTTTGCGTCAGGGAAGAGCGGCGGTGTGCGGCGATCCTGACCCGCCGGAAACATTGACAGTCTACGCCAATGAACGAAATATCCCGCTTTTTTATCAGGATGAACAATTCGGGTTTGAAGAAAAAGAAACCGGCTGGGACTGGTGGTGTGACGGCAAGCGACTGAACCACTTACCCATGCCTCGTCTTGCCTTGCAAAACATGTCGACGGCTTTAATGACGGTTGAATTGATGCAGGACCGGCTTTTTGTGAAACGTGAAGCAATTGATCGGGCCCTGGCTACGGTTAATTTGCATGGGCGAATAGAAGTGTTTCCCGGAGCAATCACGCGCATTCTGGATGTATCTCATAACCCGGCATCGGCAGAATTATTGGCGAATTATTTGAAGCGTGAAGAGTGTCAGGGTAAAACCCGGGCAGTTTTTTCGATGCTTTCGGACAAGGACATTACCTCGACTCTGGTCGTCATGCGGGATTGTATTGATGAATGGCATATCGCACCGCTTAAAGTTGATCGCGGCGCGTCACTCCCTGTTCTGGAGCATTGTTTTCAGACAGCGAAAATTGATGCGATTCAATCGCACGACTCACTGAAAGCAGCGTATGAAAAAGCAAACGCGGTATCCGTGACCGGTGACCGCGTGGTAGTGTTTGGATCGTTTTATACGGTGGCTGCTGTTTAGGAAGATATCACTTCCTGTTCAGGGTGATGTTATCCTTGCTCTTTTTGCCGAAGGCATTGGCACTTCTCTTCTCAATCGCAAGGTTTTTTCAGCTTCTATCGCGAGTTGATTGTCTGTGATGGCCAGTGCATATTCGGCTTTTTTGTCAGTCTGTCTTGCGGCTTCGATGGAGACGGCCACAGCGGGTTTTATTTCATCATACAATGCCCAATCCTGCATGTTGGCTGCAGCATGAAGTACTTTTGCGAGCGCCCATGCCGGATAATCGTTTGACTTTTCTGTTCGTAATAATCCTGTTTCGAGGGTTTCGGTAATGGATTTTTTCCCGGTTAATTCGATCATTTTCTGTTTGATGTGATGATAATCCTTGTAATTTTTTGCACTGGCTGCTGATAAATCCATGACCCATGCCCACAAGGCGTTGGAAAGAGCGTCATGGTTGCCGGGTTCAGCTTGATATTTTTCTGAAAGCACCACACTGTCGTCCAACATTTTTTTTCTGCATGAAAGGTATTCCGATTCGTTCAGTGCTGCAAGATAACCCCAGGCCCAGGTGTTAAAAGCCATGTTATCTTCCGGTGTTATTTTTTCTTCGAGCAGTGCACGCATTTTGTTTTTTGCTGTGGCGATATTGCCCGGATCATTCATGTTTGCAGCAGACAGCAAAACGCGTCCCAGCATCCAGGCCTTGAAAGAATTGTTGCGCATCCAGCGTTCGAAATTTTCGGGCTTTTCATTCAAAAGATCCATTTTTTCATTCAGTTTGCCAAGTGCCAGTTTATAGTGACCCACATCGCCGAGATTGGCGCTGATGATCATGGGGAGGCTTGCTTCATAAGGATCGTTGGCCGATGTTGTTAATTCATCCGCTATTTTTGCGATGTCTACTTTTTCTCGAAAGTAAACCTGGTGGAGATTAACAGGATTAAGTTTTTCCGGAACGTCGGTGCTTGTTTGCCATAAAATGGGTCTTTTTAACATGGTTTGATTCTCCTCGTGTATCGTATTGGAATAACCTGTCTGGTTCACCAGCAGGGATAATAAAAAAAACAGACTGGAAAAGTGTACAGAATGTCGAGACATAAGTAACCTCAAAAGGGGTGATTGAATGCTGCTGCCATTATTTTAAACGCCCTTGCCTGCATATCCACATCATGCACACGCAAATAATCCACCGATTGTGTCGCCAGAAAAAGCGATAATACGGTGGTTTCAATATCCCGTTCTGCAAAGGGTTTGGGGGTGAACTGCCCCAGAAATATTTTTCGCGAATGTCCGACCAGTAAATGCGTATTCAGTTTTTTAAATGAATCGATGTGTTTAATCAATTCAAGACATTGCGCCGGATTTTTTCCAAAGCCAATGCCCACATCCAGAATAAGACGTTCTTGCGCGATGCCCTGTTTGACAAGAGCATTCAATTTTTTTTCAGCCCATTTAAAAATTTCATCCACCGGATTTTTTTCAGGCGACAACATACGGTTTCTATCAACCGGAATACCCAGATGATGCATGATGACGACATCGCACGTGCTGTCTTTCAGTAATTCACGCATGGCAGGATCATCGAGACCACTCACATCGTTAATCCAGTCAACACCGTATTCGAGCGCGTGTTTTGCGACAAAAACATGACGCGTATCGACACTGATTTTTGGCGGAATAATCATGTCGGTCGAGGCATCCAAAATAGCTTTTAGTACAGGTTCAAGCCGTGTCCATTCTTCTTCAGGGGAAATAGCTGTTGCGCGAGGGTTTGTTGCTTCAGCACCGATATCCAGTATTTCAGCGCCATCCAGCATCAGTTGTTTTGCGAGAGTCACGGCGCGATCGGGATCAACATATTTTCCACCATCCGAAAACGAATCGGGGGTGACATTCACAATCCCGACAAGTGCTGGCGTATCAATCCGTTGTGCAATTTGTCGGGTATGAAAAGGCGCTTCACCCGAAAAACGCGATCCCCATTCCGGATCGTGTTTTTCGTCGGGATGTTTCCAGAAAGGAGCCACATCGCGTAATGGCCACAAGGCAAATGGGCGATGCATAAGTTCTTTATGCGGAATACATAATAATTCGTCTGAAATCTTTTTTTCATCCCACGCCAGAATATCAATATCGATGATGCGCGGACTCCAGCGACCCATCGACACGCGTCCCATTTTTTCTTCAATCTGTTTGACCTGTTGTAATAATGCATGCGGCGATAAAGATGTTTCGCAACGTAATGCGACATTTAAAAAAGATTTGTTCCACTCAGGCGGTGATTGTTCCAGCATGAGTGCATCGGATAAATATACCGGCGAAATTTGTTTTACCCTTAATTGCGGAATTTTTTTAATAAAATATAACGCATCGCGCAAATGATGAAGACGATCACCTTCATTCGTTCCAAAACCCAGAACAATCATGCGGTATGTCCATAACAAAACGTGACGCCACCGGTCAGCCCGAGAATGGCAGGTTTTTTCGTCAAACGAATGCGTACCGGAAAATCCGGTGGTAAATGTTCGGTGATGATGCCATGAATTTCATGGCCCAGATGTTCCAGCAAACGAAAATCGCGATCAGCAATTTCTCTTTTGATGATTTTGATCAACGCATCATAACACCACGTATCTTCCAGCTGATCGGTCTTGCAACCGGAAGGTGGTTCTGGAAAAAAAATGGAAACATCGAGCGTCACAATCTGTGATTTTTTACGTTCGCCTTGTGGCCAGCCCAGATTGACGCTCAATTCAAGGCCATTCAATGTGAGAGAGGCAGTATTTTTCATTTTAAAATTCGATCGATTTGTTTCAGAATGTCCGATGTTAACATTGATTTAACTTCCACTGCTTCCAGATTTTCCAATAATTGTTCCCTGCGTGTTGCACCGGTAATGACAGAGCTCACATGCGGGTTTTTCAGGCACCAGGCAATCGCCAGTTGCGAAGTCGTGCAATGCAACTCATTGGCCAGTTTCGACAGTTGAATAACTTTGGCGACCTGTTCCTGAAAATTGGGAGGGATGAGCCAGGCTTCTTTCGCCAGACGACTGTCGGGTGGAATGCCGTGATCATATTTTCCCGATAAAATACCGGATGCGAGAGGACTCCAGGTGGTCGTTCCCATGCCGTATTTTTCAAACAGGGGTAAATAATCTTTTTCGAGATGTTCACGCGCGAACAAATTATATTTGGGTTGTTCCATCGACGGTTTGATGCAACCGAGTTCATCTGCTATCTGATATGCACTTTCAATTTGCTCGCAGTTCCATTCGGAGGTGCCCCAATAAAATGCATAACCCTGACGAACCAGATAATCCATCGCGAGTACCGTTTCTTCAATCGATGTATCCGGATCCGGGCGGTGACAAAACAACAAATCGACATAATCGAGTTGCAAGCGACGCAGGGAATTGCGCGTGCCTTCCAGTAAATGTTTTCGCGATAACCCTGTATCATTCGGCCCGTTACCGCCCCAAAAAATTTTGGTCGAAATGACCAGATCCTCGCGACGAAAATCTTTGATGGCCTTACCCATTAAAATTTCCGCTTCCCCATGCGCATAGCCTTCGGCATTATCAAAAAAATTGACGCCATGATCGACGGCAATATGCATAAAATCGCGAACCGCATTGACATCGAGCTGTTTGGCAAACGTGATCCATGAACCAAAGGCAATTTCACTGATTTTGATACCGGCTCTTCCGAGTTTGTTGTAGTGCATGGCAGAAGTCCTTTCCGGGAAATGACAAATGCGCTTATGGTATACCAAATCCAATAAGGCAAACAATGTGGCTGTTTGATCGATCCATAATTGCCATGGTTAGCACAAATACGGTACTATAACGCCCCCTGAACGCATTAACCCGCCATGATTGGCCGTTATGACTAAAAAATGACAAATCACTATATTAAACAGGTCGTTAACAAAAATTATCAATACGGTTTCGTGACCCCGATTGAGACGGATACCTTTTTGCCCGGACTCTCGGAAGCCGTTATTCGAAAAATATCCCAACGCAAGAACGAGCCGGAATTCATGTTGCAATGGCGATTGCGGGCGTATCAGCACTGGCTGACCTTAACGCCACCCCGTTGGGCACATATCGATTATCCGGAAATTGATTACCAGAAAATCATTTATTATTCGGCACCCAAAACCAAAACCGATGCGCCAAAGAGTCTTGATGAAGTCGATCCGAAGTTGCTTGAAACCTATCAGAAACTGGGCATTCCCCTGCACGAACAGGGACGTCTCGCAGGGGTTGCAGTGGACGCCGTGTTTGACAGTGTGTCGGTTGCAACGACTTTCAAGGCGAAGCTTGCCGAAGTTGGCGTCATTTTTTGTTCGTTTTCCGAAGCAGTCCAAAAACATCCCGAGCTCATTCAAAAATACCTCGGCACTGTCGTGCCTTATCGCGATAATTTTTTTGCGACCTTGAATTCAGCCGTATTCAGTGATGGTTCTTTTGTGTATATCCCGAAAGGTGTGCGCTGTCCGATGGAGCTCTCCACTTATTTTCGGATTAATGCAGCGAATACCGGTCAGTTTGAACGGACTTTAATTATCGCAGATGAAGGCGCGCATGTGAGTTATCTTGAAGGCTGCACGGCACCGATGCGGGATGAAAATCAGTTGCATGCAGCCGTCGTTGAACTCGTGGCACTGGATCATGCTGAAATTAAATATTCGACCGTACAAAACTGGTATCCGGGCGATGAAGAAGGTCGCGGCGGCATTTTTAATTTTGTCACCAAACGCGGTGCGTGTCGCGGTCAGCATTCCAAAATTTCATGGACGCAGATTGAAACCGGTTCCGCTATCACCTGGAAATACCCAAGTGTGATTTTGCAAGGTGATCACTCGATCGGCGAATTTTATTCGGTTGCATTAACCAATCATCGCCAGCAAGCCGATACCGGCACGAAAATGATTCACATCGGCAAAAATACGAAAAGTACGATTATCTCGAAAGGCATTTCAGCGGGTTACGGACAAAATACGTATCGTGGACTCGTGCGTGTGTTGCCGACAGCGACCCATGCGCGTAATTACACACAATGTGATTCATTGTTGTTGGGCGATACGTGCGGTGCACACACCTTCCCGTCTATTGAAGCCAAAAATCCGACCGCACATATTGAGCATGAAGCCAGTACCTCCAAAATTGGGGATGATCAATTATTTTATTGTCGTCAGCGCGGGTTGCGTGAAGAAGATGCGGTGTCTTTGATCGTCAATGGATTTTGTAAAAAAGTATTTAACGAATTACCCATGGAATTTGCGGTCGAAGCGCAAAAATTGTTGGAAGTCAGTCTTGAAGGCAGTGTGGGTTAATAATATGAAAGAGGTCGCGATGTTACACATTAAAAATCTCCATGCATCAATTCAGGATGAGAAGCAGCAAACAAAACCCATTTTGCGCGGTGTCAATCTCACAGTTAAACCCGGCGAAGTGCATGCCATCATGGGGCCGAATGGTTCCGGTAAAAGTACGTTTGCCAATGTGCTGGCCGGTCGCGAAGAGTATCATGTGACCGACGGCAGTGTTTTACTGGATGGAGAAGATTTATTAACGATGGAACCGGAAAAACGTGCGCTGGCAGGATTATTTCTGGCTTTTCAATATCCGGTTGAAATTCCCGGCGTTAACAATCTTTATTTTTTGCGATCGGCTTTAAACAGTCTTCGCAAACAACGCAATTTACCGCTACTTGATGCGATGGATTTTCTGACACTTGTCAAAACAAAAATGAAAGAAGTGGACATGGATGAAAAGTTTTTACACCGTGCAGTGAATGAAGGATTTTCAGGCGGCGAAAAAAAACGGAATGAAATATTGCAAATGTTGATGCTGGAGCCGCGCCTTGCGATTCTGGATGAAACCGATTCGGGCCTTGATGTCGATGCGCTGCAGGCGGTTGCAAGAGGTGTTAACAGTTTGCGAAATAATGAGCGCAGTTTTATTGTGGTGACGCATTATCAGCGATTGTTAAATTACATTGTTCCGGACGTCGTGCATGTCATGGTGCGCGGCCAAATCATCAAATCAGGCGGAAAGGAGCTCGCATTGGAAATCGAGGAAAGAGGCTATGCCTGTATCGAAAAAATGGCTTGATGATTTGCCGAAAGAAGCAGGCCTTTTTCAGGATGTTTCGAATATCGATCGATGGGCGGCATCTTTCCCGATCACGCTGGTTTTTATCAATGGCCATTTTGCTAAAAACGCATCTGACTTAAAAAATGTGCCAAAGTCAGTGACACTATGCACGATCACTGAGGCGCTTTTAATCCACGAAGATCGCATCAAACTGTATTTGTTGAAAGAACCAGAGTTGATGACCGATGGATTATTTCTCGATGTACCGGATGAAGTGACGCTCGATTCACCCATTCATTTGTTATTTATTCACACGAAACAAAATGAATTTGTAACACATCCCAAAAATATTTTATTGGCAGGAAAACACAGTCGGTTTTCTCTTATCGAAGAACACGTTTCCGATCAGGCTGATCATTATTTTACGAATGTCGTGACAGAGATTCACGCGAATCAAAATGCAAAAGTGGATTATTACAAAATTCAGAATAACGCGCTGACTGCGACTCATCTTGCAGGCATTATTATCAACCAGCAAAAAGACAGCCGTGTTCGTGCGTTTTCATTTTCGAAGGGTGCGCGACTGTCCCGTGAAGATTTGGCTGTTTTTCAGCGGGAAGAAGCGGCTGAGACAGTGCTTCATGGTCTTTATACACCGCATCAGGATGATCAGCATATGGATCACCATTTACAAATCGATCATCTCGCGGCATTCGGGAAAAGCGCAATGTTATACAAAGGCATTCTCGATAAAAAATCCCGCGCGGTGTTTAATGGCAAGGTGCATGTGCATGCCAACACGAAACAGATTAACGCGCATCAGGCCAACCATAATTTATTATTGTCGAAGGATGCGGAAATTAACAGCAAGCCGGAATTGGAAATTTATGCGGAAGATGTGAAATGCACGCACGGTGCGACCATCGGCCAGCTGGATTCGGAATCGCTTTTTTATTTGCGCTCCCGCGGAATTCTTCAGGATGAAGCCCACGCGATGCTGGTGCGTGCCTTTTCTTCCGAAGTGTATGACAGAATCGAGCATGAAAAAATTCGCCAGCACATACGAGAACGGATGAATGATTATGATGTATAAAAATGATTTTCCGATTCTTCATCAAAAAATTCATGGAAAGCCGCTTGTTTTTTTAGACAGTGCAGCGAGCAGTCAAAAACCGCAATGTGTCATTGATTCTCTCGTGCATTATTATGAGCATGATCACGCGAATATTCATCGTGGTGTGTATGAATTAAGTGAGCGCGCGACGAAAGCTTATGAAAATGCGCGCGTTAAAATACAACACTTTATTCATGCAGAACACGCACACGAAATTATTTTTGTGCGCAGTGCGACAGAGGCCATCAATCTGGTGGCGCAAAGTTATGGACGCACGCAGTTTCAAAAAAACGATGAAATCATTTTGAGTGAAATGGAACATCATTCTAATATTGTGCCGTGGCAATTACTGGCAGAACAGTGCGGGATTGTTTTACGCGTCATTCCTGTTTTGGATAATGGCGAGCTGGATCTTGATGCTTATCAAACGTTATTTTCGCCTAAAACAAAAATGGTTGCAGTCACACATGCATCGAATGTATTGGGTACAATCAATCCCATTCGGGAAATGACGAAAATCGCGCATCAGCATCACGTGCCCATTCTGGTCGATGGTGCGCAGGCTATTCCGCATATCTCTGTCAATGTGCGTGATCTCGATTGTGATTTTTATGTATTCTCATCGCACAAGGCGTATGGCCCGACAGGTGTGGGTGTTCTGTATGGTAAAACGGATTTACTTGAACAAATGCCGCCGTATCAGGGCGGTGGCAGCATGATTGAACGTGTTACGTTTGAAAAAACAACGTATGCCAAATTGCCTTATAAATTCGAGGCAGGCACGCCGAATATTGCAGATACAATTGCGTTTGCCGCGGCGATTGATTATCTGGAAAAAATCGGGATGACAGATATTTTCGAACATGAGAAAAATTTAGTGACGTATGCAACGGAAAAATTATCAGCCATTCCAGGATTAAAAATAATTGGCACGTCGAAAAATAAAGTCGGTGTGATTTCCTTTATACTGGATGATATTCATCCGCATGATATTGGCACGGTACTGGATCATGAAGGCATTGCCGTTCGCGCAGGCCATCATTGCGCACAACCGCTGATGGATCGTTATAATATTCCGGCCTGTGTGCGTGCCTCATTTGGACTTTATAATTCGAAAGAGGATGTGGATGCGCTGGTTTCAGGTCTTCATGACGTCAAAAGGTTATTTCACACATGAATGAATTACGCGAATTGTATCAGGAAATTATTATTGATCATGGCAGACATCCCCGCAATTTTGGTGCGATGCCTGACGCCAATCACGAAAAAGAAGGCTTTAATCCGCTGTGTGGTGACAAAATTATTTTGCATGTGCTGGAAAAAAATGGCGTGCTGGAAAAATTGCAGTTTGAAGGATGCGGTTGTGCGATTTCGATGGCGTCTGCTTCCTTGATGACTGAAATGATGAAAGGCAAAACGCGTGCTGACATGAATGAATCGATTGTGTTGTTTCATGAAATGGTGACAGGTGGCGCGACATCTGAAAAATTGGGAAAACTTGCGGTTTTGGCCGGTGTGCGGGAATTTCCGGCGCGCGTCAAATGTGCGACACTTGCCTGGCACACGTTAAAGGCGTTGATGTCGGATGATCCATCTGATGTGACGACGGAGGAAACAGTATGACAATGATTACCCTGACGGATGCAGCCGTGATGCATATTCAATCCATGCTGGAAAAACAGAAAAGCGGCATCGGGTTTCGTTTATCGATCAAAAAAACCGGTTGTTCGGGTTATGCGTATGTGCCAGCGATTATCGAAAAAATAAATGAGCGTGATATTCATTTTACGCAAGATAATCTGGATATTTATGTCGATCCGGCGTCGGAATCATTTATCAGGGGTGTTGTTATCGATTTTGTGAGTGATACCGATTCATTGGGGCTCAAACAAAAGCGGCTTGTTTTTATGAATCCGAATGAAAAAAACCGGTGTGGTTGTGGTGAAAGTTTTACGATTGAATGAATTGAGTGACGGATAAAAATTATGTTCAAGCAGGATACGATAGAAGTTCGACGTGATTGTGAGGCCATGCTGATTCCATCCGGCGTGAAAGTAACGTTGCAAAAAGGTTCACTCGTTTATATCACACAGGCGCTCGGCAATTCCTACACGGTGTATGTGAATGGGAATCTTGCGCGCGTCGCAGGAAAAGACGGTGATGCGCTCGGGATGATTATTATGGAAGATCCTGATGTGAACAGTATGGAAGGCACGCTGGAAGATAAAATCTGGGAATTGATGAAAACCTGTTTTGATCCGGAAATTCCGGTAAATATTGTCGATTTGGGTTTGGTGTATGAATGCAAAATCGATGGTGGTTTTGTTGAAATTAAAATGACGTTGACCGCACCCGGTTGCGGGATGGGGCCTGTGATTGTTTCTGAAGTTGAGCAAAAAATTCGGATGATCAAGGACGTCACGGATGTGAAAGTTTCAATGGTATTTGATCCGCCGTGGGACCGCAGCATGATGACGGATGTGGCGAAATTGCAATTAGGTATGTTGTAAAAAAATACGTGAGGAAAAA
>DATIJJ010000052.1:0-35665 GCA_035478795.1 Gammaproteobacteria bacterium | reverse complement strand
CAAAGTATTTTTGAATATGTAGAAGTTTTCTACAACCGAAAACGACGTCATTCGACGTTAGGATATGTTTCTCCTATGGTTTTTGAAAAGCGGTGGGAAAGTGTTTCTCTTTGTAGTGTCCACTAAATAGTTGCAAGATCACTTGTCGAATGCGATGAGCAAAAATTTTGCGGGGTTGACAGGCCGCAGTTATTTGCAGATACCAATTACAGGCCGTAGTTATTTGCAGGAATTTATCAAGCAAGTTTGTTATAGCGCTACATCACTCAAGATCAATTGAACCCACTATATCGCCCTGAATACTGACTGTATTTTTCAGACATCCATAAGCACTCTTTACGCTCACATCCACAGGCACTAATCTCGCGACCGGTTTTCCACGCTTAGTAATAATGAAAGAAATGTGCTTTTCATTCACTTCATCCATTAATTGTAAGCATTTTCTCTTAAATTCACTTGCCTGTATTATTTTCATAAAATTCGCCCATCGTTATATTATGAAGCCGAATTAAAATGCTTCCTGCACATCGACACATATTTTTCATTCCCGCCGATCTGCACCTGCTCACCGGTTTTAATCACTTTTCCGTGCTCATCAATACGCGCATTCATCGTCGCCTTTCGACCGCAATGACAAATCGTTTTAATCTCAACCAGATTATCGGCAAGCGCTAACAAATATTGACTGCCTTCGAATGGCTCGCCACGAAAATCCGTACGCAACCCATACGTCAACACAGGCAAATTTAAGGTATCCGTGATTTCAGCCAGCTGCATCACCTGTTTTTTTGTTAAAAATTGCGCTTCATCGAGTAACACGCAGGCAAGACGAGGATGATTGATCAAATACTTTTTTGTGTAATCAAACAAATCAATCTGATCATCAAATGAAACCGCTTCAGACTGGAGTCCGATACGGGAAGAAATCATATCCTGACCAAATCGTTTATCGATCGAGGGCGTAAAGAGCAATGTCTCCATGCCTCTTTCCTGATAATTATAAGATGATTGTAGAAGTACCGTGCTTTTTCCGGCATTCATTGCTGAATAATAAAAATAAAGTTTAGCCACGCGGGTATCCTGAAATAAAAAAAATGGATGACCGAAAATAATAGGTTATCCATTTTGTGATGTCTACCGTTCAAACTTTTATTTCATGCCATTCGCCTGAACGACAGGAGGCAAAGCTGCAGGAACTGGTGCTTCTGAAATCGGCTGACCCGGTTCAGATTTTTTGAAAAACTCGCAGTAAGCAACCGTTCGATTGTATTTTTGAGCAGCGGGTGTCGGTGTCGTATCAGCCGCCACACCCACTGCGACTTCTGATGTTACCTCCGGCTTTTCTTCCTTTTCTTCCTTTTCTTCCGGCACTACAGCCGGCTTTTCTTCCGTGTTTTCAACTTCAACTGCAACTTCCGCTTCAGGTTGTTCTGGCTGATCCGTCAGCAGACGGGCTTCATTTTTAAATTCTTCTACAAGCTTAATCAACGCATTGTAAGTTTGACATACGGTGCTGGTTGCCTGGTCATATTCTGAAAGCCATGGAAGTAACTTCTGATACTCACTCGCATATCGCATCGTTTCTACCCGGCGTGAAAAGAGATCATTCAGTACCGCATTACGCCCTGAAGTACGCTTGCAATCCAGCGCTTTTCGCTCTTGAATAATCAAGCCAATGATTATCAGGATACCGATAACTCCAAACCCCAGTATAAGGTAGTCTATAACTCTCCCAAATGCTGCACTATTTGCCGCATCACAAGCCATTTCATAATCACTAAAATCAAACGCTGAGCATTCAGATTCAGATAACCTGGTATAAAGAGATGTCGTGCAAGGAACAGGATTATTTCGCGAGAGACTATGATTCAATTTTTGTGAATAGGGTGTCGGGTTAAAAATATCATACGAAGAAAAATAGTCTGGACAATCGATGACGAGGGGATAATACACTTCACAGCTTTCCCTGCTTGCCATTGTACAATTGGGTACGTCCGGGATAATCGTACAATTAGCGTCACTCTTGTTACTCGAAAAAGAAAAAATGGTTCCACATTCTTTTTCCATCTTCCAGTAAGCAGTGTTCGCCGTTCTCAAGAATGTATCAATGATATCGTATGACGTGTATAAAGCAGGCACAAACACTTGACCCTCAATACCCATAATACCTGCAACAGCCACTAATCCCAGGGCTGCCATCCAATGGTCACATGATCGAACAGTCAACCCGGCCGACTTCCGTCTCGCAGCGGATTGAATATCTGAATAAAGTGCATCGAGAAGTACCGGTGCACGCTCGCGAACAGGAAATGAGGCATGTTTAATAAATTGAGCACTCATGCCCTCCTTGCAATATTTTTCAAGGGAAGCTTGCCATTTTTCCTCATTCGGGCACCATGCTTGTAAAGAACCCAATCCAGGTGTTGTTTCACAATAATCCAGAATGAGGTGAATGAGCGTTTCAGGAAAACCTCTGAAAACCTTCAGTACTTTTTCTTTTTTCTTTTCTAAATCAGACGCTTGGGGTCGGCTCACCACTACCGGGTAACTATCTTCCCCATTGATTGATAAAAAAGGACTTCTGAGATCTGCCATGCCACTTGCCTCGTTTAAAATATAATCAAGTGGCATTTTACGTTGGCAAGCTTAAGAAAACCTTAATATATGGATAAATAAAGTGCTCTTCATTAACTCGATGATAAATATTAGCTGCTTGCATCCTTGTACGTCACAACCGGTTGTGGCACATCCCCGCCAATATAAAACGTCACACCCGCCGTCAACATCACATCATTTTTACCACCGGACATGACATACAAATCCTTCGCTTCTGCATTCAGTGAAATCGAGGGATCCATAAAAAAATGCGTTCCAATACCGAGATTCACATTCGCCTCATTATTGGGACTACTGGAATCGATTGTGTTCACACTGGTCACACCAATGCCGCCCAGCACATACGGATCAAAATGACCGTATGGCGCAAACTTGTAAACACCATCCAGCGTATAAATAAATCCATGCACACCTGAACCGGGCCCACCGCCATTCATGTTGGTATTAATAACAGTCGTACCGAATTTCATGCCCCACTTGTCATTAAATTCATATCCCAGCTCAATCGTCGGTGTAGATGTATTTTCAATATGTTTTTTTTTTGCAAAGTAAATGTATCCATCGGCAAGACGAATGGAAAATGCACCCGGACGAGGCGTTTCTGCGAAAATACTTGTACTGATTGCAAGAGCCAGCATAGAACAACACGCCACCACACCTTTTTTGTTTTTCATCACACCATCCTTATTCTAAAAAATAGCGCTCATTCTATGACGCCCGTCATCACGACGCAATACGCGCCACAGCTTTTAACCAGCCATCATAAAGTGTATCCCGTTCGATCTCTGACATCAGAGGATCACATTGCGTATCGAATTGCCATAAAGCAGTAATATCATCCAGCGATTGAAAAACACCGGCATGGAGTCCCGCAAGATACGCCGCACCCAGTGCACTGGTTTCAATGCATTTGGCACGCTGGACCTTGAGATTTAACATGTCTGCCAAAAATTGCAACAACCAGTTGTTTGCTACCATCCCGCCATCCACACGCAATGTTTTAAATTGCGTCATGCCATCTTTCATCATGGCATGTAATAAATCATTTGTTTGATAGGCAACCGCTTCAAGCGCTGCACGTGTGATTTCTGCCACACCACTGTTACGCGTCAATCCTGAAATCATGCCGCGCGCATCCGGACGCCAGTAAGGGACACCGAGACCCGTGAAAGCCGGTACCAGATAAACACCGCCAGTCGTTTGGATCGATCGCGCAAGGGTTTCGGTTTCTGCCGCACTCTGAATTATTTTTAAGGTATCGCGCAACCATTTGACAGTCGCACCCGCACAGAAAATACTGCCCTCCAGACCATATGTCACTTTATTTTCCAAACGATACGCCACCGTGGTTAATAATTTATGTTGGGATACCAGTGCATGCGCGCCGGTATTTAACAACATAAAACAACCCGTCCCATACGTACTTTTGACCATGCCTTCGGTAAAACACGCCTGCCCGATGGTCGCAGCCTGTTGATCACCCGCCATGCCACGAATGGGAATGCTGTCGCCAAATAAATTTTTATCCGTATCACCAAAATACGCACTGCTATCCAATACATCAGGCAACAGATTTTTTGGAAGAGTGAGCGCCTGCAGAATGACATCATCCCACTGCTGGGTGTGAATATTAAAGAGCAACGTGCGCGAAGCGTTGGTTGCATCCGTTGCATGCACTTTTCCACCGGTTAAATGCCACAACAAAAAAGTATCGACAGTGCCAAAAACCAGCTCACCTTTTTCTGCTTTTTCACGCGCGTCAGGAATCGTATCCAGCAACCACCTGATTTTGGTTGCTGAAAAATAGGGATCCAGCAATAATCCGGTTTTTTGCTGAATATCCGTCAACAAGGGATTGCGCGATAAGCTCTGGCATAATTCACTCGTTCGACGATCCTGCCAGACAATCGCCGGATAAATCGGTTTGCCTGTTTTTCTATCCCAGAGAAGCGTTGTTTCCCGCTGATTGGATAATCCAATGGCTGCAATATCCCGTGCCGTCAACCCCGTTTTTTTTAAAACTTCCTGACAGCAACGATATGTGTTTTGCCATATTTCTTGTGGATCCTGTTCGACCCATCCCTCTTTCGGATAAAATGTTTGCAAATCGATCTGGTGTGAGCCAACCGGTTCACCCTTGCACGAAAACACCATCGCGCGGCTACTGGTTGTGCCCTGATCAATCGCAAGCAGGTAATGCGTCATTTTCATCTCCTTCTCCAAAAACCAATGATATACTAACCGCCATGATAGAAAATACGGATGTCTTTATTATTGGTGGCGGCATTAATGGTGCCGCCATGGCTTATGATGCCGCAGGACGCGGATTGTCGGTTGTGCTGTGCGAAAAAAATGATCTTGCATCCGCGACCTCCTCTGCCAGCACCAAACTCATTCATGGTGGTCTTCGATACCTTGAATTTTATGAATGGGGTCTTGTCAGAAAAGCATTGCACGAGCGCGAAATTCTGATGAAAAAGGCGCCGTATCTTGTCACACCTCTGCAATTTATTCTTCCCTGCGGAAAACAGTCAAGACCTGCCTGGTTAATGCGGATGGGCCTTTTTTTATATGATCATCTCACACGAAAAAATACCCTGCCCCGTTCACAGGCTGTTCGGTTAGCGGAAAATGCATTTGGCGAGCCTCTGCAAAAACAATTTGTGCGGGGATTTTCGTACTATGACTGCATGACGGATGATGCCCGTTTGACACTCGTAACTGCATTGGCAGCCAACGAAAAAGGCGCGGCTATTTTAACCCGTCATGAATTCATCTCGGCACAGCCTGAAAGTAATCGCTGGAAAATAATCGTTAAAAATACGCTGACCGGCGAAACCCGACATTTTTCGTCAAAAGCACTGATCAATGTGAGCGGCCCCTTTCTTCAGGATGTGCAACAAAAAATAAATCCGGAAAAATCGATTGCCTGCAAGCGGGTAAAAGGCAGTCACATTATTGTACCCACACTTTTTTCGGGTGATTTTGCCTATATTCTGCAACACACAGATGAGCGAATTATTTTTGCCATTCCTTATCAAAATCATTTCACATTAATCGGGACAACCGATATTGCCTTCGATGACAATCCGGATAATGGCGTCAATATTACAATCGAAGAAAAAAATTATTTATGCAACATCATCAACCACTATTTTAAAAAATCTATCACACTGGCAGATATTGTTTCATCCTATTCCGGTGTACGCTGTCTGCAAGATGAGCCGTCTAAAAAATTATCCCGAATTGGACGCGGCTATCACATTCAACTGGGCACAGAAAACCAGCCTCCCCTGCTGACCCTGATTGGCGGAAAATTGACAACACATCGGATTGTTGCGGAAGAAGCCATTGATTTGTTAAAACCGTTTTTTTCTGGAATGAAACCCGCTTTTACAGCATTTTCACCCCTGCCGGGTGGGGATTTTTCAGGCGAGACGGTTGAACAATTTCTTGTGGCATTTAAGAAACAATTTTCCTGGTTGCCGGAAGAGACATGCAGACGATATGTACAAAATTACGGAACACGCGCGAATCTGATTCTGAAAAATGCAAAAAACATCGCCGATCTCGGTGAAGATTTTACAAATGGATTTTATGAAAAAGAATTGATGTATCTTGTGCAACACGAATGGGCAAAATCCCTCGATGATATTTTATGGCGAAGAACCAAATTGGGATTAGTGATGAATGAAGATGCAAAAAATAAAATACGCCACAAGCTCGATTGTCTTTTATCCTCTTTAAGCATATAGTACCTTCGCGTTTTCATTTATAAATATTGAATATTGATAGGAGATTGATATGCTTTTAAAAAAAATGGCAATGATCGGATCGGTGTTGATGGTTTCTGCATTGCCTGTTGCTGCCTTCGCTGATCTCGAAACATGTAACCAGACACTGGATACACCTTCCACAGTGAAAATTACATCCGGTGTATTACATCCCTGTTCTTCATCGTTTCCTCCAGGTATCACCTACCCTGGCACCTGTCTTACTAAAACAATTGCACAAGTCAGAGCCGCTTGCGGTATAGTCAAAGGACCTTGCTCAGCGGATATTTATGTAACAGCCGATTGCAATGCAAGCGGCGCAGCCCCCGTCGGACATGTTGCGATTCAAATTAATCAGACTACAATAACGATCGCAAGTGCCTCAGTTGAAGATCCAGCAAAATATGCCATTGATCTCGCGGGTGGACCTACACCCAGGATTACCATTAGAAAAGTCGGTTGATTCGACAAAAATAATAAATGAGTGGAATAATTTATTTGTTCCACTCATTCAATTTATTTATTAAACAATATCCCACTTCACCTGAAAACCAAACACATCCGCGTTGCCATGCACCGTACCATTCGTAGTCGTTGTCTGATCCCCAAATGTTTCCGAGAGATTATTAATGCGCGTATTCATCACAAAAAAGTGCGTCCAGCCGGCATCAAATCCCAATGTTTTCGTCGCCTGAAAATGAGCGCCAATTGCAACCGGAATGCGATCGCTATCCGGCAATTGCAAATTGCGATAACGCCCGCTGGCTGGTGTTTCATCATATCCAACACCTGCACGAAAGAGCCATTGTTCGTTGGCATGGTAATTCGCACCCACTGAATAATTCCAGGTATTGCGATAATTTTCCGGAATGACAACCAGTATCGTATTGCTACTCATACTATCAACCAGGCCCGCTGCATTTTGTAAAACAAATTTGGAAAACTCATCCCACTGTGTGTAAGCAATTGTGCCCATCACATCCCACGTTGGATTGAATGAATGAAACAAACTCAAGGTGGTCGTTGCAGGAAGGGTGATATTTCCCTTCAGGTTAGTCGATCGCTGTATCCCGTTTGGATCGCCGCTGATATCATTTGCAAGCGGCCCTTCAAATTTGCTCGAGCCTTCAAGGTGTTCTGTCACTTTTGAATGATAGGTTAAACCCGCTCGCGTCGCTTCTGTAAACTGGAATAACACACCCAGATGATAACCCGTTCCCCAACTGTAACCGACATTTTTGGATGGCGTGTCCATGTTCATCAGAAACATTTGATTCAATAAGGGATTCCCGCCCACGAGATTAAACTCACCCCGCGCATGTTCAAAATCCGCACCCATACCTACCGATAATTTATCATTGAGTGCAATACCCAATGATGGCGCAATATCAATAATCTGCAGTGAAGTTAACGTCGCGGTATAGCGCACCGGTGAATTGCTACCATAATTGGTTTCAAGCCCGAAGGGTGAAACCACACTGAAACCAAACACCACGCTATTATTATCATTCAGCGGTGCGGCATAATTCAGGCTCGGAATCAGATTAAAATTTCCGCCTTGTGCCGTCGTTTGCATCGGACCGGATTCTCCAAGACCTGCTGTATTCACATTCACCGTGCCATTGAATTTAAAATTGGTCAAAACCGGATCCAGCCCAAACACCACTTGCTGATTATGAATACGAATCAAACCGGCCGGATTGTAATACGCGGTACTCGCATCCGGCGCTTCTGCCGCGCGACCGGCGTGGTAATTGCCGACACTGGCGCCATCCTGTTCCCACAACTGAAACGCCGCTGCCATGGCATGATTTGACAAACCCAGTGTTCCTGCTGTTGACATCAATAAAAAAATACGCTGAAAATTAAACCGCTTCGACATGAAGTTCTCCATCAATTTGTATTTGTCAGGTGATTAATCCAGATACGCAGAATAATACGCTTTCCAATGAGATTTGAACTGTATGATTTGAATAATGTCGACTAGAATACCCGATTTATATCACAACACAAGATTTTTATTTTGATTAAAGGAAAATTTTTATGGCACTCACACCCTCTACCATGCTACCGCTTGGTACACTGGCACCTGATTTTAATTTGCCCGATGCAATATCCGGAAAAAAACTTTCATTGGAAAAATTAAAATCAGATACCGGCACAATCGTCATGTTTATTTGCAATCATTGTCCGTATGTTAAACATATTCAAACTGAATTGGCGGATATTGCAAAAAAATATCAGGCCAAAGGATTTTCATTTATCGCGATCAATTCAAATGATATTGAACACTATCCTGCCGACAGTCCGGAGAATATGAAAAAGGAAGCCACCCTGCATCATTATTCCTTTCCGTATCTTTTTGATGAAACACAAATGATTGCGAAAGCTTATCAGGCGGCGTGTACACCGGATTTTTATTTATTTGATCGAAATCTTTTGTGTGTCTATCGTGGGCGATTTGATGATTCGACACCGGGGAATGCTGTTCCTGTGACCGGTAGCGATCTGACTGCAGCCATGGATGCCCTGCTTGAAAATAAAAAAATATCGATCGATCAAAAACCGAGCGTGGGGTGCAATATTAAATGGAAAAAATGATGTCATGCATTTTCTGTTTACTGCAAGAATAAGACCCGTTATCTTAGGCGTCTTGTAAATGAAATAACAAAAGGAAAATAAAATGACGATGAGTTGGAGAGGTGCGCTGGGAGCAGCTGCAGGATGCGCGCTCATAGGAGGAATCAGTACGGCTTCTGTCACAACGATCTGGACAGCGATAAGGGCGGGAGACTATGCCGATTCATTTTTTCCTGAGCCTGTTGATCCGCAAATCAACGGCACAAACTGTAAATGGGTAGCATGGCCGCCGCATCCAATAGCTATCAATTGTGCGGGCGAACCTGAGAAAACCAAAGACTTTACCGATACAGCAAAGCAACAGTGGCATTCCCTGTTTACTAAATATTTTTCTGCTCATTTCACCCAAACAATCGTGTCGCCTACTCTCGCAATGACAACCGTGTTTACGGTTGTACCGCTTATTGTTTTGGGAGCGTCTGTGAAAACGCGATCGCGAAACGAAGACGCAGCACAGAAAAAAAGTGACATTGAAGATCAAAAAGAAGATGGAATATTCAGAAAACACAGCCTGAATGGAGATAATGCGGGCAAACCGGGAGCCGAATCGGGTCAGAAGAGATCATGGTGTCCAAAGATATCATGGTGTCCAAAAATATTTTCGGGAAGCGAAACTGCTACAGAGAAATCGTCCCAACAACGAAAAGATACCCGAGGTAATTACAGGCGTTTGACAGGGTAATAAATCAAGCAACGGTCATTTTCACAATTTATCTTCAACCGTGCGTCATCCCGTTATGTTTTTAAACGGGACCCAGCGCCTTTTCTTCATTATTTTCGCTTTAAAGGCGCTGGGTCCCGCTTGAAGAGCGTCGCGGGATGACGCTAAAGATAGAGGCAAGTGAACAGCCTGGCAAGTGCGATAACAGCTTGCTACTACATCGATTAACTGCCACACCGGGATTACTGCTACACCGACTCCACCCGAATTTCCCAATTTTTCAGCGCATCTGTTTTTTCACCCCGCTCCCGACGCTGTTTAATGTATTGCTGAAACAAATCGTTTATCCCTTTTGTCCTGGCATAATGAATCGGGCCACCACGAAACGGCGCAAATCCCGTTCCAAAAATCATACCCGCATCCAGCAAATCACCATCCGCGACAACGCCTTCCCGCAAGCAGGCAAACGATTCATCCAGCATACGCAACACCAGACGATCCGCAATGTCTTCCAGCGATTTTTCCGCCGTCGTATCATGCAGTTTGACTTGCTTGCCGTTTTTATACTGATAAAAACCTTCACCTGTTTTACGACCCAATTTTCCTTTCTCAACCATTTGCGTAAGACGCGCTGGCACTTTGGCATTAAAATATTTACCGAGATAATTTGCCACCGACAAACACACATCCAGTCCCACCGTATCAGACAAGGCAATCGGCCCCATCGGCATGCCAAAATCTATCATCGCTTTATCAATCGCACCGGCTGGAATACCTTCATCCAGCATCGCAACCGCTTCCAGCAAATACGGCATCAAAATACGATTCACCAAAAACCCTGGACTGCTTTTCACTTGCAAGGGCAAACGATCAATCTTGCGAACAAAACTGATCGCCTTTTCAACGACCAAAGGATCCGTACGATTCGCTTTCACCACTTCCACCAGCTGCATTTTCGCAACCGGATTAAAATAATGAATGCCGACTAACCGCTCCGGTGTCTGCAACACGCTACTGATATCATCCAGCGGAATACTCGATGTATTGGTGGCAAGAATGGCTTGCGGCTTGACTTTCGATTCCAATGTTTTGAATAGAGCCTGTTTCACCGCCAAATCTTCAAAAACAGCTTCGATAATGATATCGGCTTTCGGAATACCATAACCTTCCACATCCGGTATCAATCGATCCATCGCTTTTTGCACGAGATACGGTTCTTTCAATTTTTCCTTAAACAATTGATATGCACGTTTGATCGCCGGTGCAATTAACTTTGCTTCACGATCCTGAAGCGTGACACGAAATCCTTGCAACGCACACCAGGCGGCAATATCACCACCCATGGTGCCTGCACCAATCACATGTACATGCTCCGGATTAAAACGACTTTCCTTCGCCTGTCCTTTCAAACGTTCCTGCAAGAAAAAGACACGCACGAGATTCTGGCACGTATCACTAAAAAATAATTTACCGCAACTTCGCGCTTCGCGATCCATTGCAGCAGAACCGTGAACACCCATCTGTTCCCAGTTATCCAGCGCATGAAAAGGAGCCGGATAATGCAGCGGATTAATTTTGGCGCGCAGTTTTTTACGTAGAACACTCGCCAACAGCATGCGTGCAGGTTTTGTGTTTGTCAGATTTTGAAACCAGGTCGCCTGGTGCGGTTTGGGTTTCTGAAGAATAGTGTATTTTGCCGCTGTGACGAGATGCCGTTTGGGCACAGCCACATCCGCTACACCGAGTTTTGCCGCGGCCTTGCCACTGATCGTGTGTCCGGATAAAACCAGATTCAATCCGTTCAATGCGCCGATCAACCGTGGCATGCGCACCGTGCCGCCCCAACCCGGATGAATACCGAGTTTCACTTCCGGCAAACCTAAACGTGTTTTGGCACCGTCTTCCACCACGCGATAACGACAGGCCAACGCGAGCTCCATGCCACCGCCCAGACAAAAACCATCAATCATGGCCACCGTCGGCATGGTCAGGTTTTCTATTTTATCGAAAATCTGTTGTCCCGATTTTAATAAATGGACTGCCTCATCAATGTCACTGAATTGGGTGAATTGCGCAATATCCGCGCCCGCGATAAATCCTCTTTTTTTGGCGGATGCAATAATCACGCCCTTGTATTCCGTATTATTTACCAGCGTATCCAGAATGCCGGACAATTCTTCCATCACATCCCGATCGATGGTATTCACCGATGCATTTTGCTTATCGAAATAAAGCCACAAAATGGAATCGGTGTCTGTTTCCAAACGCCAGTGTTTATAAGTTTGCATCCTGCCTTTCTCCCACATCAGAAACATTTTCAATTAACATCGCCCCACCCTGTCCGCCACCAATACAAAGTGTCGCCACACCGCGTTTGGCTTTTTCCCTTTTCAGAATGTCGACGAGACGCAACACAATTCGGGCACCCGTCGCACCAATCGGATGACCCAATGCAATGGCACCACCATCCACATTCAAACGATTGAGATCGAGTGTCCCAAATGCACTATCAAGCCCTAAAAAATCACGGCAATATTTTTCATCTTCCCATGCCGCAACACATCCCAGCACCTGCGCGGCAAACGCTTCATTCAATTCCCAGTAATCAATATCATTCATGCGTAAATTATAACGACGCAATAATGTAGTGGACGCATACACCGGGCCCAATCCCATTTCAGCCGGATCAAGGCCTGCCCATTCGGTATCCACAATACGTGCCAACACCGGCAAATGGTATTTTTGAACAGCTTCCTTGCTGGCCAATAATAAAAGTGCAGCCCCATCGGTCACCTGCGAACTGTTTCCTGCCGTCACCGTGCCAAATTTTTTATCGAACATCGGTTTTAAAGCAGCCAATTTTTCCATGGTCGTGTCGCGACGCACACCATCATCGATCACAGCAAATTCACCGCGATAACCAAACGCCGGCGTGACATCCGAAAAATAATGATGATCTTCAGCATACATGGCACGCTGATGACTCTGGAGCGCATACCCATCCATTTGTTCACGGCTAATGTTAAAACGATACGCGACATTTTCAGCGGTTTGTCCCATCGAAAGATTCAGTGTGGGATCCGAAAGACCATGCAATAAAGCAATCACGGGCGATAAAAATCCGGGTCTGAAATCGGCCATCTGTTTTAATTTGGCAGCGAGTGTTTTTGCACCCCACAACCCCGACATCCAGTTCACCATTTTTTGATTGAATAACAATGGCGAATGGCTCATGGCTTCTGTGCCACCGGCCAGAACCAGCTCGTGACGACCGGATGCAATATCTTTCACCGCACTGTCAATCGCCTGCATACCCGATGCACAATTGCGTTGCACCGTGTAAGCCGGCATGGCTTTCCCGCAACCCAGACGCAATGCCACTAACCGTCCGATGTTCGCTTCATCCGGACTCGGCACCATGCAACCGAGGATCACTTCACCGAGATCAGTTGGCGCAAACGGTTGTCGCGCCAGCAACTCACGTCCTGCATTGACCGCGAGATCCGAGGCAGACAAGGGTCCTGGTTTTCCACGCGCTTTCAAAAAAGGCGTGCGTAATCCATCAACAATATACACTTCACGTTTCATCCTGTTTCTATTATCCATCGTGTCAATTTCCCTCATTGAGTACCGTGCCAAGATCAAATGAAAATTCATCGACCGTGATGACTTCCCTGACCTCTGCCTGGTATTTTTGTAATCCGTGAACGTCATCCTCTGTCAATAATCCGATTTTGACTGCCCTGTGCAATCGATCCTCCCATGAACCTTCGGAAGACAATATCCCTTTTCGCAAGGCAGCCTGATATTTCTTCAGGACAGGTTCCATCTCCACACTCATTTTGAGTGCCGCTTCCAGACGAAATCCGGGATCCTTTTCTGTTTTTGAAATAAAACAGGACTGCGTCAGACGATCACGAAAGTCGGAAGGTTCTGTCATCGTAGCGACCATTTTGTGATACAACCTGTCCTTCGGCCGTCGATAAGCTGTGCCAAACGGAAAAATAATAAAACGAAGGCATTTTCCGATCCACGCGTAAGGAAAATTATTCAGCAACTCATCGATGGCCTGTTGAATTTCAAACAGACATTTTTCCAGACACCATTTGACGGAGTCCAGATCCGAGGCGGGTTGATTATTATCCTTAAAATATTTCAGAACGGCGGACGCAAGATACAGTTGACTCAGGATATCGCCCAATCGGGCTGAAATACGCTCTCTTCTTTTTAAATTTCCGCCCAATAGCAACATGGTCATATCAGACAAAAGAGCAAGCGCCGCACTCATGCGCGTTAACTGTCGATAATAACGGGAATGAGCGCCTCGCACAGGCGATACAATCAATTTGCCTGCTGTCAATCCAAACACAATGTTACGCGCGAGATTACTCAACGCATAACCGATATGCGACAAAAGCAGTTTATCCATCTGTTCTGTTTTTTGTGGCGACTCTTTCATCTTGAGCAGTTCTATTTCCTGCAGAATATAAGGATGACAACGAATCGCGCCCTGACCAAAAATAATGAGATTGCGTGTCAAAATATTGGCGCCTTCGACGGTAATACTGACGGGTATGGCAATATAGGGATGCGCCAGTAAATTACGCGGCCCGACCTGGATGCCATGACCCGCATGGACATCCATGGCGTGTGAAATACACGTGCGCGCCATTTCTGTCATATTATATTTTGCAATCGCTGTGGCAATTGCCGGTTTTATTTTTAAATCGACTGCACCGGCTGTCAGCATGCGAGACGCTTCGAGAAGATAGGTCATTCCTGCAATATTGCCGAGCGCTTCTTCAACGCCTTCAAAATTCGAAATCGATGTGTTGAATTGTTTACGCAACTTTGCATAGGCACCGGTCACACGATACGTTAATTTTCCGCAAGCCGTACTCAGGGCCGGTAGTGAAATACCGCGCCCCATGGAAAGACATTCCATTAACATCCGCCATCCCTGACCGATCATGGAAGAACCACCAATCACCCAATCCATCGGTATGAAAACATCCTTGCCGCGTATGGGGCCATTGATAAATGCCATGTAGAGCGGAATATGCCGACGGCCAATCTCAACACCCGGATGTTCAGCAGGAATGAGAGCCAGTGTAATGCCGAGGTTCTCGTCTTTTCCCGACAAATGATCCGGATCATATAAACGAAAAGCGAGACCCAATACGGTCGCAATGGGTGCCAGCGTAATATAGCGTTTGTCGAAAGTCAGTCGAATGCCTAATACATCCTTACCTTCATGCTGGCCATAACAGACAATCCCTTTATCCGTAATGGCGCCGGCATCACTGCCCGCTTCAGGACCCGTCAGGGCAAAACAGGGCACTTCTGTACCTCTCGCAAGACGAGGCAAATAATAATTTTTTTGTTCTTCTGTTCCATAATGCAATAACAATTCTGCCGGTCCCAGTGAATTGGGTACCATGGTATTGACCGCTGCGCTCAAACTGCGTGTTGCAATTTTCGTGACAACAGTCGAATGCGCCAGTGCTGAAAAACCCAGCCCGCCATATTCTTTCGGAATAATCATCCCGAAAAAACCTTCATTTTTGAGATAATCCCACACCGCATCCGGCATATTGCAATCCGCTACAATCTGCCAGTCATTTAACATTTCGCACAATGTGTCTACCTGATTGTCGAGAAAGGCCTGCTCTTCTGCTGTCAGTGTCGGTCGTGGCAGCGCAAGCAATTTTTTCCATTGGGGACGTCCGCAAAATAATTCTTTTTCAAACCAGACATCGCCTGCTTCAATGGCTTCACGTTCGGTGTGACTGATGGAGGGCATGCGTTTTTGTAAAACACGAATGAGCGGTGTCGTAAAATAATGTTGTCGAATGTTTTTCAGATTGGCGAAGAGTGCTGCTGCCAGAAACACGATCCAGAACAGTCCGAGAGAGATAAAACCCAACGCACCCCATAACGTGACAGAAAGCAGTGCAAGCCCCAGGATGACAGTCCATAACACAACTGACACCTGAAAATACGTCAGTCCCAATACCAGAACCAGCAGAATCAAACCATCCAACACAGCCATCATTACTCCTTAATGCCGAGCAGTGCAGAAATCAGATCGATGAGTATAATCATTTTATTTTGCAAAGAATAGACAAACCCACTCATAAAAGTTACCCACAGATTCTGTGGATAACTCTGTTGTTAACCTGGTGAAAGCTCACGCAAACAGGCGTGGATCAAGCTTACCACCAAAAAGTCCAGGATTTGTACACAAGTAAATATATCAATATTATCAATAAGTTAGATAAACACGTGGACTAACTGTCTCAGAAGATACCCTTTTTTTGAGTACATCTGCCTAAAATTTGAAACTGTGTACAAGTTTTCGGGATAAACGACTTCAAGATTGGCTCTTGTCAAGAGGCATTAACTGTTTTTATAATGCACCCCTCGAATGAAAATAAAATTAAACAATTAAAATAAAAGTGACTGAATGAATATCAGACAATCCAGCCAAATAAATAAATGGTATCCCCTGCTCGTTATATCCTTATGCGCTTTTTTTCTTTTTTACAAATACGTATTACAAATTTATCCCAGTATTATCACTGATCAGTTAATGCAGGAATTTAAACTGACCGGTGCCGGTCTTGGCAATCTGGCCGCAACCTTCTATTACACGTACATGATTGCCCAGCTCATCGTCGGCGTTTTGCTTGACAAATACAACACACGCTGGCTGACAGCAGGCGCTATCTTCAGTTGTGCGGCGGGTGTTTTTCTGTTTGCCCATGCAGACAATATTCTTTTTGCCTGTTTATCAAGAGGGCTCATGGGAATTGGTGTCGCATTTGCAACGGTTGCGTATATGAAACTGGCTGCGATGTGGTTTCCGCCGCGCCAATACGCTTTTATAGGGGGCTTGCTCGCAACCGCTGCCATGGCAGGTGCCGTATTTGGTCAGGCACCCCTTGCCTTTATCGTCAGTCAAACCGGGTGGCGCGCCTGTCTTGCGGGTACGGGTATTATTGGATTCATTCTGGCATTTTTGTTTGCGCTGGTGGTTCGTGATAAACCGGCTCTCCCAAACAAAACAACGACCAGCCATCCTGTTTCGTTAAGTGAAATTGTTGAAGTGTTCAAAAACAAACAAAACTGGTTGCTCACTTTTTACAGTGGTCTCGCCTTTTCGCCGGTTGTGATTTTTGGTGGATTATGGGGAAATCCATTTGTTGTGCAGGCGTATGAAGTCAGTAAAACGGAAGCAGCGACGCTTGTATCGATTGTTTTTATCGGGTTGGGGATTGGCAGTCCGATCCTTGGATTTATTTCTGATCGATTAGGAAATCGGCGTAATGTGTTGCTTATCAGTACGTTTATTGCCTTCATTGCCATCACACTGGTGTTATATGCACACCCGATGCCGGTCTGGCTGCTTGGCACCTTATTATTTATTTTCGGGTTTTTCCTCGGGGCTTTCATGCTGGTTTTTGCGATTGGCAAGGAACTGAACAAACCGGCCTTGACGGGGACCGTGATTGCCATGATTAACATGAGTGATGCGATACTCGATGCGATCACAGAACCTGGCATTGGAAAATTGCTGGACTTGAACTGGAATGGAAAAATCGTGAATGGCGTGCATTATTTTTCGTTAAGCACCTATCATCTTGCGCTGTCTGTGTTGCCTGCGTATTTGCTGGTTGCAACCGTGATATTGTTTTGGGTGAAGGATCGGCCGTTTCAGCGGTGAGAAGCCTGTTTTGCAAATGATGGGATCGTGTACTCATTAGACGTTCCCCCCTTCCTTTCCTTCCCCCACAAAACGGGGGGAAGGGACCCACGGAAGCAAATTCAAAGTATCATTCAAGATTTTTTTATTTTTCATTATTCAAAAAAACTTTTTTTAATTTTAAAAAAAACGTTATCTGAAATTATATCAACCCTGCTACCGTGGGTCCCTTCCCCCCGTTTTGTGGGGGAAGGAAAGGAAGGGGGGAACGCCAAATAGCACACGATTATCTACAACCCAAAAATGGTTAACAAATTTCCCGGATTTCTCGCGACAAACAACGGCTGACACTGCAACAACGTTTTTTCTGAATTATAACCCCATGTCACCGCCACTGATTGAATACCATTTTTACCTGCCGCATCCATATCACGCGTTTCATCACCAATATAAAAAGCCTGTGACTTATCTATTTTGTATTTTTTGATCGTTTTCTTTAATAAATATTTTTTGGAAAAATAGCGGGATTCCGTATGAATAAATTCAAAAAAATGACTCATTTTATGTAAATCAAGCCACATCGACACATTTTCAACGGAATTGGATGTTAATATACCCATCGAAAAATGCGCCCCCGCCAGTTTTTCCAAAACAGGACAGATATTTTCAACCGGACTTAAATTTTTCATTTCATGGTATAAATGTTTTCTCATGTGATAAATGAGCTTGGGAATTTGATAAACCGGAACTTTTAAAAACCTGACTATCTCACTGGATGACAAGTCTCGCAGCCCTTCCACTTCATGCTGTTCTATTTTTCTAAAATTAAATTCCTGAGACAACAGAATGGTTTTTTCGACAACGCAATTAAAACTGTCAACAAGAGTTCCGTCAAAATCAAACAACAAATACATGAGATTAGCCTGCCTCGACTGTTGTGATATCACTCCCAAAAAAAATCTCCATCGCCCGCAACATCCGATGCGCAGGCGAATCTTTTGCAAACTCGCTGTTTAAATCCATCGTCCAGTATCCCGTTTTCAAGTTCACCAGAACAGGCATCATCACTTTATTGTTTTGTGGGTAAAGCGCCAGCACCCACTGACCATAATAATCCGCAAACTGTTTGCTCGATAAAATCATCCGCATCATATTGTCTTTCACCACAATACGGGTTGTTTTGGGATCAATACGAAAATAGTCAATGCCTTCAAACAAGACTTTTCGCTCATCCGGATAAATGGAACGAACCGCTTCTGGCGAAAAATCACTTTCGGTGAAAAAATCTTCCTGTGTATCCACTGCATTTTTGTCACCAAAAATATAATCTTCCAGAGGATTGCCATTTCCACGCCCCAGCGGCAAATTTAAAAAAGTCAGGAGAGTGGGCTTGATATCCATGAGAGAGACAATCCCCGGAATGATTTTGATCGCATTGGGTTTTGTACCAAACGTCCGAAATGCAAGCACCGTATGATATTGCGGCAATCCAAGCACATCCGTTCCATGCCCGCCAGACATATTCACTTTTTCTCTTGCAGTACTCGGCGGATAAAATCGGGGAATGTCCTTCACAGCGTTTTTTTCATCGGAAATAAATAAATCCGGGTCTGTCATGCGATCACCTGGTATTTCAACCGCTTCGCCATGATCCGATAGCAATACCACCACAGCATGATCCAGCCATTTATTTTGCGACAACATGACCATAAAATCATGAAATTGCTGATCCATCCGTTTCAATGCAATCTGATAATGACGCAAGGTCACTCTTTTTTCAGGTAACCTTTCCCACGCATACGGAAAATGCGGCAAACAAAAATGCACAATAAGAAGCGTCGGCTTACTGCGTTTCGCTCGTAACATTGGTTGCAACAATCTCAGAAAACTGTTGGGATCGTATGTTTCAAAAACAGCACGGTTGCCATAACTGTATGGAAATAAATATTTCCCAAGACTTGTATTGATCAATAAATTCGATATGGGAAAATCATTCATCGTCCCGATTAAAAAATCATTGAACCCGATGGGTGGTGTCACAACTTCATCAAATCCATAACGTTGATCGATATTACTGAATCGCGTTTCATCGGTCGCAAAAACGGTATGGTAGCCCTCTTCACGTAAAACAGCAGGCAATGTCTCGCTTAAATCCAGCCGGCTTTGATCCGCCAGATTGGTGCGTATTGAATTCAGTTTGGGATAGACACCCGTCAAAATACTGACCCACGATGGATACGTACGCGCAAGCGGCGTCAGGGCATCTGCAAAAACGGTCGCGTGATTTAAAAAACCATCCAGATGCGGCGTGTTCTTCAGATAGCCAAAAAATCCGAGAAAATCCGGTCGCACGGAATCCATGCCAATAAGGATGATATCGGGTTTATCGGATGTCGCAGCATCCACCCTGTTTCGACCGTCGTGAAAAAAGACCAGAAGACAAATAAAAAATACGCCTGATCCAGTCAACGCGGATAATAGTCTGACATTTTTTTTAATCTGCCGTTTTTTTATTGCCTGAAAAATAAAACGTCCCGCACTAAAACAGGCCAGAAGAATCAGAAAAATCCATCCGGCAGAGAGCACAACACACAATCCCTTCGCGATCGGAACAGAAAGAAAATTAAAAAAAAGATCCGCAAATTTTGAATTCGGAAAACAAATATGATTTGCCAGCAAAACAGTCAAAATAGCAATAAACCAGAGACTCACTCCCATCCGCAGGATCATTTTTTTGGGAACGCGGAGCGTATCGATGACAAGCAGCGTAGCACCCCAGATCAGCACCGTAAAAAACCCGTGTATCAGGAGTTGTACGCCGACAAAATACAGCACACCGGGAAGAATGCCGACAGGTACCGAAAGATGGCTGGCGATTAATCTGAAATCCGCAAAATAAACTCCACTGTTTTCAATTAAAAAACTGATTTCAGCCAATATTAAAAATGCCGTCAATATCAGCAATGTCGAAAACAGATTCATTTTTTTTTCAGGGTGACCGGGTGGATTCGATGTCGACATAGGTTTTATTTCTCTTTGTGGCGTGTTCCAGTTCTTCCGACGTAAAATCATCCACGGCAATGACGCGTTGGCGCGCTTCCTCCGATTGCAGGACGATATCCAGCTGGTCTTGTGTAATGATCTGTTTTGCAAAGGCCTGTTTGGCCAAAGTCGAACGATTGCCATTTTCCAAAAGCCCTTCGCTGACCGCCACTTTCAGGATTTTTTCGACAGGCTCGGCCGCGAGCGTTTTGGTCAAGGCATCTTCCAGCACGGCAGCCATATTGCCTGGAACCGCTGTAACAAACGCGCCTTCTGTCAGCCGATGCCGGGAAGGCGTTTGATCCATCATCAATTGCGCGACTTTATGTGTCAGTTTATCCGAGGGTCTTGAAAACCGTTTTCCCAATGGAAAAATGAGGAAACTCAATAATCCTCTCAGCCAGCGCACGGGAAAATTTTTCAGCAGTTCGTCAAATTTCTGTTGAATGGTGTAAAGACAGGTGAGACCCGCCCAGCGCAAAATCGGTAAATCATCGCCATTTTTGCCCTGGTCGTGATAATGCTTCAAAACAGCCGACAATAAATACAATTCACTCAGAATATCGCCAAGGCGTGCGGAAATAAATTCTCTGCGTTTTAAGGATCCACCGAGAACCAGCATGGAGAGATCCGCCATCAGGGCAAAGGCAGCACTCAACCGGGTTGCCTGTTGAAAATAGCGTTTTGTTTTACCCGAAGGCGCCATGGCAATCCGGCCACTCGTCAAACCCAGTACCAGAGAACGCACCAGATTACTGATCGTAAAACTGATGTGCCCGGTCAGGGCCTTGTCAAACGCAAGCAATCCTTCATCAGAATCTTTATTGCGTGCCGCTTCAAATTCAGCAAACACATACGGATGACAACGCATGGCACCCTGACCAAAAATAATCAGATTTCGCGTCAGGATGTTTGCACCTTCAACGGTGATTGCAATCGGAATGGATTCATACATACGTCCGATATAATTTCGGGGACCGAGACAAATGCCCTTGCCGCCATGAACATCCATGGCATCGTTACACACGACGCGTCCGAGTTCCGTCACGTGGTATTTCGTAATAGCCGATGCAATCGCCGGTTTCTCGCCCGTATCAATCACAGCCGCCGTAAAGGAACGGGTTGCATCCATGAGATAAGTGTAACCTGCCATGCGCGCCACAGGTTCTTCGATGCCTTCGAATTTTCCAATGGGCACATTAAATTGACGACGCACACGTGCATAGGCCCCCGTCGTAAAGAGCGCCAGTTTCGCCCCGCCCATGCCACTCGCCGGAAGCGAAATGGCCCGACCCGCCGCCAGACACTCCATCAGCATGCGCCAGCCCTGCCCGGCCATTTTGGCGCCACCAATAATCCAGTCAACCGGAATGAAAACATCCTTGCCGTGTATCGGGCCATTTTGAAAAACAACGTTCACCGGAAAATGCCGACGTCCGATGCTCATCCCGGGTATATCACGCGGAATAAGTGCACACGTGATTCCCAAATCTTTTTTGTTACCCAGCAAATGATCCGGATCATACAATTTAAAAGCGAGCCCAATGACCGTTGCAACCGGTGCGAGTGTAATATAGCGTTTATCGAAATTCAGCCGAATGCCAAGCACTTCCTTGCCGTCGTATTCACCATGGCACACGATACCGTTATCTGACATGGCACCTGCATCTGAACCTGCTTCAGGCCCTGTCAGCGCAAAACACGGAATATCTTCGCCGCGCGCGAGACGAGGCAAATAATAATTTTTCTGTTCGACCGTGCCATAGTGCATCAATAATTCGGCAGGCCCCAATGAATTCGGCACGGCAATGGTCGACCCCACAGACGCACTTTTTCCATAGACTTTTGTTAAAATTTGCGAATGCGCGTAGGCGGAAAAAGCCTTGCCGCCATATTCTTTCGTGATAATCAATGCAAAAAACCCTTGCTGCTTCAGATAATCCCACATCTCGGGCGGCAGGTCAGCACGGTTATGCGTAATATCCCAGTCATCAATCATGCTGCAAAGCACTTCGACGGGACCTTCCAGAAACGCTTTTTCTTCTTCCGATAAAACCGGTTTGGGATAAGCCAACAATTTGTTCCAGTGCGGATTGCCACGAAACAATTCACCTTCCCAACCGACTGTCCCGGCAGAAAGTGCCTCGCGTTCCGTGCGTGACATGGTTGGCATCACTTTACAATAAAAACGAAAAACCGGCCGGGTCAGCCACTGGTGTCGCCAGGATGTCACAGACAGCATGAGAAAAGTGATGAGCGTAACCGACCATGCACACACCAGACTCCATCCGGAAAAAGTGCCAATGCGCGTCATCAGCAACAGGAAAATCGCAACCGACAAGGCCCAGATAATGCGCTTCGCACGATGATAGGCCAACATGCCGCCGAGTAACACAAATGACACCAGCCAGATCCATTGCATAATCGATTTCCTTTTTGAGTTATTGATGCTCTTTTGCAACTGCATAGATGCCAGGTGCGTTTCGCCAGTATTCTTCGTAATCCAGACCAAACCCCACGAGAAATTTGTCTTCCGTGTTGACACCCGTAAAATCAGGTTCAAAATTGACACCCGGTTCGCGTTGTCGAATTTTATTAACCATCACTGCAGAATAAACGGCTTTTGCACCCATCTGCTGACAATAATCAATAATGGCAGCGAGTGTGAGTCCGCCGTCCATAATATCATCCACAATGAGTACTGTTCGATTCTCGAGCGACTTACGCGGTTCGACCAGCCAGTGCAGATCACCGCCCCGCATGGCTCCGCGGTAACGGGTTGCATGAATATAGTCAACTTCCAGCGGAAAATTCAACCGTGTCAACAAATGTCCCATGGGAATCAATGCACCAATCATGACACAGAGCACGATGGGGCTCTCATTTTTCAGTTTACGGGTAATTTCAACGGCCATTTTATCGAGCGCCTTTTCAATCGCTGAAAAATCGTGAAGACATTCGGCTTTTTCAGGCACTTCTTTTATCTTGTCAGTTACTGTCATAAATCATCCTGTATTGAGTCAATAAATCTACCTTTTCTCGCCAGACATCGCCCGCCTGTAATGAAGTCAGGTCATGTGAAAACCGGCCTGTCAGTCGATTCAATTTCGCGATGGGCAGTTTGTATTTTTCGGGCAGCTTATCCAGTATTTCAATGGCACCTGCCCTGTTGTTACAGATCAATACCATATCACAACCCGCCTCCAGTGCCATTTCCGCGCGAGCGCTGTAACTTCCGGCGAATTCAGCACCGGCCATATTGAGATCATCGCTAAACACACTACCGGAAAAATGGTATGTGTCCCGAAGAATATCCCGCAACCAGTGACGGGAAAATCCGACAGGATACGAATCCACTTCCGGAAATAAAATATGGGCTGGCATGAGCGCATCGAGTCCGGCTTTCATCAGTTGAATAAAAGGTTGCATGTCTTCCTGCAAAATAGCCGAAAAGGAGCGGGAATCAATGGGTAATGTCAGGTGTGAATCGAGTCGAACACCACCGTGACCTGGAAAATGCTTGCCTGTTGCGGCCATCCCTGCCGCTTGCATGCCGCGCATGAGTGCTTCGGCAAGCACACTGACCGTTGAAGAATCCCGGCCAAAACTGCGATCGCCAATCACCGTATTCCATTGTCGATCAAGATCAAGCACCGGCGCAAAGGAGAGATCCACACCCGTTGCCCGTAATTCTGCCGCCATCACAAAGCCTGCCGCTTCTGCAAGACGCAGCCCCTCTTTCGCCGACTGTGCATATAATTGACCCACGTCCCCCATGGCAGGCAGGCGTGTAAAACCTTCCCTGAAACGCTGGACGCGCCCTCCTTCCTGGTCGACGGCAATGAGGATCGGCGCGCTGCGGCACGCCCGTATATCACGGCATAAATCCGCCAATTGTGTTGTGGATTCAAAGTTGCGCGTAAATAAAATCACGCCGCCAACGTGGGGGTGCTGCAACAATTCCCGCTCTTCATCCGAAAGCGACAAACCGATCAAATCAAGGATGACGGAACCCGAGGAGTCACTCATTCCGGAACCTCCAGAAAACATCGGGCGAATTATACGGATATTTCACATGAAAAACGATGTGTTTTGTAGAATAATACGCGATATTCCATTTGCGATCAGGATCCGGATACCATGAAAGAAATTGAGGAACTCGTTACCTTGCGTGATTTTTTGCGTTGGGCGATCAGCCGTTTTAATGAAGTCGGGTTATTTTACGGTCATGGCACCGATAATGCGTGGGATGAAGCCGTAGCGCTTATCCTGCATACCTTGCATTTACCGCCGGATATTCACCTCGGCATGCTTGATTCGCGATTGACATCCCCTGAGCGCGAAAAAATCTATCAAACCATTCGACGTCGCGTGGATGAGCGTATTCCACTCGCCTATTTAACCCACGAGGCGTGGTTCGCAGGCCTCCCATTTTATGTAGACGAACGCGTACTGATTCCTCGTTCTCCGCTGGCGGAACTCATTGAAAACCAGTTTCAGCCGTGGATAGACGCCGACTCGGCTCATCATATTTTAGATCTTTGCACAGGCAGTGGTTGTATTGCCGTGGCTACAGCGCATTATTTTCCGGAAGCGAGAGTGGATGCGACAGACATTTCACACGATGCGCTGACCGTTGCCAACATGAATGTGTTGAAACATCACGTAGAAGACCGGGTCACTCTTTTTCAAGGTGATTTGTTCCATCCGCTCGCGAATAAAAAATACGATGTGATTATCAGTAATCCGCCGTATGTCGATGCCAACGATATGGCGGATTTACCGAAAGAATATCGACATGAACCCGAATCAGCATTAGCCGCGGGCACGCTTGGGCTTGATATTGTCACGCGCATTTTAGAACAGGCCAAACAGCATTTGAATCCGCAGGGTATTTTGATTGTTGAAGTCGGTAACAGTGAAGAAGCCTTGTCCGAAGCTTTTCCGGATTTGCCTTTTACGTGGCTGGACTTTGAGCGGGGTGGCGGCGGGGTATTTTTGTTGACGGCGGAGCAGTTGTAAACAAAACAGATACCGAACAAAAGTCTGCTTTATAACTCAAATATCGACCGAAGAAAAACCCCCTTATTAAAGGGGGTCGACGCACGTTTTTTGTGCGGCGGGGGGATTTTTGATGTTAAATAAAAATCCCTCCCAACCTCCCTTTGAAAAGGGAGGAGTGCGCTCCGATTGAGGCCTGGCATGTACAATAATCTGTTTAAAATATATAATTTTTTATAATATTATGCGCTAACAAAAAGACTTCTGGCAAAAGCAAGTAAAGGTAATTAAATCATGTCGCTTGGTTGCGACTATCAAACAATTTTATTGTGGGAAAAAGACAAGCATCCCATTTCAAAATCAGCCGATCATTTGTTGAGAATATTGTTTCACTCTTATATTAATCCATAAAAAGATAAATTAATTTTTGATCTTGTTAATGAAATAGCAGAACTGGATGCTCAATGTAAGTCTTCTAATCACCCTGAAAAAATGCAGTTTAAAGAAATTTGTGATAAATGGGAAAAGGTTGCTTAAGATTCATTTTAATTGAATACAGATTGCATGAATCTCACCCGGAATCATCTCACCCAAACACGCATAAATTTCCCGATGGACCTCTATGCGCGACTTATTGATAAAACAATCCGCTGCAATCACAATTGTATAATGCCCTGCATGACCGTCATGACCCGGATGATTTTTATGTTTTTCACTGTCATCCACGACATCCAGAAACGTCGGCGAAAACGCCTGTTCCAATTTTTGTTTAATCACAGCAACACGATCAGCATGCACAGACATTTTTACACCAGATAACGAGACAGACAAATCGCCTGAACAACACTGAATAAAATGAGCAATCCCATCAAACCATACAATTTAAAATTGACCCAGGTGTCCGTACTGAAATGATAGGCAACGAAAATATTAAGGGTGCCCAGCGCGAAAAAAAACAATGCCCAGGACAAATTCATGCGTTTCCAGACTGACGATGGCAATGTTTTGTTTTCAAGGCTCGCTTCCATCATGCGCTGGATAAGCACTTTTTTGCCGAATAACTGGCTGAATAAAAAAACAAGACCAAACAACCAGAAAATAATGCTCGGCTTCCATTTCACAAAAATCGGATTATGAAAATAAAGCGTCATGCCGCCGAATAGTAAAAATACCACCAGCGTCAGCACTTGCTTGCGATCAATCTTTTTTTTCCAAAGACGCGTAAAAACCACTTGCATGGCCGTCGTCACAATACCGACAACCGTTGCAACGTAAATCCCGTAAAATTTAAACGCCACAAAAAATAACAGCACCGGAATAAAGTCATAAAGTAATTCAAGCATGTTCAGTTTTCCTAATGAATCCCACCGGATGAATCGGAATGTCCCCGTTTAAAAATGCGCGCCACATCCACGCGATCAAATACATATTCCCTGTTACAAAATTCACACGTCACCACAATCGATTGTTTATCCCGCAATTCTTCCTCAATTTCCTGTTCAGTCAAAAGACGCAAGGTATTTTCACTACGCGTCAGCGAACATTTACAACGAAACACAACCGGACGCGTGGGAAGCAATCGCACATCCTCTTCCACATACAAACGATGCAACAAGGTAGCATTGTCCACTGTGAGCAATTCATCCGGCGAGAGCGTCGCTGTCAGGTGAGAAAGATGTTCCCACTCATTCTGATGATCCTGTAACTGACCTGAGCGAGCAGATTCTCGCGGCATGACCTGCAATAAAAAACCCGCCGCACGTTCATCATTCACAGCCAGTTTAATGCGTGTCGGCAATTGTTCTGAACGATTAAAATAATGTTCAAGCGACTCTGAAAGCGAATCGCCCTGCCACTCGACCAGTCCCTGATAACGCTGCCCCCCTTCTCTGTCCGGATCCATCATGATAGCCAGCGTCCCCTGTTTTAAATCAGCAATCAATTCATCCCATGTGAGATCCGGCTGACAATCCGCAAACCCGCGCAATTCCAGTTGATCACTGGATTGGGCAATCAAAAGGCGCGCTCGCCCTTTTCCCTGAAATTGTACGGTGATCCGACCCTGAAATTTAATGCTGGCACCGAGAAGGCTTGCAGCCAGCAGCATTTCACCCAATATGCGCTGAATGACAGGTGGATAGGCATGCTGCTGCATAATGGTCCTGAAACTCTCGTTCAATCGGACCATCTCACCCCGGACAGATCGATTTTCAAAAATAAAACACTGCAGGCTATCGGTTTCGGTCATCACAACTACCATCCGCATAAAAGGCGGCCATTTTATCATAATGCAATGGATGGCGTTAATGTTAAAATGGACGGATACACGCAAAGGACCTGAAAAAATAATGAATAAACCCAAAAAACCGGCCTTGTCCGATGAGGAAACCACACTGTTCCGTGACGCCATGAAAGGCGTCTCGCCCCTGACACATACCAAAATCCCATCCCCGAAAAAATCACTCCCTCCCCGCGTTCGACCCGTCATCAAAGAACAAATCGATGAAGGTGTTTTCTTTTCAGACAATGAGCACATGGACCCGGTCGAAAGCGAAGATTTTCTGCTGTTTTCGCGCTCCGGCGTCCAGCAAAAAGTGCTTCGCAAAATGCGCCAGGGTCAATATAATGCCGAAGCTCATCTGGATTTACATGGCAAAACGATCGATGAAGCACGTGAATCGCTGGCCCGGTTTCTGCTACAATGCCAGCACGATAAGATCAGAACTATTCTGATCATTCACGGGAAAGGAAAGGATGGCAGGCTGCCGGTTCTTAAAAATAAATTAAATAACTGGCTGCGTCAGACCGAACAGGTGATTGCCTTTTGCTCCGCCATCCCAAAACAGGGCGGAAGCGGTGCCCTGATTGTATTGTTGAGGAGAGAACGTTGACACAAAAAACCATTATTATTGGTATTGCAGGCGCTTCGGCCTCCGGAAAAAGCCTTCTTGCAAATACCATCGTGAATGAACTGGGTTCCGACCAGGTCGTGGTCATTTCAGAAGATTCCTATTACAAGGATCACAGCAATATTCCCTTCGAAGAACGTGAACGAATCAATTACGACCATCCGAATTCCCTCGACCATGAATTGCTTTATCAACATTTGCAACAATTACGAAAAGGCCAGCCGGTGGATGTACCCACCTACAACCACGCCATGCATCTGCGTGATAAAAAAACCCGTCAGATTGGCCAGCATACGATTATCGTTCTGGAAGGCATTTTGCTGTTTGTTGAAAAGAAACTTCGCGAAATGATGGATATCCGGATTTTCATGGAAACCGCGTTAGACATTTGCCTCATTCGACGCATGAAGCGTGACATGAATGAACGGAAGCGTTCTCTGGATTCCGTGATTTTACAATATGAAGAAACAGTACGACCCATGTATTTGCAATTTATCGAACCGTCCAAACGGTATGCGGATATTATCGTGCCAAGGGGCGGCGAAAACCGGATTGCGATCGATATGATCAAGGCGAAGATGCGAGAGCTGCTCGGGAATGGGCATGAAACAGCCGACTGAGGAATTTAAAAAAACCCCAGTATAATCAATATGTTATGCGTATCCTCATCGAGCTGAAATGGCCGAAAAAATAAATTTCCCTGTATAATCAATATGTTATGAAAAATCGGATTTTGGCCGATTTGAGGGGTTTTTACGGCATGCCTGGATCCCACGGACAAGCCGTGGGACGACGTAAGCAGGGCCAAAAAATTTTGTCGTGTGCAGAGAGATTATTTTGCCGGGTATTTTTCGGCAATCAGGGCAAACAACGCACGCAACGCCATCGCTTCACCACCTTGCGGACGTCCGGGGCGGGATTTTAAATTCCACGCCATCATATCAAAATGCAACCAGGGGATATCATCCGGTACAAATTCTTTTAGAAATAAAGCGGCGGTAATCGCGCCTGCATAGGAATCGGCTCCGGCATTATTGATATCGGCAATCGGACTGTTTAACGCTTCACGGTATCCCGAAAATAACGGCAATCGCCAGATCGGATCCGATGTTTGCATGCCATACTGCATCACCGCATCGGCCAATGTGTCCTGATTACAAAACATCGCTGAAATATCCGTTCCCACCGCAATGCGTGCCGCGCCCGTTAACGTACTGATGTCGATCAGCAAATCCGGTTTTTCACTGACGGCCTCACACAATGCATCCGCCAACACAAGCCGCCCTTCCGCATCGGTGTTACCAATTTCAATCGTGAGTCCCTTGCGACTTGTGATCACATCGCCCGGACGATACGCATTCCCTGAAATTGCATTTTCAACCGCCGGAATCAAAACACGTAAATTCACCGGCAAATCAGCCTGCATGATCATGCGCGCAAGACCGAGCACGTGCGCGGCACCCGCCATATCTTTTTTCATGAGCAACATGCTGGAAGAAGGTTTGATATCAAGACCACCCGTATCAAAACAAACGCCTTTTCCAACGAGCGTGATTTTCGGGTGTTTCACATTTCCCCAACGTAAATCCAGCAAACGAGGCAGATCATCACTCGCACGTCCAACGGTATAAATACAGGGAAAATTATTTTTTAATAATTGCTCACCGATCATTTGTTTGAATGTCGCACCATACTGTTTCGCGAGTTTTTCAGCCTCTTTTGCGAGTTCAGACGGCCCCATATCATCCGTTGGCGTATTAATCAAATCACGCACGTAACCCATCGAATCAATTATATTGGAAACGCGTTCGCGATTTTTTTTGGATAAAAAAAGTGTCGCCATGGAGCGAGACGCTTTTTTGTAACGCGTAAACTGATAACTGCCGAGCCCCCACGCAATCGCAAGATCCTCTTCATTCAGATGATCCTGATTAAACACATATTCGCCTTCCGGTAAAAGTCCCGGCAAATGACCCGCATTCCAGAAATGATGGAGATCCGAAACACCGCAGAGCACCTGACTTAATTTACCGTTTTTATCCGGCAATAAAACAGTGGAACCGGGTTCCGCTACAAACCCGATCGAATGGATCCAGTGTTTAATAAAATCATTTTGCTCTTTCAACCAGCTCGAAAAATTTTCCAGCGTGAAAAATAAAATCGGAATGGCTTTCATCAAAAATCCTTATGCAATCATTTTTTCAGCCGGTGTGTATTCCTGTTTGAGCGCTGTTGCAACGGCCTGACAGGTTATTTTTCCCTTGCAAATATTCAATCCATTTAATAAATGCGGATCGAGCTGCATGGCTTTTTTATAGCCGTTATTGGCAAGTGAGCGCACGAATGGCAACGTGACATTATTCAATGCAAAAGTCGACGTGCGTGGGACCGCGCCTGGCATATTCGTCACGCAATAATGCACCACGCCCTCGACCACATACGTCGGATTTTGATGCGTCGTCGGACGACTCGTTTCAAAACAGCCACCCTGATCGATGGAAATATCAACGACAACCGAGCCGGGACGCATTTTTTTAACCATTTCTTTTGTGACAAGTTTAGGCGCCGAACTGCCAGGCACCAGTACCGCTCCTATCACCAGATCCGCGCGCGCGACATGATGCTCGATGGAATTGGCTGTCGAATAAATCGTTGTGACCGTTGAACCAAATTGTAAATCCAGTTGATACAATCGCTCGATCGAACAATCAATCACAACGACATTCGCACCCATGCCAACGGCAATGCGCACCGCGTTCGTACCCGACACACCACCACCCAGTATCACCACTTTGGCAGGTGCAACCCCCGGCACGCCGCCCAGTAAAATTCCGCTACCACCATTGGTCACTTCAAGACACGTCGCACCGGCCTGAATCGACATGCGTCCTGCGACTTCACTCATGGGAGCGAGCAACGGCAACCCACCCGTTCGATTGGTGACGGTCTCATACGCAATCGCAATACAGCCGGATGCCTGCAACAGGCGCGCCTGTTCGGGATCGGGTGCCAGATGCAAATAGGCAAACAGCATTTGATCCGGACGCAGCATTTCACATTCCTGCCGCTGCGGCTCCTTCACTTTGACAATCATGTCTGCCGTTTCATAAATTTCCGCAGCCGATTCCAGCATGCTTGCACCCGCCTGCTCATACACCACATCATCAAAACCAATGCCAAAACCGGCGCCATGCTGCACCATCACCTGATGACCGTTGGCTGTCAATTCACGCACACTGGCAGGCACAAGACCCACACGGTATTCATTGTTTTTGATTTCTTTCGGGACGCCAATCAACATGATCAGTCTCCAGCAATACTTTCGAGTAATAATTTATTGATCCGCGACACAAAAACCGCCGGATCCTTTAATTGACCGCCTTCGGCTAAAATCGCCTGGTCAAATAAAATAGTGACCAGTTCCTGAAAGCGCGCATCATCCGATTCTGTTTTCAGTCGCATCACCAAACGATGCTCGGGATTTAATTCAAAAATCGGTTTGATGTCTGCTACATCCTGACCTGCCGCTTTCAACAACCGTTGCAACTGGATACCCATCTCATTGTCATCGGAAACAAGACACGCGGGTGATTGTGTCAACCGGTGAGACAGGCGCGCATCCTTGATTTGATCGCCCAATGTGGATTTGATACGTTTGATGACATCGTCAAATTCCGATTTGAACTGTTCTTCTTTTTTTTGTTGCGCTTCTTTCTGATCCTTGCTTTCTGTTTCTGACATTTCATCCAGCGACACATCGCCTTTCGCAACGGATTGCAATGGTTTACCATCAAATTCAGTGAGATGCCCCACCAGCCATTCATCGATACGATCATATAATAAAATCACTTCGATCTCTTTTTGACGGAATACTTCAAGATGCGGGCTCGATTTTGCCGTGTTAAAACCATCGGCTGTGATGTAATAAATTTTCTTTTGTGAAGGTTTCATCCGTTTGACATACTCATCAAGCGACAGGGTTTGCTCGGGCGAATCCGTTCGGGTTGAGGAAAATCGCAATAATTTCGCAACACGATCCCGGTTGGCAAAATCTTCCGCCGGACCTTCTTTTAACACATTGCCAAACTGTTTCCAGAATTGTAAATATTTTTCGGGTGTCTCTTCTGCCAGCTTGTCCAGCATATCAAGAATGCGTTTGACAAGCGCTGAACGCAAACGCGGAATCACCGGATTATCCTGTAAAATTTCACGTGATATATTTAACGGCAACGCATTGGTGTCGACAATACCGTGGATAAAACGCAAATAATTCGGAATAAATTGTGCGACCTGATCCATGATAAAAACGCGCTGCACATATAATTTCAACCCATGCTGCTGGTCACGTTGCCACAAATCCTGTGGCGCACGCGCTGGCAGATAAAGCAGACTGATGTAATCCAGATTGCCACCTTCGACCTGATTGTGGATCCACATCATAGGATCTTCAAAATCATGCGCCGTTTGTTTGTAGTATTCCTTGTATTGCTCATCAGTGATGGTATTTTTTGGCAAGGTCCACAAGGCGGTGGCACGATTGACGGTTTCCCATTCCACCGCATCCGCTTTTGTTTTTTCATCTGCAATTTTTTTCATTAAAACAGGCAAATTAATATGATCTGAATATTTTGTGATAATAGTACGTAAACGCCACGCATTCAGAAAATCTTCTTCCCCTTCTTTCAAATGCAGCGTGATTTCGGTACCGCGTGCTGTTTTTTCAACATTTGCAATCGTATAATCTCCCGCGCCACTCGATTCCCAGCGCACACCGTGCTCTGCAGTGAGCCCCGCCTTTCGCGTGGTGACGGTCACTTTATCCGCCACAATAAATGCCGAATAAAATCCCACGCCAAATTGCCCAATCAGGTGCGCATCTTTTTTCTGGTCACCCGTTAATTGTGCGAGAAAGTCTTTCGTGCCGGATTTGGCAATCGTGCCCAGATTTTCAATCACTTCATCACGCGCCATGCCAATGCCATTATCCTGAATCGTGACCGTGCGCGCCTTCTCATCAAATGTCACGAAGACTTTTAATTCCGCATCATTTTCATATAAGGCCGCATCGGACAATGCCTCAAACCGTAATTTATCTGCTGCATCCGATGCATTCGAAATGAGCTCGCGCAGAAAAATTTCCTTGTTGCTGTAAAGTGAATGAATCACCAGATGCAGCAATTGTTTCACTTCGGTTTGAAAGCCCAGTGTTTCCTGTTGCGGGTGGACGGACATACTTGATTCTCCTGATCATCCGGTTATTTTATTAACAGAGGTATATACAACCCGGGGCAAAAAAATTCAAGTTAATTTATGCCAATCTGTGGTATTATTTGCCATTATTTTAAACAGTACTGATTATGTCTGATCCTGCATTGAATTTAAACGGGTTTACCTTCGCCGAATTATTGACAAGCGAGGGTTTAGAGCGCCTTGACCAAACGTTTCTCGATGGCATCCATCCGAATTTATGCAAGCGCTTATTGGCTTATCGCAATGAAACCAGCCTGTTAACTCCGATCGAACAAAGCGATTTACTCATTGAAGCAGCAAAGGCGCTCGAAATTTTTCTGATTCAACTGTTTCATATTGAAGAAGCCATTTCGTTCGCCGAAGCTAAAACACTGTCGAATAATCCTGTTTCTGCCTTCAAAAAATTTTTTGTGTTACGGCGCGCGAAAAAAAATCTGCTGAAAGCTGACGAATTGCCCTCTTTTGCTGAACTGAATAACTGGCTTGATGCAGAATTGGAAAATGCGCCTTTAAAAACAAAAGATAGAGAGCTGGCCATCGCTCTTCTCGCCAATCAATATATCCATCAGCCTGAAAAGTTCGAAAATGAAATTGAACAATTAACCCATTGGTGCGTGCGCGCCCTGACGTCATCCGATGGAAAAAAGGCTGTCAACAACTGGGTCAGTTTTAAATTGCCTGCGCGAATCGATTATGACAACCTGATTGATTGCGAAAAAATATCAGATTTTCGTTTGCGCGATGGATTTACGCTGACTGATGAGCGTATGAATGCACGCGCCGTTCAGGATGAAGTCAATTATTGCATTTACTGTCACGATCATGACGGTGATTTTTGCTCGAAAGGATTCCCTGTTAAAAAAAACCAGCCTGAACTCGGCTTCAAAAAAAATCCGCTGGATCTTCTCATGACGGGTTGTCCTTTGGAAGAAAAAATTTCTGAAATGAATTTTCTGAAGCGCGACGGTCGAACGCTCGCCGCGCTCGCCATGGTCATGGTGGATAATCCCATGTGCCCTGCAACCGGTCATCGCATTTGCAACGATTGCATGAAAGCCTGTATTTACCAAAAACAGGATCCGGTCAATATTCCGGAAATTGAAACACGTGTCCTGACCGATGTGCTGGATTTACCGTGGGGCGTTGAAATTTATGATTTACTCACCCGTTGGAATCCATTGCGACAAAAGCAATGGGTGATGAAACCGTACAACAATTTGAAAGTGATGATCGCAGGCATGGGACCCGCCGGATTTACGCTCGCCCATCATTTATTACTGGAAGGGTTTGCCGTTGTCGGATTTGATGGATTGAAAATCGAACCGCTTCCCGACAAATATATCAATCAACCGATTTATCAATTTAAGGAAATGATCGAATCGCTTGATGAACGTCTCATCAGTGGATTTGGTGGCGTTGCTGAATATGGGATTACCGTTCGTTGGGATAAAAATTTTCTGAAGCTCATTTACATCAGTTTGATGCGAAAGCCTTATTTTCAAGTCTTTGGCAGCACACGATTTGGCGGCACGATTACCGTCCACGATGCATTCGAGATGGGTTTTGATCATTTTGTTGTGGCAGTCGGTGCGGGTTTGCCGAAAGCGCTTAATATTCCAGGGAGTCTCGCGCCCGGCATGCGTCAGGCGAATGATTTTTTGATGGCACTCCAGTTAGGCAATGCCGCTAAAAAAAATAGCCTATCCGCATTACAAATTCGATTACCGGGTGTTGTGATTGGCGGTGGATTGACAGGCGTTGATACAGCAACCGAAGCACAGGCATATTACATTACACAGGTTGAAAAAATACTCGCGCGTCATGAAGCACTGGTGAAAACATCCAGTCATGAAGCGATTTTAAATGAACTCGATCCCGCTTCCAAAGAAGCGCTCGAGGAATGTCTTGTTCATGGCAAAGCCGTGCGTGATGAACGCTTGCGCGCGAAACGTCATCATGAAAAACCCGACTTCATCAAACTCATTCGCGCGTGGGGTGGGATCACAATTGTTTATCGTCGAACGATGCAGGAATCCCCTGCTTACACGCACAATCATGAAGAATTACA